>CAYOZR010000048.1:0-20521 GCA_964408555.1 uncultured Aestuariivirga sp.
CCGTATTTGAACAGACGCGCCTCGCGAACCCACCGATCCATGATGCCGCCCTGGTTCACGAGGTCGTCGGCGACCGACTGGATGAAGCAGGCGTGGGGCTGCGGGTGCTCATAGGCCGAGGCCGAGGAGGTCAGCAGGCCGGTCTTGAAATCGACGTAATAATGGCCCTGGCCGGGGCCGTCGATGCCATAGGCCCAATGCAGGCCGGTGTTGAACCATTGCGGGCTGTTGGGGGCGCATTTCTGGGTGGCGAGCATGTGGCGGAGCTCGTCTTGGAAGGCGCGCGCATCGTCCTCCGTGTCGAAATAGCCGCCCTTCCAGCCCCAATAGGTCCAGGTGCCGGCCAGCCGGTCGAACACCTGCTGGGAGCTGCGCTCGCCGGTGATGCGGGTCTTTTCGGGAAGCGCGGCGAGTGCCTCTTCATCGGCAACCGAGCGCCAAGCCCACGCGGGAATGCCGGTCTCTTCGACGCGCTTGAGTGCTGCCGGCACGCCGGCCTTGCGGAAATATTTCTGCGCCAGGATGTCGGTGGCCACCTGGCTCCAGGCGGCCGGCACTTCGATGCCATCGAGCCGGAAGACCACCGAACCGTCGGGGTTCTTGATCTCGCTGACGGCCTTGCGGAATTCGATCTCCGCATAGGCGTCCTGACCGGCTTTGGTGTAGCGGCGCTCGATGCGCATGGCAGATCCCTCTCTTGCTCTTCAGTGTTGCCGCGGGCGCACAGCACCCACGGAGCTTCCTTCACCCGCGTTTGACGACACAAACTGCCTGCCCGCGAAGCCGCCGCCCCCCGGATATCCGGCCTTTTTGTCCTTGAGTTTTTACTCTGTGGAGACCCGGAACCCGCCCCGTATCTCCGCCCGTCAACCTTGATGATAAAACTATTACAGACCCAATTCGGCGTCAATGGCTAGTGTATTAATGAAAGCTTACCACAATATCTGGTGTCCACAGCCTGACGCCTTCTGTGGATAAGTCGCAGTCGATCCGATTCTCGCCGGAAGCTCAAGGGTTTCTTGGACTTATTTGCGCGCCACCCGGAGACCGCGGCGCGACTCTTCATCGCCTCCGGTGCGGTCAAGGGCAAACGGCGTTGCCTACCGGGAATATTTTTTTGGTTAACAACCGGTTAACAGCCTCATCTGCCGGGCGCAGCCTGGCCGTCAGCTCGCCTTGTGATTGCCGGGACGGGGCGGTAGTGAGCCGCGAATCGGACCCATCACCCACAGGAGGCCGAGTCCCATGACCGTGATCGCGGCCAGCATCAGCCAGGCCTCGTTGATCGCCAGGGTGAGGCTCGTCTGCTCGATCACGTCCATGATGGCGACGAGGCCCAGGGGATCGTCGGGATCGGGCAGTTCATCCGTGCCGATGCCGAGGGCCGCCGCCGCGCCGGCGGGGTCGCTCTTGATCTGCTCCACAAGCCGGTCGGCGTGTTCGGGGCCGCGCGTGAACATGATCGTATCGATGAGCGCGATCCCGATGGCCCCGCCGAGATTGCGGCAGAGATTGAACAGGCCGCTGGCATCGCTGACGCGGTCGAGCGGCAGGAAGCCGAGCGCGAAACGGACCGGCGGCAGGATGCACAGCGCCACGAAGCCGCCGCGCACCACCTGCGGCCAGAACATCTCGTCATAGTCGGTGGCGCGGCTCTGGAAGCCGCTGAGCCCAAGCCCCAAGGCAAAACAGGCAAAGCCCACCACCGACAGAAGCCTCGCGCTGCAGTGGCGGTCGAGCTGCACGGCGATCGGTGCGGTGACGAGCTGGGCGATGCCGGTCACCAGAATGACGAGGCCGATGTCGATGGGCCCGTGACCGCGCACGAAGGCGAGAAACACCGGCATCAGATAGACCGAACCGAAGAGCCCTACGCCGAGAATGAAGCTCAGGGCGCAGCCATAGGCGAGATTGCGGTCGCCGAGCAGCGCGAAGTCGATGACCGGCGCCGGCCTTCTAACCGCCAGATAGCCCGCCACGGTGACAATAGCGAAAAGTCCCAACACCACCGCCGATGCCCAGCCGCGATCGGGCGCCTCCTTGAGACCGATCTCCAGGGCGGCGAGGGCCGCCGCGATCAGGACGAGCGAAATCCAATCGAGATGCTTGAGAAGCGAAAACCTCCCGGTCTCGCGCGGCAGGCAGGCGAGGCCAAGCAGCAGCGTCACCGCTCCCGGCCCGACGTTGATGAGGAACAGCCATTGCCAGGAATAATTCTCGGTGATCCAGCCGCCGGTGATGGGGCCGAGCACCGGTGCCATCACCGCCAGCACGCCGCCCATGGTGGTCGCCAGCGTCTGCTGGAAGCCGCGCTCGAACAGCAGGAAAATCGCCGAGAACACCAGAGGAATGAGCACGCCTCCGGCAAAACCCTGCAATATTCGCCACAGGATCAGCGATCCGAATCCACCGCTGAAAGCGCAGCCGATCGAAGCCAGCGTGAAGATTGCGATGGCGCCCACGAACAGCCGCCGCATGGAAAGGACCCGCGTCAGCAAGCCGGTCAGCGGAATGGCGATGATTTCGGCGATCAGATAGGTGGTCTGCACCCAGCTCATCCGGTCGGCGCCGATGCCGAGTGCATCCTGGATGACCGGCAAGGAGGTAATGACGATCTGAATGTCGAGGATCGCCATGAACATGCCGAGGCACATGGCGGCATACCCGGCCCACAGGAGAATTCTCGGCTTGAAGGAGGCGGGGGCGGCGCTTGGACTCATTGCCCGACTATGGGGCAAGGATCGCGGCCCGGCCAAGACATATTGCCTGTTAGGCTGGCGCCGTAAGCGGCATCGGACTATGATTGCTCGATGAAGTTGACGCTCCTGTTGGCGCTGCTCTCCTGGCCCCTTCCCGCGCCGGCGATGAATTGGGAAGGCCATGACGACTGGATGGAAGATCATCCGGCCGCGGTGGCATTGGAGCAGGCAGCGGGTGGGGCGCGGCCCCTGCCGCCCACGCCTTGCGGGGAGCGCCAGTCCGGGGCGGATAATCCCTACCATCAGGTGCCGTGACGGGAAAATTCATGTACCGCGCCGCCTGCCCCATCCGTCCCGCGGCGTTAACGGCCCCGCAGCGCGAATCATTCTAGCCTTGCCGCCCAATACTGGCCCAAATTGAACCTTAACCGGCAGGCCCCAAGGACGCGCCTCAGGACATGGACTACATCCAGCCCTACCTCGATTATTTCAGTCAGAATCCCGGATGGGCCATCGCCATCGTCTTCCTCATCGCTTTGGGTGAGGCGCTGCTGATCATCGGCCTGTTCGTGCCCTCGACCGCCGTTCTGGTCGGCGCCGGCATGTTGATCGGCACCGGGCACCTGGAATTCTGGCCGGTGTTCCTGGCGGCCACGGCCGGTGCCATCGTCGGCGATCAGATTTCCTATTGGGCGGGACGGTTCTTCGGCGAGCGGCTCAAGACCATGTGGCCGCTCAACCGCTATCCGCAGCTGGTGGCGCGGGGCGAGGATTTCGTCCGCAGTCACGGCGGCAAGAGCATCGCCGTCGGCCGCTTTGTGCCGGGCGTTAAAGCGGTGGTTCCCGGCATTGTCGGCATGTTGGGCATGGGCCAGGCCTATTTCGCCGCCATCAATTTCTCCTCCGGCCTGGTCTGGGCGGCGTCCCATATCTTCCCCGGCATGTTGCTGGGCACGGGACTGGCGCTGGCCGGCGAATTGAGCGGCAGGCTGGTTTTCGTGCTGCTCCTGCTCCTCGTCATTCTCGCCGTCGCGGGCTATCTCATCCGCCTGGCCGCTGCCGGGCTCTCGCCGTTTCTGAGCCACTTGCTCGGCAACATTTCGAACTGGGCGAAATCGAGGCAGAGCCGCTCCATGCGCCGCTTCGGCCGCGCCGTGGCGCCGGACAATCCACGCTCGCTGCTGATCGTGCTGTTCGCCGCGGTGTTCGTCACCGGAATCATCGGGCTGGTGGACATGGCAACCGGCCTCATGGCGCGCGATGCCGTTTCCAACATCGATGTCTCGCTCTTCAATCTCATGAAGGAGATGCGCAACGCGCCCGCCGACGAAATCATGATTACCATCACCATGCTGGGCGATGGCGCGGTGCTGACTGTGATGGCCGTGGTGATCGTCGCCTGGCTGGCTTGGCGCCGGGCCTATCGTGGCGCCATCGCGGCGGCAATTGCCATCATTGCCGGCAAGATTTTCGTGCCCGTCCTTAAATACGGCATCCAGCGGCCGCGCCCGATCGAACTCTACGGTGGCGCCGAAATGTTCAGTTTTCCCTCCGGTCATGCCACCATGGCCATGCTCATCTTCGGCATATTGGCGGTGCTGGTCAGCCACTCCATGGGCCGCTGGGGCCGGGCCGTCGTCTATGCCACCTGCGGCATCGCCGTCATCGCCATTGCCTACTCGCGCGTCTATCTCGGCGCCCATTGGTTCTCCGATGTCGCCGGTGGCTTGCTGTTCGGCGCCGTCATGGCGGCGGCCTTCGCCGTGGCGATCGAGGCAATTCCGCCCCGCCGCATCATGCCGCTCGGCCTCTTCGGCGTGGCGCTGCTTGCCTTCGTCGTGGCCGGTGCGCTGCACGTTTCTGTGGACTATGGCGAGGCCGAAACGGCTTATGCGCCGCGCCAACTCACTCAGCGCATCGATATGACGCAATGGCTGGACGGTGGCTGGAAACGGCTGCCGCCGCGGCGCATCGATCTTGCCGGCAAGACCGAGGAGGTCTTTCTCGCCCAATGGGCGGGCAGCGTCGAACCGCTGCGCGATGCTCTGGCAGCCTCGGGCTGGACCGAGACGCCGAAATGGACATGGCGCGACGCCATTCCCTATCTCAATCCCAATGCGGCATTGGCCGAAGTCATGCCCCGGCCCGCCTTGCATGAGGGCCTGAAAGCCAAACTCACCATGATTCGTCCGGTTTCCGGCAATGCCGGGCGCCGGCAGGTGGTGCGGGTCTACAAGACCGATCTGGAAATCGGTGCCGGGCAGGGCGTCTTTCTGGTCAGCCTGACCGACGAGGAATTGCGCAAACGCTTCCACCTCTACGCCGTTCCGGCGCCGCTCCCCGCCGCCGGTGCCGAAGCTACTGCGGTGTTGCGGAGCCTTGCCGCCTCGCCGAAGCTCACGGTCGTTGCCGAATACGCCGTCGAAGAGTCGACCCAGGCGCTCATTCTGGCACGCCCCTGACGGCCATTCTGCGCACTGGACGAAGCCCTCGCCTTCCGCCATATTCCGCGCCGTTTCGAAGACACGAAAGCGCCAACCGCCATGCAATTTCTCAAGCAGTTTTTCACCTGGTGGAACGGCCAGACGCTCGGTACGCGGTTCTTCACCTGGCGCAAGGGTGAGTTCGTCGGCACCGACGAATTCGGCAACCGCTATTACCGGGCGAAATCGGCGATTCCCGATTCGATCGCCGAGCGCCGCTGGGTGATCTACAACGGCTATGCCGAAGCCTCGGCCATTCCGCCCGGCTGGCATGGCTGGATTCATCACCGCACCGCCACGCCGCCCTCCCGGGAAACCTATATCCCGCGCGACTGGCAGTTGCCGCACCAGGCCAATCTGACTGGCTCCGCCGCCGCCTATAGGCCGCCGGGCAGTATCGTGGGATCGGTCCGCCCGGCCGCCGCCGAACCCGACTATCAGGCTTGGAAGCCCGAATGAGTGACTGAAGCGAGCCGCATTTTGGCGGTTGTCCCGAATCCCTTGGCCGCGATAGATGGAGCGGTGAAAGCGGAGACGCGAAATGAAGAACTCGACGGTTGAAACCCTGATCGGCGCGGCCGTGGTCGTCATCGCCGCGGCCTTCTTCCTGTTCGCCTACACGGCCTCGGGCCAGGGCAGGGGCGGCGGCTACCGGGTGAGCGCCGAATTCGACAATGCCGAAGGTATCAATGTCGGCACCGACGTGCGCATGGCCGGCGTCAAGATCGGCACGGTCGTGACCCAGGTACTGAACTACGAGAATTTCCAGGCCGTCATCACCATGAGCATCGATCCGCAATTGAAATTGACCGAGGACACCACCGCCAAGGTGACGGCGGAAGGCCTCCTCGGATCGCGCTTCATCGCTCTCGAGCCCGGCGGTGCCGAAACCGTGCTTGCCGATGGCGGTGTTATTACGTCCACCCAGGGCGCGGTTGATATCTGGTCGCTGATCAGCCAGGCCATGTTCGAGAAGACGGGCGGAAAGGACGGCGGCGGGACGCCGCCGGACAGCCAGACGCCGCCCGACAACCAGACGCAATGATGGCGGTCGAGGCCGAGCCGGCCCGCGGGCAAAGCTGGTCGCCCGATACTTATGAGGCCCATGCGCGCTTCGTCTCCGACTTGGCCGGCGCGGTGCTCGAGTGGCTGGCACCCGGGCCGGGCGAGCGCATTCTCGATCTTGGCTGCGGCGATGGTGTCCTGACGGCGGAACTGGCGCGCGCCGGCGCCATCGTCACCGGCGTCGATGTCAGCGAGGAGTTCCTGGCCGCGGCCCGCGCCCGCGGCCTCGACGTCCGCCGCATGGATGGCGAAGCCCTGGAATTCGACACCGAGTTCGATGCCGTCTTCTCCAACGCGGCGTTGCATTGGATGACCGGCGCGGAGAAGGTGGTCTCCGGCGTGCACCGCGCTCTCAAGCCGGGCGGCCGCTTTGTCGCCGAATTCGGCGGGCATGGTAATGTCGCGGCGATCGTTACCGCGATGCGGGCCACGGCCATGCGGCGCGGCGGCGATCGATCCCTGGCGGGGCCGTGGTTCTTTCCTTCGGTGGATGTCTATCGCACCATGCTGGCAAAATTCGGATTTGACGTGAGACGCATCGGCCTGTTTCCGCGGCCGACACCGCTCAAGACCGGCATGGGCGCCTGGCTCAAGCTTTTCCGCAAGCCGTTCTTCGCGCAGTTTGGAGGCGAGGCGGAGGCGATCGTTGCCGAAGTCGAGGACTTGCTGCGTCCGGCGCTCTGCGACGCGCGCGGCAACTGGACCGCCGACTATGTGCGCCTGCGCGTCGAGGCGGTGAAACAGTGAAACGGCTGCTCCCCTTCGTCGCGGCCTTGACGGCGCTGGCGGGTCCGGCTGCGGCCGAGCGCGTCGCCAATCCCATCGCCGTCTTCAACGGGCTCGACAAGATTACCGGCCTCACCACGACCTTCGAGATCGCCATCGGCGAGGAAAAGCGTTTCGGCGGTCTGATCGTCAAGCCCGATGCCTGCTATTCGCGGCCCGCGACCGAGGAACCCAAGACCGGCTCCTTCGTCGAGGTCGACGAGATCGAAGCGGACAATGCCCGCAAGCGGATATTTTCCGGCTGGATGTTCGCCGAAAGCCCCGGCCTCAATGCGGTGGAGCATCCCATCTACGACGTATGGCTGACCGGCTGCCGCGATCCCAAGGCGCCGGCGCCGGTGGTCGAGGATACGCCCGATCTCTCGACGCTGCGCAATCAGATCGAAGGCGGCGAGCCGGAAGACTGACCGGCCAGCGCCAGTTTCAGCACCAATTCTGGATCGTCGTCGCCGGTGAAGCGGTGGAAATCGGCATCGGCCGCGAGCGCCGGCTCGAGCCGCCGGTGATAATCGCCCTTGGCCACGGAGGCGGCGCCGAGACGCGACAGATGCGGATTGACGAATTGCGCATCGAGCAACTGGAAGCCGCCGGCCCTGAGCCGCGCCACCAGATGCACCAGCGCCACCTTGCTGGCGTCGGTTTCGCGCGAGAACATGCTTTCGCCGAAGAAGACCGCCCCGATGCGCACGCCATACAGCCCGCCCGCCAGGCGGCCGTCGCGCCAGCACTCCACCGAATGGCAGCATCCCATCTTGTGCAGCTGCGTATAGAGGGAGCGGATGCGGCTGTTGATCCAGGTGGTCTTGCGCTCCGCCGTCTTGGCGGCGCAAACCGCGATCACCGCGGCAAAATCGCTGTCGATTCTGATTTCAAATCGCCGCTGCCGCACCCGTCGGCGCAGCGAGCGCGAAACATGCAGGCCGTCCAGCGGAATGACGCCGCGTTCCTCCGGCTCGATCCAGTAGAGCGCATTGTCTTCGGCGCTCTCCGCCATCGGGAAAATGCCGGCCGCATAGGCCCTGAGCAGGATGTGGGGCGTGATCGTGGTCATCAGGCATTCCGGGCGAGATAATGCTCCAGCCAGTGAATGTCGTAGTGTCCGTCGATGATGTCGGGCTCGGCCAGCAATTGCTGGAACAGCGGGACCGTCGTCTCCACTCCTTCGATGACGAATTCGCCGAGCGCCCGCTTGAGCCGCATCATGCATTCGGTGCGCGTCTTGCCGAAGACGATGAGCTTGCCGATCAGGCTGTCGTAATAGGGCGGAATGCGGTACCCGGCATAGAGCGCGGAATCGACGCGCACCCCGAGGCCGCCGGGGAAATGCACCGCGTCGACGCGGCCCGGCGAGGGCGCGAAGGTGGTGGGGTTCTCCGCGTTGATGCGGCATTCGATGGCGTGGCCGGAAAAGACGATGTCTTCCTGGCGGTATTGCAGCTCGGTTCCGGCCGCGACGCGGATTTGTTCCTGCACCAGATCGAGGCCGGTGATCGATTCGGTCACCGGATGTTCGACCTGCAGCCGCGTGTTCATCTCGATGAAATAGAATTCGCCGTTCTCGTAGAGAAACTCGACCGTGCCGGCGCCTTCATAACTGAGTGTGGCCATGGCCTTGGCGACGCGGTCGCCGATGTCCTCGCGCTGCGCCGCATTGAGGGCGGGCGAAAGCGCCTCCTCGAGGATTTTCTGATGGCGGCGCTGCAGCGAACAATCGCGCTCGCCCAGATGGATGGCGCGGCCCTGGCCGTCGCCCAGCACCTGGATTTCGATGTGGCGCGGCTTCTCCAGATATTTTTCGATATAGACGTCGCCGTTGCCGAAGGCGGCCTTGGCCTCGGCCTGCGCCGTGCTCATGGCGATCTCGAGATCGGCCGCCGAGCGCACCACTTTCATGCCGCGGCCGCCGCCGCCGGCGGTTGCCTTGATAATGACCGGATAGCCGATGGCCTTGGCGATGCGCTTGGCGTCCTCGGCGTCCGCTACGCCGCCTTCCGAGCCCGGAACCACCGGAATGCCCAGTTGCTTCGCCGTGCGCTTGGCCTCGATCTTGTCGCCCATGGTGCGGATGTGCTCGGCGCTGGGCCCGATGAATTTGAGCCCGTGCTCGGTGAGGATTTCGGCGAATTTGGCGTTCTCCGAGAGAAATCCGTAGCCCGGATGCACCGCCTCGGCGCCGGTGATCTCGCAGGCCGCCACGATCGCCGGGATGTTGAGATAGCTGTCGCGGGCGGGCGGCGGGCCGATGCACACGCTTTCGTCGGCAAGCCGCACATGCATCGCCTCGGCGTCGGCGGTGGAATGCACGGCCACCGTCTGGATTCCCAGTTCCCGGCAGGCGCGCAGCACGCGCAGGGCGATTTCGCCGCGATTGGCGATGAGGATCTTGTCGAACATGGATTACTCGATCACCACCAAGGGCTCGCCGAACTCGACCGGCTGGCCGTTCTCGACGAAGACGTGGGTGATCTTGCCGGCCCTCGGCGCCGGGATCTGGTTCATCGTCTTCATCGCCTCGATGATCAGGAGGGTCTGGCCCTGCTTCACTTCGCTTCCCACCTCGACGAAGGCGGCGGCCTCCGGCGTTGACGCGCGATAGACGGTGCCCACCATCGGCGATTTCACCGTGCCCGGATGGTCGGCTTCCGGCGCCTTCGCCGCCGCGGCGCCATGATGGTGCGCCACCGGCGCATGGACCGGCATTGGCGCTGCCACGCCCGCTACGGCGGTCGTGGCGCGTGAGACCCGCACCCGCGTGCCCTTCTGATCGAGCTCGATCTCGGTGAGGCCGGCGTCGTTCAGAATTCCGGCGAGGCAGCGGATCAGATCGAGTTCCGGACGGTTCTTGGCGGCTGCCGCCGGCGATGGCTTCTTGCGGGACATCCTCTAACTCTTCCTTGCTGTCTTGAGATGATGAGCGAGCCCATCGAGCGCCAGTTCATAGCCGTGTCCGCCGAAGCCGCAAATGACGCCCACCGCCACCGGCGAGACGTAGCTGTGCTGGCGGAACGGTTCGCGCCGGTAGATGTTGGAGAGATGCACCTCGATCACCGGCACGTCCGCCGCCTTCAGCGCGTCGTGCAGCGCAATCGAGGTGTGGGTGTAGGCGGCGGCATTGAGAATGATTCCGCTCGCCTTCGATCGCGCTTCCTGGATCCAGCCGACCAGCTCGCCCTCGAGATTGCTCTGGCGGAAATCGGTTGCCAGCCCCAGGGCCTTGGCCCGCGTGGCGCAGCGCGCTTCGAGATCGGCAAGCGTTTCCGAACCGTAAACGGTCTGCTCCCGGCTGCCGAGCATGTTGAGGTTGGGGCCGTTGAGGATGAAGACCGGTTTCATGGCAACCTGGTGTGTCCGGGTTTTCTATTTTGGCTTATAGGCGGTCCCCGCCGCCCATGGAAGCGGGCCGGGCCTTCCCTGTGGATTGCGCTCAGCAGATGGAACAGCCGCCGGCGTCGCGCACTTCCTTGACTGCGGCGAGCAGCCCGTCATGCGGCAGATATCCCGGGATGATCTTGGTATCGACGACGAAGGCGGGCGTGCCGGTGATCGCCAGCGTACGGGCCAGCGCCTGGTTGCGGGCGATCGTGTCGGCAATGGCCGGGGCGTCCATGTCGGCCTTGAGCCTGGCCATGTCGAGGCCCTGCGCGGCGGCGATTTCATCGACCGCCTGCTTGGTGACCTTGCCTTCGTGCTGCAACATGGCGAGGTGGAAGGGCCAATACTTCCCCTGGGCTCGCGAGGCGAGCGCGGCGCGCGCCGCGTATTCGGAATCCTCGCCGAAGATCGGAAATTCCTTGAGCACGAAGCGCAAGTCTTTGTCGGTGTCGATGAGCTTCAGCACCTCCGGCACGCCCTTCTTGCACCAGGCGCAATTGTAGTCGAAGAACTCGACCATGGTGACCGAGCCCTGCGGGTTGCCGGCGGTCAGATCGGCTTGGCTGTGGAATATTTCCGCGGCATTGGCGGTGAGCGCTTGCTTGCGCTGATCTTCTTCGGCGAGTTGCTGGCGGCGTTCCAGTTCCTGGCTCACCTCCATCAGCACATCGGGATTCTGCAGCAGATATTCGCGCACGATCGTGCCGATCTCGTCGCGCTGCTTGTCGGTGAATTCTCCGGCCGAGGCCGCCTGAGGCAGCAGCAAGGCGGCGGCCATCGGCAATAATCTATACGCACGCAACATGGTTAACCTCTCCGATGCGATACAATGCCCGAGAACGGCCCGGCGGTCCATCTCACTTCCGGCTCGCGAAATTCAAAATATCGTTGGCGCGCTGCCATTCCGGCGTTCCGGTCTTGAACATGGTGGCGGCGAGCTTGGCCTTTTCCGCCGCCAGTTCCCGGTCGCCCTGCAGCCAGGCGGCCTCCGCCGTTGCCAGTTCGGCGCGCGGAATGTCGCCGAGCTGGCCATAGGCCGTCGCCATGAATTTGTAGAGCTGCGGGGTGTCCGGTTCGGTTTTCTTGGCCGCCCGCAGGGCCTTCAGGGCGGCTTCCGCGTCGGCACGGCTCTCGCTGCCGAGCAATGCCTGCGCCAGCATGATCTGGATGAGCCCATTGGTGGGCAGGAGCTTGTTGGCCTGGCGCAGCGGCGCCACCGCCTTGGCCGGCGCGCCGCCCTCCAGCAGGGCCTGGCCTTTCAGTTCCCAGAAATAGGGGTTCTGCGGCAGGTCCGCGATCAGGCCGTCGAGCACCGGCAGGGCGTTCTTCATGTCGCCCTTGCGGAACATGGCGATGGCGCGCGCATAACGGGCGGGCAGCGAAGTGTCGGAAGCGGGGTAGCGCTGGAAGACGGTCTGCGGCGGCTGCAGGAACCCGGTGAGCTTCGCCTGCATCAACTGGTGGCGAAGTATGAGTTCGGGCGGATCTTTCTTGCCGAAATTCGACGACTTCTTCGCTGCGATTTCGAGGTTGCGGATGCGGTCGAAGGGCATTGGATGCGACAGCACGTAAGGGTCGACATCTTGCACCGAGGCGATCGACTCGTTGGCGAGCTTCTCGAACAGATTGAGCATGCCCCCCGCCGATTGGCCGGTGGCACTGAGATATTTCAGCGCCGCCTGATCCGCCGCCGATTCCATGGCGCGCTGGTAGGACAGAATGTTGCGCTGGGCGAGGCCTTGGGAGCCGAGCATCACGCCTTGCCCCGCCTTGGCCGCTTCGCCTTCGCCGGCCATGGCGCCGCCCACCATGGCGGCGGCGCCGAGCAGCGTACCGATGATGGCGGTGGCGCTGGCCCGGTCGAGCTCGATGCCGAGCCGTGCCAGGTGGCCTCCGGCAATATGTCCGGTCTCGTGCGCCAGAACCCCGATCACTTCATTCGGGGTTTTTGCCTGGGCGAGCAGGCCGGTGTTGATGAAGATGCGCTGCCCACCCGCCACGAAAGCGTTAATGCGCGGATCGTTGATCAGATAGACCTTGACCGATCCCGGATTGATGCCCGCCGCCTTGAATATCGGCCTGGTATAGAGCCGCATCAGGCCCTCGATCTCGGCATCGCGGATGAGCGGCGGCCCGGCGGACCCACTCGCCGGCTGTGCCTGCGCGGGCGCCACCGTGGCGACAACCAGCGCCAGCGCGACTATGGCATTGAAAATCCTGCGCATGGCAGCGTTCGCACAACTCGGGTTCAGGCGTGTACGCCTCAATCGCGGTCAATTGAGGCGAGTTTGAGGCCCGGCGAATCCGATCACCGTCAGCGTTTGCTCCACCAGCCTGCCTTGCGCTCGACCGCCGCCGGCGTCACCGTCGGGGCGGGCGGCTGCCACTTGCGCGGCTGGGCCTCCTCGGCCGCCGGTGCGGGCTCCGGTACGGCAATGGCGGCCGGTCTTGGCGCCGGTGCGGGAGCCGGCGATTCCGCCACTGCCTCACCCTGAACTTCCGCGCCGTGTGCCTCGCGCGGCCGGTGTTCGCGGCCGTCGCGGGGTTCCCGGTGATCGCGAGTACGGTCACGGTCGCGGCCCCAGCGGTCGCGGCGGCGGCCACGTCCGCGGCTCTGCGCCTCTTGGACCCGCTCGCCGCCTTCGACTTCACCGGACGGCGCGCCGTCGCCGCCATTGCTTTCCGGTTCCCAGGGTTGCGGAGCTTCGCCGCGTTCCTCGCTCTCGGACTCGATGCCTGGCTGGGCGCCGAGGCCTGGAACCCCGCCAGACGCCCCGGGAAGCGGGCGCCTGTCATCGTGCTCCCGGCCCCGCCGGCCGCCCCGCCGGCCACGCCGCCGCCGTTTGCCGCCGTCTTCGCGATCCTCGCGTTCGCCACGCTCTTCGCCTTCGCTGCGCCCGGGCCGCTCCGTAGCCGGTTCGGCGGCAACTTCGCTCTCTTCCGCTTCGGCCGGCTCCTCGGCCGCCGCTTCGGTCTCTGCCTCTTCCTCTCTAAAGGCGGAATCGATCTTGATCGGAGCTGCCTGAATGCGCCGCGCCGGAAGGCTGCGTTCGCCGGCGCGCTCGATCGCCGCCTGCGATCCCTTCACCTCGTCGCTCGGCACGATGAACACCGAAATGCCGTAGGCCTGCTCGATCGACAGGAGATGATCGCGCTTGTCGTTGAGGATATAGAAGGCGATTTCGCGGTTGGCCTTGACCGTCAGATTTTCCGCCTTGCGATTGATCAAATGCTCTTCGATCGCCCGCAGAACCGACAGGCCGCAGGACGAAACCGAGCGCACGATGCCGCGGCCCTCGCAATGCGGACAGGTGCGTGACGATCCTTCCAGCAAGCCCGGCCGCAGCCGCTGCCGCGACATTTCCAGAAGTCCGAAATGGCTGATATGCCCGACCTGGATGCGGGCCCGGTCGTCCTTCAGCGCCTCCTTCAGGCGGCGCTCGACGGCCCGGTTGTTGCGCTTTTCCTCCATGTCGATGTAGTCGATGACGATCAAGCCGGCGAGGTCGCGCAACCGCAATTGCCGGGCGATTTCGTCGGAGGCCTCGATGTTGGTCTTCAGCGCCGTGTCCTCGATATTGTGCTCGCGCGTCGCCTTGCCCGAGTTGATGTCGACCGACACCAGCGCTTCCGTCTGGTTGATCACCATGTAGCCGCCGGACGGCAGCGTGACGGTCGGCGAATACAGCCCATCGAGCTGGGTTTCGACCTGGAAGCGCGAGAACAGGGGCCGCGTGTCCTTGTAAAGCTTCACGTTCTTGGCGTGCGACGGCATCAGCATCTTCATGAAGTCCTTGGCTTCACGGTATGCCGGCTCGCCCTCGACGCTCACGTCGTCGACGTCCTTGGAGTAAAGGTCGCGGATGGCGCGCTTGATCAGGCTGCCTTCCTCGTAGACCAGCGCCGGCGCCGTCGACGACAGTGTCAGGTCGCGCACGCTCTCCCAAAGCCGGATCAGATAGTCGTAGTCGCGCTTGATTTCGGTTTTGGTGCGCTGCGCCCCGGCGGTACGCACGATCAGGCCCATGCCCTTGGGAACTTCGACGTCGCGCGCCACTTCCTTGAGGCGGCGGCGGTCGCCGGCATCGGTGATCTTGCGCGAAATGCCGCCGCCGCGGGCGGTGTTCGGCATAAGAACGCAATAGCGTCCGGCGAGCGACAGGAAAGTGGTGAGCGCCGCGCCCTTGTTGCCGCGCTCTTCCTTGACCACCTGGACCAGGATCACCTGGCGCCGCTTGATGACCTCCTGGATTTTGTAGGTGCGCCGCGGCTGGCGGCGCGGTCGCTGCGGCACCTCCTCCATGGCGTCTTCGGCGCCGACATGCTCGATTCTCTGGCTCTCCGGGTCTTCATCGACGACCTCGATGCCGCTGCCCATATCGCCCGGGATGCCGTGTTCCGGCGCTGGGGCTGATTCGAGTTGAACTTCGGAGTCGCCGCCTCCCGGGCTTTCCGCTTCCCGCGGCTCCGCTGCGGCATCCTCGGAGAACGAAGGCTCGGTGCTTTCCGCCGCAAACGGCCGGGCCGCCGCCTTCGGCCCGTCGGCCGGCGGGTGATCGCCATTGCCGTCGTTGTCTTCGTCGCGCTGGTGGGCCTCGTCTTCTTCCTCCTGCTCGCGCAGCAGCGCCTGCCGGTCGGCCAACGGGATTTGGTAGTAATCCGGGTGGATTTCCGAGAAGGCGAGGAAGCCGTGGCGGTTGCCGCCATATTCGATGAAGGCCGCCTGCAGCGACGGCTCGACGCGCGTCACCTTGGCGAGATAGATATTGCCTTTCAGCTGGCGGCGCGAGGCGCTTTCAAAATCGAATTCTTCGATGCGGGTACCGCGCACCACGACCACGCGGGTTTCTTCCGCGTGGGTGGCGTCGATGAGCATTTTGCTGCCCATGTTTCATATTCCTTTGCGCGGCGCTGCGGCACGGCTGCTCCGGTCACCGCTCCGGATGCGAATCCAGCGGAGAGCCTGCGGGCGAGGCGGCGCGATAGGGGCACGACATGACGGTGTGCGATGATCGCTGGCGCAAGCCCGGCCGCCGGTCGCAACCGGAAGCCGTGGAGCGCTTTCATCGTGGCGTGGATCATGCCCGTTTTCCATTTGCCCCGGCCGATGCGGCCGGAACGGTTCAACTCAGTGTTGCCGGCGGGACCGGCCCGCCCGGCAACGGGGGGCGGCTCGAAAGCCGCCCTTACCGTCGCGCTTTCGAAGGGGATACACTTTGTATCCGGACCCCGTCCGAAGCGAAATCTGACGCCCTGGCAGCCGATCCTCCCGGAATCGCATGCTGACGCAGAGGAGACAGGGCCTTAATAGGGAGGGCGTCCCGGATTTGCAAGCCGGATGACCGGCCGGCGGCCTCACGCCGGAAACCAAGGGTTAACCAAGCAGCGCCTAGCCTGACCCCAACGCGGGAACCTGGGCGAATTCGGGCAATGGGTCTATTGACCGGCATGAACGGCAAAATGCCAGCGCCAGTTGCGCTGATCGCGCGCGTTTGGCAAGTGCTGTTGGCCTTTCTGCTGCTCTGGTCGCTGCCGGCGCTGGCCGGCGAGCCGGTCGCCACCGGAACCCGGGTGGGCGGCGATGAAAACCGCACCCGCTTCGTGACCGATCTCACCCAGGTTGTGAGCTTTAGCGTCTATGTCCTTCCCGATCCCTACCGGGTGGTCGTCGACCTGCCGGATGTTTCCTTTGACCTGCCGCCGGGCGCTGGCCGCAAGGTGCGGGGGCTCATCACCGAATTCCGTTACGGCCTCGTCGACAATGGCCGCGCCCGCATCGTCATCGATACGTCGGGTCCGGTGCTGATCGAGAAATCGTTTGTGATCGGGCCGCAGGCGGGCCAGCCCGCCCGTCTCGTCGTCGATCTGGTCAAGACCGGCGAAGCGGCTTTCCGCAAGACCTACAAGGCGGAGGCGCTCAAGTCCCAATCCGCCGCGGCCGCCTTGCCGCCGCGGTCTCCGGCGGAGAAAAAAGTCGCGGCCAAGCCGAAGAATGGCCGCAAGCTGGTGGTCATCGATCCCGGCCACGGCGGCATCGATCCCGGCGCCATCGGCCGCAATAAGACCAGGGAAAAGGACGTCGTCCTCGCCTTTGCCCATGCGCTTCGCCAGAAGCTCAAGGCGGACGGCAGATATGATGTGGTGATGACCCGCGCCGGCGACAACTTCGTCTCGCTCCGGGACCGCGTCCGCCTGGCGCGCGAACGCGAGGCCGATCTCTTCATTGCCATTCACGCCGATACGGTGCGCGGCCAATCGGCCCGCGGCGCCACCATCTACACGCTTTCCGACAAGGCCTCCGACGCCGAGGCCGAGGCGCTGGCCCAGAAGGAAAACCGCGCCGACATCATCGCCGGGCTCGATCTGGAGACCGAGAACGAGCAGGTGACCGGCATCCTCATCGATCTCGTCCAGCGCGAATCGAAGAACCGTTCGGCCTTCTTCGCCAGGAAGGCGGTGGCCGAAATGCGCGCCGTCACCGGCTTCACCGGCAAGCCGCTGCGGTCGGCCGGTTTCGTCGTCCTGAAAGCCCCCGACGTGCCTTCGGTACTTGTCGAGCTCGGCTATCTCTCCAGCAAAACCGACGAGGAACTGCTCAATTCGCGGAGCTGGCGCGACAAGACGGCCGCCGCCGTGGCCCGGGCGATCGACCAGTACTTTTCCACCGAGATCGCCGCCCGGACCAAGTAGCGCGCCCGGCCCCGCCGCGGCCACATTCTCGCCCTAGCGAAAGAGCTGCCGCGGACGTCCGGATATGTTATCGGACGTCGGCAAATTCAGCGTTTTGCCGCCCCCGGGGCGGAGTGGAGCCGGATCCTCGCGATGTTGCGTTTCTTGGGATGGTTGTTCGGGGCCGGATTCATGGTCTTCATCGGCGCCGCCGTGGCCGCCGCCTATATCATTTGGGACGTTTCCAAGGACCTGCCCGATTACAAGCAATTGGCGCTCTACGAGCCGCCGGTGATGACCCGCATCCATGCCGCCGACGGTTCGCTGCTCGCCGAATATGCCGAACAGCGCCGCCTTTTCGTGCCGGTGAACCAGATTCCGAAGCAGCTCATCCAGGCCTTCATCTCGGCCGAGGACAAGACCTTCTACCGGCACGGCGGCCTCGACTGGCAAGGCATCGCCGCCGCCGGCCTCCGCTATGCGCAGGTGACACTCACCGGCAAGGGCCAGATCGTCGGCGCCTCGACCATCACCCAGCAGGTCGCCAAGAACTTTCTTCTGTCGAACGAGAAGTCGATTGCGCGTAAACTCAAGGAGGCCCTCCTCGTGCAGCGCATCGAACAGGCCTTCGGCAAGGACCAGATTCTCGAACTCTACCTCAATGAAATCTTTCGCGGCCTCAACTCCTACGGCGTCGCCGCCGCCGCGACCAATTATTTCGGCAAGCCGCTCTCCGAACTCACCCTCGAACAGTCGGCCTATCTGGCCGCCCTGCCGAAGGGCCCCAACAATTATCATCCCTTCAAGCAGACCGAACGCGCCATCGAGCGGCGCAACTGGGTGCTCGGCCAGATGTTCGAGAACGGCTACATCGCCGAAGCCGAGATGAAGGCGGCCCAGGCGAAACCCTTGGGAGTCGATCCGCGCCCCCTCGGCGCCCAGCTCTTCGCCGCCGAATCCTTCGCCGAGGAGGTGCGCCGCGAACTGATCGCCCTCTATGGCAAGGACAAGCTGGAGAAGGGCGGCCTGTCGGTGCGCACCACGCTCGATCCCAAGCTGCAGATTTTCGCCCGCCAGGCGCTGGCCCGCGGCCTCATCGCCTTCGACCGCAAGCGCGGCTATCGCGGCCCCTTGAGCAAGATCGAACTGCCGGACGATTGGGGCGCGGCGATCGGCAAGATCGCGGTGCCGCCCGATGTCGCCCCCTGGCGGCTTGCCGTCGTGCTGGAAGCGGGCGCGGAGCAGGCGAAAGTGGGCCTGCAGCCCAAGACGCTGGCCTCCGGCGAATTGGCTGCCGGGCGCGAAACCGCATCCGTGCCGCTGGCCCTCGTCAAATGGGCCAGGGCCTATGTCGACGGCAGCAAGCTCGGGCCCGAGATCGAGGCGGTCGGCGAGGTCCTGGCCCCCGGCGACGTGATCTATGTGGCGCCCAGCAAGGATGCCGCCCTCTGGCATCTCGTGCAGATGCCGGATGTGGAAGGGGCCCTCGTCGCCATGGACCCGCACACCGGCCGCGTGCTGTCGCTGGTCGGCGGCTTCTCCTATGGCAAGAGCCAGTTCAACCGCGCGGTTCAGGCGATGCGCCAGCCCGGCTCGTCGTTCAAGCCCATCGTCTATGCCGCCGCCCTCGACAACGGCTACACGCCGGCCTCGGTCATTCTCGACGCGCCGGTCGAGTTCAATCAGCCCAACGGCCGCGTGTGGAAACCGAAGAACTATCAGAACGAGTTCTTCGGCCCATCCACCCTGCGGCGCGGCGTCGAACTGTCGCGCAATGTCATGACCGTCAGGCTCGCCGCCGATCTCGGCATGACCAGGATCGCCGATTTGGCGGAACGTCTCGGCATTTACGACCACATGCCCCGTTATCTCGCCATGGCGTTGGGGGCGGGCGAGACCACGCTGTTGCGCATGACCACCGCCTACAGCATCATCGCCAATGGCGGCAAGAAGGTCGAAGCCACGCTGATCGACCGCGTGCAGGACCGCTACGGCCGCACGATTTTCCGGCACGACAAGCGCGATTGCAGTGCCTGCAAGGCCGATACCTTCAGCGCCGGGGATGTCGAACCCGAGCTCCTCGACGTGCGCGAGCAGGTGATGAACCCCTATACCGCCTACCAGATCACCTCGATGATGGAGGGCGTGGTCGAACGCGGCACCGGCCAGAAGCTGAAGATCGTCGGCAAGCCGGTGGCCGGCAAGACCGGCACCTCCAATGACGAGAAGGATGCCTGGTTCATCGGCTTCTCGCCCGATCTCACGGTCGGCGTCTATGTCGGCTTCGATACTCCGACGCCGATGGGCAGAAGGCGCACCGGTGGTGAGTTGGCCGCCCCCATCGTCGCCGATTTCATGCGCCTGGCGCTGCGCGGCAAGCCTGGAACCCCATTCCGCGTGCCGCGCGGCATCGAGCTGATGCCGATCGACGCCAAGACCGGCCAGCGCGGCATCTTCGGCGAGGCGGGCGTCATCCTCGAAGCCTTCAAGCCGGGTGAAGAGCCGCCCTCGGCCTTCCCCGTCAACGGCGAGGATATTGCCCCGACACTTGCCCAGGGAGGCGGCCTGGATCCCGAGCCCGAGCCCCCGCCCGGCCAACCCGCGTCCGGCGAAGGGCGGTTGACGACCGGCACCGGCGGCCTCTATTGAGCCGTCTCCAAAGCAACCGGACCCATAGGAATCATGCGCGCCGAAATCGCCAGCCTCGTCGATGAAATGCAGCAGTCGATCGGACTGCTGAGGAGGCATCTTTGACTGGGATTCAGCCCAGAAGAGACTTGCCGAACTGAATGCCAGGGCCGAGGATCCGTCGCTGTGGAACGATCCTCGGAAGGCCCAGGACGTCATGCGCAAGCGTCAGGATCTGGAGAGCCGCATCAATACGGTTCTCGGCCTGGAGCGTGTGATCGCCGACAGCACCGGCCTCATCGAACTGGGCGAACTTGAAGGCGATCGATCGGTCGTCGTCGAGGCCGAGAAGGCGCTGCTCAAGCTCAAGGACGAAGTCGCCAGCCAGGAGCTGGAAACGCTTCTGTCCGGCGAGGCCGATGCCAACGACAGCTATCTGCAGATCAATGCCGGCGCCGGCGGCACCGAAGGCCAGGATTGGGCCTCGATGCTCATGCGCATGTACACGCGCTGGGCCAATCGCAGCGGCTACAAGATCGACATTCTCGACGAGCATCCGGGCGAAGAGGCCGGCATCAAGTCCTGCACTTTGCAGATCAAGGGCCACAACGCCTACGGCAAGCTCAAGACCGAATCCGGCGTGCATCGCCTGGTGCGCATCTCGCCCTATGATTCCAACGCCCGCCGTCACACCTCGTTTGCGTCCGCCTGGGCCTATCCGGTGGTCGACGACGAGATCGACATCCAGATAGATGAGGGCGATTGCAAGATCGACACCTATCGCGCCTCGGGCGCGGGCGGCCAGAACGTGAACAAGGT
>CAYOZR010000049.1:0-20499 GCA_964408555.1 uncultured Aestuariivirga sp.
ACCTTGAATCAGAACGAGACTGATTTGGGAATCCTGTTTGTCAACACGGCCTAGGCCCTCAAGAAATTCCATGATGCTTCCGGCGTGATAGCTACGGGCGTCATGCAATTCGACGTAGGCATGAGTCGAAGGATTGCCCTCAGAGTAGTCAAGGCCGTCAGAGAGTGAGACCCTTCCGGCAATTCGCGGGCCGTGGAAAATTCTGTAGCGCCGTCCATAGACCGGACCGTCATCATCAATTGTGCCTACATCGGTTTCAGCCTCTTCCTGAAGCCGCCAAGGCGTATCCTTCAGCCAATCATTCAATACATCGGCAAACTTGGAAAAGTGCCCATAGAACAAATGGACGTTTTTAGAGACACCCCATCCTTTCGCGGGTATGCCCCCCGATGCTTCATGCTTTGGCACAATTGGTTCGGCAGAGTTGTTGGCCAAGATTGCATCGAAGGTCGGAAGCTGCTCCAAACCTATCCGCTCAGTTAGCTTCGACATTGCAAATTGCATGTAAATGGCCATGCCAATGAACAGAAGCCAAGTGCCGAGAGACACGTCCAGGTAGTCCTTGAAAACCCATCCGGCCAAGCCCGCAACTACGATTGCAAACCAGATGAGTGCTTGCTTCCCGATGCTGGCGATGCGCTTTTGATTCATGCCGGTTCTCTTGCGCCTTATGTATCAATCGTGCAGCGGCAGTTCTTCAGAGAAGGAACTATCAGAGCGATCGTAGTGTTCATAAGTCTTCGAAGGGCTTCCTTCTTCATCGTGGACAAAGAATGAGAACAGTCCGTACTCATTCAATTTCTTTGAGTAAATCCCATACTGAACCTCTGGCGTGAATTTTCTCCCCGGAACGTGAAGCAAAGAGACCACTCGAAATTCTCCGTCCTCATATTCATGTTCATTGCGGGCCTTTTCAACATTGGAGACGGCACGCGCATGAATGTAGAATCGCTTCATTGCCTCTTCCAGTTCATGGCGCAACCTCTTGTCCTTTGCGGCTTGATTTTGCCTACCAAAGACATTCACTTCCTCTTCGCCATAGACGGGAAGGTCCGTCGGCTTTTTCTCAAAACGAAGGAGAGCAAGAAATCTGCTAATGTCCTTATAACGCTCAACCAAGTCTTCAATATCATTGTCGCGAGTCACGCCGTCATATGAAACAAAGTGCCGTGTCCCAATCAGGTCAAAATTTTCGAGGTTAGGATATTTCTGAAGCAACAACGCCTTCTCGACTCCGCGCCTCTCACTATCTGCTTCGCTCATTTCTCGTTCAAATTCACACATCTTGTAGAAGGCTCGTTCAAACGTTTCGAGACCCATACCCATTATCAATTGAGCAAGTTCCCGACGAAGGGTTTCCAAGTAGAATTTCTGCGCGGTTAGAACCCGCTCTTGTTCGAGCCGCAATTCGAATGTGTGTTCTCCTGCGACGTTGCTCCTGCTCTGTCTGAAAAGCAGCCAAACAATCACCGCCAACGAAGCCGCAAGCAACCACCAAGCCGTCATGACTTATTCCTTGGAAAGTGACTTCTGCATTATTCACCCAGCCGATGGTGACAGTGCTTGCCGGGTGACCAATGTGTCAACTCCCGGTTACGGTGACAGTGCATTTATCTCCGGTTGCTCATTTGCCGTTGCCAATCTCTCTTCGCCCTTCCGCTTCACAGCCGTTTTTCCCACACCCGCTCCAACCCATCCCCACCATGCGCCGCCGTCTGTTCCCTCCGCACAAGCCTGAACTCCATCGCCTCCAGCGCATCGGCGATTTCAGTCTCGCCTCCCGCCACGCGCGCCGTCACGCTTCTGTATTTGGCGATCGCCGCGAAGTCGAGGCAATGCTCCAGCAGCATCGCGGCGAGGCCCAGCCCTCGCGCCTCGGGCTCCACATGGATCAGCGACACTTCGGCCATGTCCTCGCTCACGCCCTTCAACAGGCAGGCGCCCGCCAGGCGGTTGTCGCGTTCGGCGATCCAGCCGATGTCGCGGGCGCGGTCGAAGCCATCGAGAAATGCCGCAGCCTTCGTCAGCAAGCGCCGTTCCGTTTCCGCATCGAAGCGTTTGCCCTCCTGGCCGAGCAGGGCCAGGCGATGCGCCACCAGCCCCAGATCGCCGCCGCGCAGGGCGCGCATGCGCACATCGTCGAGTGGTGAAGGGGGCGGCTCATCGGCTTCGGCCGCGTCGCGGCCGGGCGCAGGTTCCGGCGGAGTCAGTATCTTCATCACCCTTGCCATGGCGGTGGCGAGTTCGCCCCGCAAGGCCGGGGACAAGGGCCGCAGCAATTCGCTCACAACATCGGCGGCCTCGCGGTCCAGCCGGCGCAGCGCCGCGCGGCCCGCGACGCTCGCGGCCAGTGGCGATTGCCGGCGATCCTTACCGCGCAGCCGCTCGACGAGGCCCTCGGCCACGAGCCGCCCGACGACCCGGCTCAGATAGCCCGCATCGACGCCGAGTTGCCGCGCCAGCTCACCCGCCAGCATGCGCCGCCGCCGCCCGAGTGCCGCCAGCGCGCGCCGCTCGGTTTCGGTGAAGCCGCCCTCCGACCGGCCGTCGCCCAATTGCCGCAGCCGCACGTCGAAGAAAGCGACGAAGGCCAAGACCCGCTCCGCCGCCGGCTCTGCCGCGAGGGCCGGCGGGGCGGGGGCTTCGGGTTCCGGCTCCTTCCTCGGAACCGAGAGGCGGATAATCTCCGGCGGGCGCATGGCCGGCCGAGGCTCGGCGAATTACTTGCCTGAGTCAAGTATTTTGGCTCGAAAAACCTCGCCGGATTGCAGCGATTTGCCTGCAAAAATCACCGGTTTTGCATGGCAAAGCGCCGCAAAACGCCGTAAAATCGCGTTATTTCAACTCTAGGAATTGTTTCACGTGAAACACCGGCGACCGAAAAAACCGCGCCCTCCTTCACGCCGCTTCGGCCGGAATTCCCAGCCCCAGCACCCGGCAGATGGCATAGACCAGATCGGCCCGGTTCAAGGTGTAGAAGTGGAAAGACGTGACACCCTCGCGGCGCAGCGCCGTCACCTGTTCGGCCGCCACCATGGCGGCCACCAGATTGAGGGTCTCGGGATCCTGGTCGAGACCGTCGAAGCGCCGCGCCAGGGCCGGGGGAATGTGGGCGCCGCATTTGGCGGCGAATTCGGAGACCTTGGCGAAATTGGTGATCGGCAATATGCCCGGCACCAGATCGATAGCGATGCCGCGCGCCGCGACGCGGTCGCGCAGCCGCAGAAAAAAAGCGTTGTGAAAGAAGAACTGCGAGAGGGCGCGGCTGGCGCCGTGCTCGGCCTTGTCCGCCAGGAAGGCCAAATCCTCCTCGATCGACACCGATTCGGGATGCTTCTCGGGATAGGCGGTGACCGAGATTTCAAAATCGCCGATGCCGCGGATGCCGCGCACCAGATCGGCGGCATTGCGGTAGCCTTGCGGATGGGCTGCGAATTTGCCGCCGACGTTGCCCGGCGCATCGCCGCGCAGCGCCACGATGTGGCGCACGCCCGCCTCCCAGTATTGGCGCACCACGGCATTGACCTCGTCCTTGGCGGCGCCGACGCAGGTTAAATGCGCCGCCGGCTTCAGCGACGTCTCCCGGCACATGCGCCTCACCGTCTCGAGGGTGCGGTCGCGGGTGGTGCCGCCGGCGCCATAGGTGACGGACACGAAATGCGGCTGGATCGGCTCCAGCTTGGCGATGGTGCGCCAGAAGGCGGCTTCGGCATCGCCTTGTTTGGGCGGGAAGAATTCGAAGGAGACGGTGATCGGCTCGGGCCGCTCGTCGGGGGGAAGAGCCGCCATCATGCGCCGCGCTCCGATCCCGCCAGCGCGCGTTGCTGGGCTGCCGCCTCGGGCAGTTTTTCGGCCAGCCAGATGGAGACGGTGAGACCCATCTGATCCTTGCGCCAGGGCGGGGGAAGGACTTCGTGCTGGGCCAGTCTCGCACCCGCCCGCTGCAGCCAGTCCGTCATGTGTTCGGCGGCGATGCCGAGGCGCCGGTGGGCATGGGCGGTGCGCAGCATTTCCAGCTCATGTGGCGCGAAGTCGGCGATGAGCAAGCGCCCGCCGGGCTTGAGAATTCGCACTGCCTCGGCGAGCGCCCGACTGGGATCGTCAAGATAATGAAGCACCTGATGGATCGTCACCAAATCGGCGGCATCGTTGGCGAAGGGCAGGGCATAGATGTCGCCGTGCCGGATCTGGACGTGGCGAAGCCCCTCGCGCTCCAAATTGGCGCGGGCGATGGCCAGCATCTCGCGGCTCGAATCGATGCCGATGGATTGCTCGGCGAGATGGGCGAAAGTCCGCAGCACGCCGCCGGTGCCGGTGCCGAGGTCGACGTGAAGATGAACCGGCGCCGGTCCGGCAATCCGCCGCATGGCGCCTTCGACATCCGCCTCGCGCACATGCAACGAGCGGAGCTTCTCCCATTGCGCCGCATTGTTGCGGAAATAGCGGGAGGCGGTCTCGGACCGCTGCGTGCGGATGTCCTCGAGCCGTGCCAGATCGCGGGTGAGCAGGGCATCGGCGCCGGGGAGGAGATCGACGATGGCGCGGGCCAAGGCGCCGCCCAAATCTTTTTCGCGCAGCCGGAACAGCACCCAGTTGCCCTCCTTATGCCGGGTGAGGAGGCCCGCCTCGGCCATCAGCTTGAGATGACGCGACACCCGGGGCTGGCTCTGGCCCAGAATTTGGGTGAGTTCGCTGACATTGAATTCGCCGTGCGAGAGAACAAATAAAATTCTCACGCGCGTCGTCTCCGCCGCGGCCCTCAATCCGACGAGGAGTTGGTCCATCATAAGTTCCTCATACTTCTATAATCACATAAACATATCCTTATGTGTATCTCAATCAGATAATCGTGATGCGAACTTAGTGAATGTGACCAATCTGCAACCTAAGATTTTCGCCCAGTGGCCAGGAAATCCTCGGTTCTTTTTAGTGTGCAATATCAATGGTATAAAAAACTTTATCGCGAATCTCTTGCATTTCTTAACATTTCGCGGCGTAGTAATTGCGCGAGATAGGGGGCGTGGAAGTTTTTGGAGGCACTATGAGCGAGGTCCGGACCCGCAAGTTCACACGGCGTGAACTTGCCGGAATAATGTTTGCCGGAATTGTTGCAGCGACCACATCCTATCCGGTCTCGGCACGTGCGGCGCTGACGCCCGCCGAAGACTATGTCAACCGCATTGCCGACGATGTGATGCAACTCGCCAACAGCGGCCAACAGGGAACGCGGCTGCGCAACAGATTTGCCGCCTTGCTGGAGCGCTATATCAACCTGCGCAATATCGCCAATTTTGCCCTTGGCTCCTATCGCTCGAAGCTGCCAAGCAGCAAGAAGGACGAGTTCTACAACCTCGTCGGCAACTATGCGGCGGCCCTTTTCGTCTTTTATGTCGAGGATTTCCGGGGTTCGGAACTGGACATCCTGTCGACCACCAAGCAGGGCAAATTCATCACTATCCACAGCGCCATCAAGCAGAGGGGCGGTGGCCGCGAGCAGGTGCGCTGGCGGGTCGTGCAGACGGCGAGCGGCGGCTTCACGGTCAGCGACGTCAATGTCAAGGGCGTGTGGCTGACGATATCGATGAAGAAGCGCTTCGGCGACGTGCTCAACAGGTCGAAGGGCGATTTCGCGGCCCTGTTCGCGGAATTGCGGGACGCCGAAACCTGGTAGGTGCCGGAATGGGTTGACGCGTTAGGCAGACGTCAACTAAACCTGCGCAATTACAAGGGGTGGGATACCGATTGATGACGACCCCCGTTCGCAGCCTGACGCGGCGTGCCGTTCTCGGCATGATCGCGGCCTCCGCAGTCTCGCCGGCGCTTGCCGCCGCGGATCAGCCTTCGCTTGTCTACATGAAGCAGGTGGCCAAGGATATGCTCAACGCGAACCGGCTGGGAACGGTCGCCAGTTTCCGGCGGGCGATCCAACGCCATGCCGATGTCGGCGATATCGCCATCTATTCGCTCGGCCGGTACAAGGGCCAGTTGCCGGAGACCCAGCGCACCCGCTACTTTGGCGGCGTTGCAACCTTCATGGCCCGCTATTTCGCCGACCAGTCGCGCGAATACCGGGTGGCGAAATACGAGCTCGGAGAAGTCACCGCCGCCGGCGATGGCGATATGCTTGTCCCGAGCAAGGTCTATCTCATGTCGGGCCAGACCTACACGGTGAGCTGGCGGCTTGCCAAGCGCGGCGGCAAATACAAGATCGTAGATGCCAAGGTGCTCGGCTTCTCGCTGGTCTATCTGCAACGCAATTTGTTCACCTCCTATCTGTCGAAACGCAATGGCGATGTCGGCCAATTGGTGGCAGCGTTGAACCGCTGACGCCGCGGTTCGAGAGAGTGAATTGGTATGCGTCGATCATTCCATGCGGCCGCCCTGGCCGCGGCACTCGCGGCCTGTTCCGCCTCCACCGGCCCCCACGATCTTCGCAATGATGGCCTGATCATCCCGGCCGGTGCCTGCGCGGTCAATCCGCCCGACATGGCGGCGGCCGAACGTCTCGGCCCGATCGATGGCGGCAACGGCTGCAAGGTATCCGACCCCTGGCGCCTCCGTGCCATCTCCAATGTCCGCCTGAGTGTACCTGCGACTGTCACCTGCGGCGTCGTCTCGCCGCTCCACGGCTGGCTTACCGACATCGTGCAGCCCGCGGCGGGCCGGGCTTTCGGCGAACCGGTGGTGAGCGTCGATGTGGCCGCCTCCTATGCCTGCCGGCCGCGTAACGGCAACCGCGGCGCCAAGCTAAGCGAGCATGGGTCCGGCAATGCCATCGATATCTCGGCCTTTACCCTGGCGAGCGGGCGCAAAATCATGGTGCGAGAGGGTTGGTCCGGCAGTTCCGGCGAGCGCGCTTTCCTGCGCGAGGTGCACCAGAAGGCCTGCGGCCGGTTCTCCACCGTGCTCGGCCCCGCCTCCGACGATTATCACCGCGACCACATTCATCTCGACATTCAGGCGAGAAAGAGCGGCAAGACCTTCTGCCAGTGAGAATTGCGAGTCATATCAACGGCTCGCGTGGATCTGTTGAGTTTTCGATTCAAGCCGGTTCTTGATCCCGGTTGCATTTGTCCGGCGCTGTAGGCATATCTTGGCCATGGATCAGGACATCGTGAAGCCGGAACATCCGCCCAAGCCATCATCCCAGGCTTTCAGCCCATTGGGCTGCTTTCTCGCCGCTTCCGGCGTGACATTGCTCGCCTTCTGCAAGCTGGGCGCGGCGATGGTGGCGACCGTGTGGGCGGTGTCGCAGCTCTTCGGCTTTCCCGACTGGATGATGTTCGTGCTGATGGCGGCGGGGGCCATTCCGGTGCTGTGGGCGACGGTGTGGACGGCGGGACGCGCTTGGCATGTGGAACGGCGTCTGGCGCAACACCTCGATATCGACGTGCCGGTATTCAAGCTCGGGCATTATTTCAAGCGCGGCTGAGCTTGCCCCTTAAGCGGCCTCGCGAATCCGCTATGCTGCCGCCGCCATGTCGATCTGGACCCGCATCGCGGAAAGCCTCGCCGCAATTGGCGACTCGGTTGGCGGCTTCCTGGCGAAGCTGGCCCGCTCGCGCGCGGCCGCGCCAGAGAAGTCGATCGGCTTCACCATCGGCATGATTGCGCTTGGCGCCAAAATGGCGAAGGCCGATGGCTCCGTCACCGTCGACGAGATTTCGGCCTTCAAGCAGGTTTTCCACGTGCCGGAGAAGGATCTCGCCGCCGTCGCCCGGGTGTTCAATCTCGCCAAGCAGGATGTCGCGGGCTACGATTCCTATGCCCGGCAAATTGCCAAATTGTTCAAGGCCGGGGCGCCGATCCTCGAGGATGTTCTGGACGGATTGTTCCACATCGCCAAGGCCGACAATACGGTGCATCCGGCCGAACTCGAATATCTGCGGCGCGTTGCCGCCATATTCGGATTTAGCGAAGCCGACTTCGCCCGCATCAAGGCAAGGCATGTGGCACCGGGGCATGACGATCCTTATCTGGTTCTGGGCCTGGACTCTTCCGCCCACATCGACGAAGTCAAACGGCGTTACCGGAAGCTGGTGCGTGAGCACCATCCGGACAGGCATATCGCCGCGGGCATGCCGGAGGAATTGGTGGCGATCGCCAACCAGCGCCTGCAGCGCATCAACGAAGCCTATGGACGGATCATGAAGGAGCACGCCGTGTGATCCGTTCGCCGCTTGCCCATCGTTTCGTCCTGTCGCCCAATATCGAACCGCGACGCGGCAATGCGCGGCCCGACATGATCATCCTGCATTACACCGGCATGGAAAGTGCTTCAGCCGCCGGCGCCTGGCTGTGCGAGCCGGGCTCCAAAGTCTCCTGTCATTATCTGGTGGGCGACGACGGCGAGATCACCCAGATGGTGGGCGAGGAGATGCGCGCCTGGCATGCGGGAATCGCCGTCTGGGAAGGTGACGCCGATATCAACTCCCGCTCGATCGGCATCGAACTCCACAATCCCGGGCATGTGCTGGGCTACCGCGATTTTCCGCACCCGCAGATGGAGGCGGCGATCGCGCTGTGCCGCAACATATCGAGCCGCCATGATATCGAGCCCCGCCATGTGCTGGCGCACTCCGATGTGGCGCCATTGCGCAAGATCGACCCTGGCGAGCGATTCGACTGGCAACGGCTCCATGCGGCCGGCGTCGGCCACTGGGTGGCGCCTTCGCGGTTGCGCGGCGGGCCGGCGTTGCAAGCGGGTGACGCGGGAGATATGGTTGCAGCCTTGCAGGCGAAGCTCGCCCACTACGGCTACGGCATCGAGGTGACGGGAAATTACGATGCACCGGCCAAAGCCGTCATCCAGGCTTTCCAGCGGCATTTCCGCCCGGCCCGCGTCGATGGCATCGCCGATCCTTCAACCGTCGAAACGCTGGACCGCCTGATCGCGGCGCTAGGGCTTCCGGCATAGATCGACGAGGCCCGCGACATCGGCATCGATGAGCGGGTAGACGTGCTCGATGGCGCCGGTCACCACCTTGAAGCGGTCGGATTTCCGCAAGCCGGCGAACAGCGGATCGGTGGCCGAGACGGCGGCTTCGATGCTGGTTGTATCCGACGTTTCATCGGCGGCGGTCTTGCCGTCGATCTTGAAGGTTTCCTCGCCAACCGACACGATGAAGGAAACGTCCGTGTCCGGTTTCATCGCTGGATCGGCCTCGGGAATGAAGATGCGGATTTCGCCGCTGCGCGCGCCGCACCAGAAGCTGATGCCGACATCGTCGGTTTCCGGCACACCGAAAATCAGATAGGCATCATCCTCGCCGGTATCGAAAATCCATTGGCGTTCCTGCGCCCGGACACTTGCAGTCAGGGCGGCAATGAAGGAAAGGACGGCAACAATGCGGACGATCATGGCGGCGAACAATAACGGAGTTTGGCAGCTTGTATAGGCTCTACTGGGACCGCGGCAGCGCCAATATGGCGCCGCACGCGGTGTTGCGGGAAATTGGGTGCGACTTCAAACTCGTCCGGGTGGACGTGTCCAGGGCCGAGAACCGGGCGCCGGATTATCTCAAGCTCAATCCCAACGGGCGGGTGCCAACCCTCATCCACGGCGAACGGGTGCTCTACGAATCCGCGGCCATCATTCTTTATCTGTGCGAGCTGCACCCGGCGGCGGGACTCATGCCGGCGGCGGGCGAGACGGACCGGCACCTGTTCCTGCAATGGCTCATCTATTTCACCAACACCGTGCAAGAGGAACTGCAGCATTGGTGGCATGCCGATATTTATGTCGATCTCGAAGCCTCTCGCCGTGACATGAAAATCGTTTCAGAACGAAGGCTTGGCATGATCTTTTCACGAATTGATTCAATGCTGGAGAATGCTGGACCCTATGTTCTCGGCAGCCGTTTCAGCGCCGCCGACATATTTCTCACCATGCTGTGCCGCTGGACCCGGCAGATGCCGAAGCCGGCACTTGCCTATGCTTCGGTCAGGCGTCTTATCGATCTGGTGACCGCGCGCCCCGCCTGGCAGGCGATGATGCAGGCCGAGGGCATCGACTGGAACGGCCCTCTCGCATGACGGCGACCAATTATCATCGCCAGCCAGGTGGCCCCGCGTGCCGAAGCCCGGCATCACCGCAGGCCACATGCATTCCTTCGCCGGTGCTGGCGATCTCGAAGTCACCGATCCGGTGGAGTTACATAAGGTGAAGCCGATTGCCGCCATTTGCGATGGCCGCGCGGCCTTTGAAGGTTGACGGCAAGGGCTTCAAGCACTACTTGAAGCTTGCCAGCCGGTTGGATGACCGCCGCCGTAATTCCCGAAAGGGCGCGGGGGAGGAAAGTCCGGGCTCCATGGAAATACGGTGCCGGGTAACGCCCGGCGGGGGCAACCCCAGGGACAGTGCCACAGAGATTAAACCGCTCGCGGGAGCAATCCCGTAAGCAAGGGTGAAACGGTGCGGTAAGAGCGCACCGCGCCTCCGGTAACGGCGGCGGCGACGGCAAACCCCACCGGGAGCAAGACCGAATAGGGGTGGTACGGGCCTTCGGGCCCAGGGCAGTTTCCGGCCCACCACCCGGGTAGGTCGCGCGAAGCGTCCGGCGACGGACGTTCCAGATGAATGGTCATCCAGCGCGGGGAAACCTGCGTGGACAGAACCCGGCTTACAGGCCGGCTGGCACTTCTGTCCGGGGATGAATCAAATTTGAAACCATTTATTAAGGCCCGGCGGAGCAATGTCGGCTGCAATATTAACACCTTATTCACCCTGACCCAGCCCGTGCCGATGATTGCCGAACCGCGAAGCCCCGAGACGCCGCATGTGCCGGTAATGCTCGACGAGGTGCTGGAAGCGCTCGCTCCCCGCGACGGCGGCATCTATGTCGACGGAACCTTTGGCGCCGGCGGCTATGCCCGCGCCGTTCTCGCCGCCGCCGCCTGCCGCGTCTATGGCATCGACCGCGACCCCGATGCGATCGCCGCCGGGCAGGGGCTTGTGGCGCGAAGCGGGGGACGCCTGACACTGGTCGAGGGCCGTTTCGGCGGCATGGAAACGCTGCTCGCGGTGGCCGGCGTCACCTCCGCCGATGGCGTGGTGCTCGATGTGGGTGTCTCTTCGATGCAGCTCGACGAGGCGGCGCGCGGCTTCTCGTTCCTGCGCGACGGGCCGCTCGACATGCGCATGGCCAAGGCGGGGCCCTCGGCGGCGGACGCCGTCAATTCGCTGTCGCAGGATAGCCTCGGGCGCATCATCCACGTCTTCGGCGAGGAACACCGGGCCCGCGCCATCGCCCGGGCGATCGTCGGGATGCGCGCGGCGGCGCCGATCACCACCACCGTGGACCTGGTGCGCGCCATCGAAAGCGCGGTCGGGCCGCAGCGGCCGCAGGACCGCATTCATCCGGCCACCCGCACCTTCCAGGCGCTACGCATCTATGTGAACGGCGAGCTTGACGAGCTCGCCGCGGCTCTCGCCGCCGCCGAACGCCTGCTCGCTCCCGGCGGCCGTCTCGTTGTCGTCACCTTCCATTCGCTGGAGGACCGGATCGTCAAGCGCTTCTTGGTGTCGCGTGCCGGCAAGCTGCCTTCGGCCTCGCGGCACCTGCCGCCGGAGCAGGCGGGCCCGGCGCCGAGCTTCGAACTTCTCTTCAAAGGCCACCGCGAAGCAAGTGCCACGGAAGCCCGGCGAAATCCGCGGGCGCGTTCCGCCAAGCTCAGGGCCGCCATCCGCACCGGAGCGGCGCCCATCGATTTCAACATGGAGGACCTTGGCGTCCCCACTGTCGACGCGAGGCGGCACGGATGAACAAGTTCTTTAACGCACTTCTCGTCCTCACGGTCCTGGTCTCGGGCTTCATCCTCTATTCGCTCGAGCACGCCACCCGCGGCATCGAGCGGGACATCGCCGCAACCCATCGCGCGATCGCCGCCGAGCGCGAGTCGATCAAGCTGCTGAACGCCGAATGGAGCAGCCTGACGCGGCCCGCCGATCTCGAGCGGCTGGCGCGGCAGCATCTCGGCCTCGAAAACCTCCGTGCATCGCAGATCGTCGGGCTCGACGAGCTCGGCCAGAAGGTTCCGGCTGAGCCGGCCGTCCGGCTGGTGGAAGAGGGCAAGGATCCGATCGCCGGCATGCTCGAACAGGTGCAGTGACCCATGACCGCCACTGTCCATGACGACAAGACCATGATCGCAGCGGGCGAAGCGCCGCTGCTCGCCGGCCGCCACCGCATCCGGCTGATCGGCATCTGCTTCTGCGCCGGTTTTCTCGCCATCGCCGCGCAGCTCGGCAACCTCACAGTGCTGCAGGGCCGTCTCGCCGGCGTGAATGAAGCGGAGGTGCATGAGGACCGCCTGCCGCGGCCCGATATCGTCGACCGCAATGGCGTGCTGCTGGCGACCGATGTGGCGGTTGCCTCGCTCTATGCCGACCCGCGCAAGATCATCGACATCGACGAAGCGGTGGAACTGCTTACCGCCACGGTGCCCGATCTCGACGCCAAGTGGTTGCGGGCCAGGCTCACGCAGCCGGGCCGCGCCTTCGTCTGGCTGAAGCGCCAGGTGAGCCCGGAGGAGCGCGATGCCGTCTACAATCTCGGCATTCCCGGCGTGGGCTTCGTCAACGAGCGCCGCCGCGTCTATCCGCAGGGACGGCTCGCCGCCCATGTGGTCGGCTATGTCGACCTCGATACCAAGGGCATCGCCGGCATCGAGAAGTATCTCGACGACCAGGGTGCACTCTACACCGCCTCCCTGGCCGATTCCGGCGAAGGGGCGCCACAGTCGGCGCAGATGTCCATCGACATCAGGGTGCAGCATGCGCTGGCCAGCGAGATTTCACGGGCGGTCAAGAAATTCAATGCGATCGCCGGCGGCGGAATCGTTCTCGATGTCGAAACCGGCGAAGTGCTGGCGCTCGTCTCGCTGCCGGACTTCGATCCGAATTCCGAAGACAAGAATTTCAGCAAGGACCAGATCAACAGGATGACCAGCGGGGTCTATGAGCTGGGTTCGGTCATCAAGGCGGTAACTTTCGCCATGGCCTTCGACTACGGCGTAACCGATCTCAACGGCAGTTACGACGCCAGGTATCCCCTGGTTATCGGAAACGCCCGCATCGACGACTTCCATGCCGAACACCGGATTCTGACGGTGCCGGAAGTCTTCACCTTTTCTTCCAACATAGGCACGGCCAAGATGGCGCTTGAAGTGGGGGAGGAACGGCATCAGGAGTTCCTGCGCCGCGTCGGCCTTTTCGATCGCATGGTGACGGAACTGCCGGAAAGCGCCAAGCCGCTGCTGCCCCGGAAATGGAGCAAGCTGACGACGGCGACTGCCGCGTTCGGCAGCGGATTCGCGGTGCAGCCGTTGCAGGGCGTCGCCGTGGTCATGGCGCTGATCAATGGCGGAAAGCTCATACCGCCAACCTTCATCAGGCGCGGCCGCGCCGAAGCCGATGCATTGGCCCCGCGGGTGGTGAAACCCGAAACCAGCGAAAAGCTACGCTACCTGTTCCGGCTCAACGTCAGCCAGGGAACGGCGCGGAAGGCGGATGTGATCGGCTACCGGGTGGGCGGCAAGACGGGCACGGCGGAAAAAGTCGTGGGCGGCCGCTATTCGAAGGACAAGAATCTGACGTCCTTCATCGGCGCCTTTCCCATGGACAAACCGAAATATGCGCTGATCGTCATGCTTGACGAACCCAAAGCAGCGCCTGAAACCTATGGCTTCGCCACGGCGGGCTGGAATGCCGTGCCCACGGCGGGTAGGATCATCGAGCGCATCGCGCCGCTGCTCGGGGTGGAACCCGTATTCACGCCGGAGGATTTGGAAACGCTCGCCAAGCAGGCGAAAGCCCAGAAGAAAGAGGGCTGAGACCGTGGCCGTGACACTTGCCAGATTGATCGGCAACGACGCCGCGCCGCCGCCGGGGACGGAGTCGCTCGCCATTTCCGGTCTTACCGCCGACAGCCGCGAGGTAAAGCCGGGATTCGTCTTTGCGGCGCTGCGCGGCACAACCGTCGACGGCGCCAAGTTCATTCCGCAGGCGATCGCCAATGGCGCCGCGGCCATCGTCTGTGCCGGCGGCGCGGGTGCTGCCACTGTGCCGGTCATCGCCACGCCAAATCCGCGCCGGCTCTTCGCGCTGATGGCGGCGCGCTTCTTCGGCCGCCAGCCGGATCTCGTGGTGGCGGTGACGGGCACCAACGGCAAGACTTCGGTTGCCGCCTTCGTGCGCGAAATCTGGGCGGGCATGGGGTTCCGCGCCGCCAGCCTCGGCACCGTCGGCCTGGTGGGCCCCGCCGGTTTCACCTATCTTCAGCACACCACGCCCGATCCGGTGAAGCTGCATGAGATTGCAGCAAGGCTGGCCGAGGATCATGTCGACCATCTGTCGATCGAGGCGTCGAGTCATGGTCTGGCGCAATATCGCCTCGACGGCTTGCGCCTGGCGGCCGGGGCCTTCACCAACATCAGCCGCGACCATCTCGATTATCATGCCAGCTTCGAGGATTATTTCGCCGCCAAGATGCGGCTGTTCGAGGAGCTGCTGCCGGCCGGCGCGCCGGCGGTCGTCAATGCCGACTCTCCGCACGGTGGCGAGGTCGTCCGCCGCGCGGCGGCGCGGGGGCTCAAGCCCTTCACCGTCGGCCGCTCCGGGGTTGCGCTTAAGCTCGTCGCCGCCGAGCGCGAAGGCTTCGGCCAGAGGCTTGAGGTCGCGGGGCCGTCGCGGCGGCATGCGGTGTTCCTGCCGCTGGCCGGCGCCTTCCAAGTCTCGAATGCCCTGGTTGCGGCGGGGCTCGTCATCGCCACCGGCGGCGAAGAGGTACTCGCCATGCACGCGCTCGAGTCGCTCAAGGGCGCCAAGGGCCGTCTCGATCTCGTCGGGCGCAGCGCCAAAGGCGCGCCGGTCTTCGTCGACTATGCGCACACGCCCGATGCGCTGGAAAATGCCATCGCTGCGCTGCGGCCCTATGCGACGGGACGGCTGGCCGTGGTCTTCGGTTGCGGCGGCGACCGCGACCGCGGCAAGCGGCCGCAGATGGGGGCGATCGCCGCGAAGCTCGCCGACATCGCCTATGTGACCGATGACAATCCGCGCAGCGAAGACCCGGCGTGGATCCGCGAGGAGATTGCCGCCGCCTGCCCGGGCGGCATCGAAATCGGCGGCCGCGCCGAAGCGATCCGCGCGGCGGTGGACGCACTCGAGGCGGGCGATGTGCTGCTGGTCGCGGGCAAGGGCCATGAAGAGGGACAAATCATCGGCAAGACGGTGATCCCATTCAGCGACCATGAGGCGGTGCGCGCCGCACTCGCCGGGGTGGACTATCATGGCTGACGGCGCGCTGTGGACGGCGGTGGAACTCGTGGCGGCGACCGGCGGCGAGATCAGCGGTGAGGTTGCCATGCCGCTCACCGGCGTCTCGATCGACTCGCGCAGCGTGGCAGCGGGCGATATTTTCGTCGCCATCAGCGGCGAGAAGCACGACGGCCACGATTTCGTCGTGGCCGCGCTCAAAGCCGGAGCGGGGCTCGCCGTCGTATCGCGGGCCGCGCACGAAATGCGCGCCGCGGGACCGCTCCTCATCGTGGCGGAGGATCCCTTGCGCGGGCTGGAAAATATCGGCCGCGCCGCGCGGGCCCGCAGCCATGCGCGGATCATTGGCGTCACCGGCAGCGTCGGCAAGACCAGCAGCAAGGAAATGCTGCGCGTGGCCCTGTCGCAATCGGGCCTCACCCATGCCTCGGCGGCCTCCTTCAACAATCAATGGGGCGTGCCCCTGACGCTCGCCCGCATGCCGCGCCAGACCGCCTATGGCGTGTTGGAGATCGGCATGAACCATGCGGGCGAGATCGCGCCGCTCACCCGCATGGTACGCCCGCACATTGCCATCATCACGGCGGTTGCCGAAAGTCACCTCGGCCATTTCAAATCGCTCGATGACATCGCCGATGCCAAGGCGGAGATATTTCTCGGCGTCGAAGCGGGTGGCCATGCCGTCATCAACCGCGATACGCCGCATTTCGACCGGCTGGCCGCGGCGGCGCGGGCGGCAGGAGTGGCGCATGTCGTCGGCTTCGGGCGCAGTCCTCAGGCCGAGGTGCGGCTGGAGCGCGCGGCCTTGCATGGTGACTGCTGCTGCATCACGGCCGATATTCTCGGCGAGACCCTGATCTACAAGCTCGGGGTGCCGGGCGAGCACATGGCGCTCAACAGCCTTGGCGTACTGGCGGCGGTCAAGCTCGCCGGTGCCGATCTGGCGCGCGCCGCCCTGGCGCTGGCCAGCGTCGAGCCGGCCAAGGGCAGGGGCGTGCGCCAGCGCCTCAGGACCGACGGCGGCGAAGTGCTGCTGATCGACGAAAGTTACAACGCCAACCCGGCCTCGGTGCGCGCCGGCCTCGCCCTGCTGGCCCAGGCAAAGCTGGGCAAGGGCGGACGCCGCATCGCGGTTCTGGGCGACATGTTGGAACTCGGCGGCTTCGGCCCCGGGCTGCATGCCGATCTCGCCCGGCCGGTGGACGAAGCACAGGTCGATGTTCTATATGCCGCCGGGCCTCTCATGGCGAATCTGTGGGCCAGGACTCCGGCATCGCGCCGCGGAGCTTATGCCGAAACTTCCGAAGGTCTTCGCGAGGCTCTTCTGTCCGGTCTCAGGGCCGGCGACGCGGTGATGATCAAGGGCTCGCTCGGCAGCCGCATGGGTCCGCTGGCCGAGGCCATCAGGGCGCGTTTTGCGCCGGTCAACAAGGACGCCTGATTCATGCTGTTCTATTTGCTCACCAGTCTCACCGACGAGTTCTCCGCCTTCAACGTGTTCCGCTACCTCACGACGCGGACCGGCGGCGCGATCCTGACGGCGCTCCTGTTCGTCTTCCTGTTCGGTCCGGGCATCATCTCGCTCCTGAAGCTGAAACAGGGCAAGGGCCAGCCGATCCGCTCGGACGGGCCGCAGCGCCACATCGTCGAAAAGCAGGGCACGCCGACCATGGGCGGACTGATGATCCTGTCGGGCATTTTCGTCTCCACTTTGCTGTGGGCGGATCTGCGCAACCTTTATGTCTGGGCGGTGCTGTTCGTGACCCTCGGCTTCGGCGCCATCGGCTTCTACGACGATTTTCTCAAGGTGACGCGCTCCTCGACACGGGGCTTCTCCGGCAAGATGCGGCTGGCCGCCGAATTCGCCATCGCCGGGATCGCCGTCGCCTGCTTCATGTGGATCGGCGAGAAACCCCTGTCGAGCTCGCTCGCCGTTCCCTTCTTCAAGGATGTGCTCATTCCCTTCGGCGGATTTTTCATCGTGGTCGGCGCATTGGTGATCGTCGGCGCCGGCAATTCCGTCAACATCACCGACGGCCTCGACGGGCTCGCCATCGTGCCGGTGATGATCGCGGCGGCGAGCTACGGTCTCATCGTCTATCTGGTCGGCAATGCGGTATTCTCCGAATATCTGCAGCTTCACTTCGTCAAGGGCACCGGCGAGCTCGCCATCCTGTGCGGCGCGCTGGTCGGCGCCGGCCTTGGATTCCTGTGGTTCAACGCTCCGCCCGCCATGATCTTCATGGGCGATACCGGCTCCTTGTCGCTCGGCGGCGCGCTCGGCGCCATCGCGGTGGCGGTGAAGCACGAGATCGTGCTCGCCATCATCGGCGGCCTGTTCGTGCTCGAAACCGCTTCGGTGATCGTCCAGGTCGTGTCGTTCAAGCTGACCGGCAAGCGGGTCTTCGCCATGGCGCCGCTGCACCATCATTTCGAACAGAAAGGCTGGAAGGAGCCCACCATCGTGATCCGCTTCTGGATCATCGCCTTCGTGCTGGCGCTCATCGGCCTCTCAACCCTCAAGCTCAGGTGAGGCAGGCTTGTTTCCGGCGACCACATTTCGCGGCAAGAAAGTTGCGGTCTTCGGGCTGGCCCGCTCGGGAACGGCCTGCATCGAGGCGCTGCGGCTCGGCGGTGCCATCGTTCACGCCTGGGACGACTCGGCCGAAGCCGTAGCGAAGGCCCGGGGCGCCGGCCTGCCGGTTTCAGATTTGCAACATGTCGATTTTGCCGGCCTCGATGCGCTTGTCCTGAGCCCCGGCGTGCCGCTCACCCATCCCCAGCCGCACTGGACGGTCGGCAGGGCGCGCGCCGCCGGCATCGAGGTGATCGGCGATACGGAAGTGTTCCAGCGCCAGCTCGCCGGCAGCGGCGCCCGCATGGTGGCGATCACCGGAACCAACGGCAAATCGACGACGACGGCGCTGGTGGGCCATCTCTTCCGCGCCGCGGGCCGCGATGCCGATGTCGGCGGCAATATCGGCACCGCCGCCTTCCTGATGCGGCCGCCGGTCAGGGACCGCATCTATGTGCTGGAGCTTTCCTCCTTCCAGATCGATCTGATGCCGGGACTTAGGCCCGATGCCGGCATTCTCACCAACATCACGCCCGACCATCTCGACCGCCATGGCACCATGGAAAACTATGCCGCGGTGAAGGCCCGCATCTTCGCCAGACAGGGCGCCGGCGATGCGGCGATCTGCGGCGTCGACGATCAATGGTGCGCGGCGATCGCCGATGGCATCCATTCCGGGGCGACGCTCTGGCGCGTGTCGGTTCTCCGCTACCTGGCAAATGGCATTTCCGCGCCCGACGGGGTCCTGCGCGATTCGCGCAACGGCAAGGAGGCGGCGCGCATCGATCTCACCGCCATGCCGGCGCTGAAGGGCGCGCACAACTGGCAGAATGCCTGCATGGCCTATGGCGCCGCCCGGGCGCTGGGCTTGAGCGTGGCCGAAATCCGGCGCGGCCTCAAGAGCTTCCCGGGTCTCGCTCACCGCATGCAGGAGGTGGCCCGTGTCGACGGGGTTGCCTTCATCAACGACTCGAAAGCCACCAATGCCGACGCGGCGAAAAAGGCGCTGTCCTCGTTTGAGACCATCTACTGGATCGCCGGCGGCATCGCCAAGGCGGGCGGCATCGAACCGCTGAGGCCTTTGTTTCCGCGAGTGGTCAAGGCCTATCTCATCGGCCAGGCAGCCGATGAATTTGCCCGAACGTTGCAAGGCAAGACCCTTATCGAGCAGTGCGGCACGTTGGACCGCGCGGTGGAAGCCGCCGCGCGCGATGCCACTGCCGATCGCAGAAAGGCGGCGATCGTTCTGCTGTCTCCGGCCTGCGCTTCCTTCGATCATTATCCGAATTTCGAAGTGCGCGGCGATGCTTTCGTCAAGGCGGTGGCGCGGCTTCCCGGCGCCATCATGAAAATCCAAGGAGCGGACGATGCTGTTAAGCCGTAGCGATCGCGGGCTTCTCGCGCAATGGTGGTTCACCGTCGACCGGGCGCTGATGACCGCAGTGCTCTTGCTGATGGCCATGGGGGTATTGGTCGCCATGGCGGCGAGCCCGCCGGTGGCCGAGCGTATCGGGCTTGAGTCCTTCCATTTCGTGAAGAACCAGCTTCTCTACCTTGGGCTGGCCGTTCCTGTCTTCATCGGCATGTCGTTCCTCAGTCCGCCACAGGCGCGGCGCAGCGCCTTCGTCATTCTCGCGGTTTCGCTGGCGCTGATGGTGGCGGCGCTGTTATGGGGTCCGGAAGTGAAGGGCGCGCACCGTTGGATCAATATCGGTTCCTTCAACCTGCAGCCCTCGGAACTGGCGAAGCCGGGCTTTGTCGTCATCGCCGCCTGGCTCCTGGCGGAGCGCTCGCAGCGGCCGGAGATGCCGGGGCTTGTCCTGTCCTTCGCGCTGCTCAGTCTGTTCGCGGGCCTCCTCGTGGCGCAGCCGGATTTCGGCCAGACGGCGCTGGTGATCATCACATTCGGGGCGATGCTGCTGGTTTACGGAATTTCATGGACGGCCATTTTGGGGCTTGCCGGCGTCACCGGCGTGGCATCCGCCGCGGCCTATCTCACGGTGCCGCATGTGGCCTCGCGCATCGACCGCTTTCTCAATCCCGAAAGGGGCGACACGTTCCAGGTCGATGCGGCGGTCCAGGCCTTCCGCAATGGCGGGCTATTGGGCACGGGGCCGGGCGGCGGCGAGGCCAAGCGCATCATCCCCGATGCCCATTCCGATTTCACTTTCGCGGTGGTGGGCGAGGAATTCGGCCTCATCGCCTGTCTGGCCCTGATGCTGCTCTTCGCTTTCGTCGTGCTGCGGGTTCTGGCGCGGGCGAAGACCGAGCCCGATCCGTTTCCCGCACTCGCCATGGCGGGTCTGGTCACCGTGTTCGGCTTCCAGGCGGTCATCAACATGGCGGTCAATGTCTCGCTCTTGCCGGCCAAGGGCATGACGCTGCCCTTCATCTCCTATGGCGGCTCGTCGCTCATCGGCATGGCGCTGGCGATGGGACTGACGCTGGCCTTGGCGCGGCGCAGGCCCGGCATTGCCGTGCCGGCCGGCGGCTGGCAGACGGTTACGGCCTGAGTTGAAAGCGATGAATGACGTCCGCTCCAGCGTTCCCAGGAACACCGTGGTGCTCGCCGCCGGCGGCACCGGCGGCCATTTGTTTCCGGCCCAGGCACTGGCCGAGGAACTGGTGCGCCGCGGTTATCTCATCC
>CAYOZR010000050.1:0-20385 GCA_964408555.1 uncultured Aestuariivirga sp.
ACCTACGAGGTGATGAAGACGGCCAAGGACGGCACGTTCAAGTCCGGCATCAAGTCGCTCGGCCTGGCCCAGGACGGCGTCGGCTATGCCATGGACGAGAACAACAAGGATCTGGTGACCGCCGACATGCAGGCCAAGGTCGAAGCCGCCAAAGCCGATATCATCGCCGGCAAGCTCGCGGTGCACGACTACATGTCGGATGAGAAGTGCCCGGCTGAATAAAGCGAAATCCGGCCATCCAGCCCAGCTGTCATCCCGGCGAAAGCCGGGACCCATGGTTGGGCTGGAAAGGTCCGTGAAATCCCTTGAAGTCGAGTGGGTGGGGAAATGGGTCCCGGCTTTGGCCGGGATGACGGAAAAAAATGGGCGGGGCAGGAAATCCGAAGGCAAGCAACACCGTTCCGGCCATCGAATTGATCGGCATCGACAAGCGATTTGGACTGGTTCACGCCAACAACAATGTGACGCTGACGATCGGCAAGGGCTCGATCCACGGCATCGTCGGCGAGAATGGCGCCGGCAAATCGACGCTCATGTCGATCCTCTTCGGCTTTTATGCCGCCGATAAGGGCGAAATCCGCGTTGCCGGCAAGCCGGTGAAAATCAAGACCTCCGCCGGCGCCATCGCTCACGGCATCGGCATGGTGCACCAGCATTTCATGCTGGTCGAACCCTTCACGGTTTTGGAAAATGTCGTGCTCGGCGCCGAAGGCGGCGCATTGATCGGCCCGGCTCTGGCCAAGGCGCGGGCCGAACTCGAACGGCTGGCCCGCGACTATGAGCTCGACGTCGATCCCGACGCCACAATCGGCAGCCTGCCGGTCGGCCTGCAGCAGCGCGTCGAAATCCTCAAGGCGCTGTTCAAGGGCGCCGAGGTGCTGATCCTCGACGAGCCCACCGGCGTCCTGACGCCCGACGAGGCCGATCATCTGTTCCGCATCCTCAAGCAGCTCAAGGATCAGGGCAAGACCGTCATCTTCATCACCCACAAGCTGCGCGAGATCATGGCGATCACCGACCGCGTCTCGGTCATGCGCCGGGGCGAACTGGTGGCAACCCGCGAGACGAAGAATACCGATGTCGAGGAGCTGGCCGAATTGATGGTCGGCCGCCGCGTGCTGTTGCAGGTCGAAAAGGGCAAGGCCAAGCCCGGCCGCACCGTGCTGACGGTCGAGAATCTCACTTACAAGGACCATCAGGGCGTGGCCCGCGTCGACAATGTCTCCTTCACGGTCAGGGCCGGCGAGATCGTCGGCATCGCCGGGGTCTCCGGCAACGGCCAGTCGGAATTGCTCGAGGTGATTTCCGGCATCCGCAAGCCCACCTCCGGCCGCATCCTCCTGGAAGATACCGACATCGGCAGCCGCGCCGATCCGCGCTTTGCCCGCGAGATGGGCCTGGCGCATGTGCCGGAGGACCGCCAGCACCGGGGGCTCATCGCCTCCTTCGATGCCTCCGAATCGGCGATTCTCGGCTGGCACTACGACGAAAGCCTGGGCCGGGGATTCCGTCTCGACCGCGAGGCGGTGATCGCGCGGACCAAATCCGAGATGGAGGAATTCGACGTACGTCCCGTCGATCCGCTGCTCAGGACGGGGAAATTTTCCGGCGGCAACCAGCAGAAGATAATCCTGGCCCGCGAGATCGAGCGCGATCCGAAATTGCTGATCGTCGGCCAGCCGACCCGCGGCGTCGACATCGGCGCCATCGAATTCATTCACAAGCGCCTGATCGCGCTGCGCGACCAGGGCAAGGCGGTGCTTCTGGTTTCCGTCGAACTCGATGAGATCCGCTCGCTGGCCGACCGTATCCTGGTGATGTGCGGGGGCCGCATCGTTGGCGAGCGCAACGACGGCGCCGACGAGCGCGAGCTTGGCCTGCTGATGGCGGGTGTCGCCAAGGAGGCCGCCTGATGGCAGCGACGCGCGACGAACTCCCAGCCTGGGTCGATGTCGGCCTCATTCCCTTCCTCAATCTCGCCGTGGCGCTGTTCGTCGCCGGTCTGGTCGTCATCATCATCGGCGAGAGCCCGCTCGAGGCCTTGGGTATACTGCTGAATGGCGCGCTCGGCAGCCTCAAGGGCTGGGGCTACCTGCTCTATTACGCCACCAACTTCACCTTCACCGGACTGGCCGTTGCCGTCGCTTTCCATGCCGGTCTCTTCAACATCGGCGGCGAAGGTCAAGTCTATATCGCGGGTCTCGGTGCGGGCGTTGTGGGACTGGGTCTCGGCTTCCTGCCATGGGCGGTCGCCCTGCCGCTGGCGATCCTCGCCTGCATGGCCTTCGGCGCCGGCTGGGCGCTGATCCCCGCCTATCTTCAGGCCAAGCGCGGCAGCCACATCGTCATCACCACCATCATGTTCAATTTCATCGCCGCCAGCACCATGGTGTATCTGATCAACAATGTATTCCGCCCGGCCGGCCGCATGGCGGTGGAAAGCCGCGAGATCGTCAATATTACCATGCCGAGCTTCCGCGAGATCGGTCTGTGGCTTGGCGTAAAACTTCCCAACACGCCGTTGAACGTCACCGTATTTCTGGCCGTCGTGGCGGCTTATGGCCTCTGGTATCTGCTGTGGCGCACCAAGCTCGGCTATGAAATCCGCGCCACCGGCGCCAATGTCGATGCGGCGATTTGCGCCGGCATCAAGCCCGACCGCATCATCATGGTCGCGATGGCGATCTCAGGCGGGCTGGCGGGGCTGATGGCGGTCAATGAAGTTCTCGGCGTGCAGCACCGGCTGGTGCTGGAATTCGCCGGCGGTGCCGGCTTCGTCGGCATCGCGGTGGCGCTGATGGGGCGCTCGCACCCGGTGGGCGTGGTGCTGGCCGCCATGCTGTTCGGGCTGCTCTATCAGGGAGGTGCGGAGCTTTCCTTCGCCAAGCCCGCCATCACCCGCGACATGATCGTGGTGATCCAGGGCCTGGTCATTCTTTTCATGGGGGCGCTGGAGCAGGCCTTCCGGCCGCTGCTGGCGCCCATCTTCTTCAAGCTGGAGGACTGAGCCGTGGACACGCTGTCCCTCATTCCCGAAGTTCTCGCCTCCTCGATCCGGCTCTCGGTACCGCTGATCTTCGCCTGCCTCGCCGGGCTGTGGTCGGAGCGCTCCGGCATCGTCGACATCGGGCTTGAAGGCAAGATGCTGGCCGGCGCCTTCGCCGCCGCCGCCGCCGCCCATGTCTTCGGTTCGGTCTGGGCGGGATTGTTCTTTGCACTGATCGTTTCGGTGGCCATGGCCCTGATCCACGGCTATGCCTCGATCAACCAGCGCGGCAATCAGGTGGTTTCCGGCGTTGCCATCAACATGCTGGCGGCGGGCCTGGCGCTGGTGCTCGGCAACACCTGGTTCGGCGAGGGCGGTCGCACCCCGGCGCTGCAGCCGGAGGAACGCTTCATGCCGCTGGATTTTCCAGGCTCCGCGTCGCTGCACGATGTGCCGGTGATCGGCTGGATCTATACCATCGTCTCCGGCCATTCGCTCTTGACCTATGTGGCCTTCGCGGCGGTGCCGCTGACCGCCTGGGCGCTGGCCAAGACGCGCTTCGGCCTGCGGTTGCGCGCGGTGGGCGAAAATCCCCATGCCGTCGATACGGCGGGCATTTCGGTGGCGGGCTTGCGCTACCGCGCCGTCATCATCGCCGGGCTTCTCTGCGGTCTGGCGGGCGCGTTTCTGTCGACCTCGCTGGCGGCGGGCTTCATCAAGGACATGTCGGCGGGCCGCGGCTTCATGGCGCTCGCCGCGCTGATCTTCGCTAACTGGCGCGCCTGGCCGGCGCTCGGCGCCTGCCTGCTCTTCGGCTTCCTCGGTGCGCTGGGCAACCATCTGCAGGGTGTGCAGATTGCCGGATTTCCCATGCCGGTGCAGGCCGTCAACATGCTGCCCTATGTGCTGACCGTGATCCTGCTGGCGGGCTTCATCGGCAAGTCGATCCCGCCCAGGGCGAGCGGCATTCCCTACAGCAAGGAAAAATGAGATGAGCCGCGATTTGATCGATGCCGCGCTTGCCGCCCGCCGCAAGGCCCATGCTCCCTATTCGAATTTCGCGGTGGGCGCGGCGGTACGCGATGAATATGGCAACGTCCATGCCGGCTGCAATGTCGAGAATGCTTCCTATCCGCAGGGCTGGTGCGCCGAGCCTTCGGCGATTTCGGCGATGATCGTCGCGGGCGGCCGGCGCATCACCGAAGTGGCGGTGGTGGGCGGCGGCGAAGGCCTCGTCACCCCCTGCGGCGGCTGCCGCCAGAAGATCCGCGAATTCGCCGCGGGCGATGTGAAAATCCATGTCTGCGGCGAAACCGGCGAGGTGAAGCACACCTTCACCCTCGACGAGTTGCTGCCAGCGGCTTTCGGGCCGGAGCATTTGGGCGCTTGAACCTCTTGCAGAATATTCGAATATTTCGTATATTCTGCAAAAGAGGATAAAGCCATGCGCCAGTTTTCAACCGGCGATCTGGTCCGCAAGGTTGGCGATGTGACCCACGCCGCCAGCCAGGCACCGGTCGCCATCACCCAGCACCGCAAGCCGCGCTTCGTGATGATGAGCGTGGAGGCCTATCAGGCACTTCACGAGCGGCCGAAAGATCCGCGGCTTTCGATCCGTACCAGCGAAACGCCCAAGGAAATTGCCGATTGGCTCCTGCCCGAGTTGGAAAAACTTGCGAAGGGCGAAGGCGGATACGACGATGACGGGAGCCCGAATCCTCCTTGACAAATCACCGGACGCGGCTCGACCCTGCGCTATGAATTTGAATTTGCCCGAAGCCGGATCGGTATTTCACTATCCATATTTATGGAGCCACGAGAAAGCAACGGGTGTCGAGAATCCAAAGGACCGCACGGTCTGCCTTGTCTTAAGGAGGAAGGATGAATTCGGCAACGATCATCTGATCATTCTGCCGATTAGCGATCATCGGCCCGAATCTCCCAATGACGCAGTCTTCGTACCGGACATCGAGAAACGCCGCGCAGGACTCGATGTGGGCCGCGCGGCCTATGTTCATGTCAACGACTACAACATAGATATCCTGCAGAAGTCCTGGAATTATGATCCCAAAGCGAAAAGGCTAGGACGCTTCGGGAAGGCATTCACCCGAAAGATCGCCGCAACTTTGGCCAATGCAATCAAGGCAGGTCAATCGGCGCGGATCGATCGGACATGACATGGAGAACTCGTTGACAATGAACCCGCTCAGTCAGCGGCTGGGATCGCGCGCGCCGAAGACCGCGATCATCCTCGGCTCCAGCCTGGGGCCGGTCGCCGATGCTGTGATCGGCCGCCTCGAAATTCCCTATGGCGAATTGCCGGGCTTTCCGGTGCCGAACGTGTCCGGCCATGCGGGGAAGCTGGTGGTGGGCCATCTCGGCGGCAAGGAAGTGGCGGTGCTGCAGGGCCGGGCGCATCCTTACGAGAACGGCAATGCGGCGGCGATGCGGCCGGCCATCGAGATGCTGAAAGGCGCCGGCATCGAGACGCTGATCCTCACCAACGCGGCGGGCTCGCTCGCGACCGCGATGCGCCCCGGTGCCATCATGCTGATCGAGGATCACATCAATTTCTCCGGCATGAATCCGCTGATCGGCCAGCATGGCGATGAGAATTTCGTGTCCCTAACCGATGCCTATGACCCGCAAATCCGCAAAGACCTGAAGCGGGCGGCAAAGGCGGAGAAAATCAAGCTGCATGCCGGCGTCTATGTCTGGTTTTCGGGGCCCTCCTTCGAGACGCCGGCCGAAATCCGCATGGTGCGGAAATGGGGCGGCACGGCGGTGGGCATGTCGACGGTGCCGGAAGCGATCCTCGCCCGCAGATTCGGCCTGAAAGTGGCCGGACTTTCGGCGATCACCAATCTCGGCGCCGGGCTGGAAGGCGCCAATCCCAGCCATGAAGAAACCAAACGCGAGGGCGCCAAGGCGGCGGAGCGCATGACAAGGTTGCTCGGCCGCTTTCTCGCAGGCCACCGCTGATGCTGCCGCAGGAACTGATCCGCAAGAAGCGCGATGGGCTGCCCTTGAGCCGCGATGAGGTGAAGGACTTCATCTCCGGCCTGACGTCGGGAGCGATCTCCGAGGGCCAGGTGGCGGCCTTCGCCATGGCGGTGTTCTTCAAGGGCATGAGCGGCGAGGAGGCCGTGGGGCTCACCCTTGCCATGCGCGATTCCGGCACGGTGCTTGAATGGGATCTGCCCGGCCCCGTCGTCGACAAGCATTCGACCGGCGGCATCGGCGACAATGTCTCGCTGATGCTGGCGCCCATGCTGGCGGCCTGCGGCTGCTATGTGCCGATGATTTCGGGGCGCGGCCTCGGCCACACCGGCGGCACCCTCGACAAACTCGATTCGGTTCCCGGCTATGCAACCCAGCCCGATCTCGCCCGCTTCCGCAAGGTGGTGAGAGAGGCGGGCGCGGCGATCATCGGCCAGACCGCTGACCTCGCTCCCGCCGACAAGCGCCTCTATGCGATCCGCGACGTAACCGCGACAGTTGAATCGGTGCCGCTGATCACCGCCTCGATCCTGTCGAAGAAACTGGCGGCGGGCCTCGACTATCTGGTGCTCGATGTCAAGACCGGTTCCGGCGCCTTCATGGCGAAGAACAAGGATGCGCTCATCCTGGCGAAGAGCCTGGTGCGTGTCGCCAATGGCGCGGGCCTCAGGACCAGCGCGCTGATCACCGACATGGACGAGCCTCTGGCCTCCGCCGCCGGCAATGCGGTAGAGGTGAGAAATGCCGTCGATTATCTGACCGGTAGCCATCGCGATGCGCGGCTGCATGAGGTGACGCTGGCGCTGGGCGCGGAACTTCTGGTGCTGTCGAAACTTGCGGCAAATACCAAGACCGCGCGCGCGATGCTGGAAAAATCGGTGGCCTCGGGCGCGGCGGCGGAACGCTTCCAGCGCATGGTGGCAGCCCTCGGCGGGCCGCCCGATTTGATCGACAGGCCGGAGGCGCATCTGCCCAAGGCACCGGTCGTCCGTCCGGTCTTCGCCAAGAAGTCCGGCAAGGTTCAAGCAATCGATACCCGCGGGCTCGGCCTTGCGGTCATCGAATTGGGCGGCGGCCGCCGCGCCGCCGGTGACAAGATCGATCATGCCGTCGGCCTGACGGCGCTTGCCGGCAAGGGCGCCGGCATATCGAAGGACCGGCCGCTCGCCATGATTCACGCCCGCGACGAGGCCGGCTTCGCCAGGGCTGCGGAGATTGTGCGCATGGCCTATGGTGTGGGCAAGGCACCGCGCAAGACACCCGCGGTGTTACAACGCATCAAATGACCAGAGCCTTTCTCTTCATTCTCGACTCATTCGGCGTGGGCGGTGCCCCCGATGCGGCGAAATTCGGCGACGCGGGATCGAACACCCTCGCTCATATTGCCGAAAAGATGGAGTTGAAACTGCCCAATCTGGCGTCGCTAGGCTTGGGCCTGGCGGCCGAACAGGCCTCGGGCCGCAATCCGTTGGGCGCTGCCCAACTCGACGGGCAATGGGGCTGTGCCGAGGAATTATCGCACGGCAAGGACACGCCCTCGGGCCACTGGGAAATCGCCGGCGTGCCGCTGCTGTTCGACTGGGGCTATTTCCCGCACACGATCCCGGCTTTTCCCAAGGACCTGACCGATCAACTGATCGCCCGCTGCCATCTTCCCGGCCTGCTCGGCGACAAGCATGCCTCCGGCACCGAGATCATCGCCGAACTCGGCGAGGAACATGTGCGGAGCGGCAAGCCGATCATCTACACCAGCGCCGATTCGGTCATCCAGATCGCCGCCCACGAGGAGAGCTTCGGTCTCGCCCGTCTCTATGAGGTCTGCAAGGCGGCGCGCCAGCTTTCCTATCGGCTCAATATCGGCCGGGTGATCGCGCGGCCGTTCGTGGGCAAGACCGCGAAAGACTTCACCCGCACCGGCAACCGCAAGGACTATTCGATGCCGCCGCCGTCGCCGACGCTGCTCGATCGGCTCACCAAGGCGGGGCGCGATGTCGTTACCGTCGGCAAGATCGGCGATATCTACGCCCATTCCGGAACCGGGCGGGAAGTGAAGGCCGCCGGCAACGCGGCGCTGATCGATGCGACACTCAAGGAGATGCCGTCACTCCAGGACGGCGGATTGCTGATGAGTAATTTCGTCGATTTCGACATGCTCTACGGTCATCGCCGCGACGCGCTGGGTTATGGCAGGGCGCTGGAATATTTCGACGCCAGGCTGCCGGAGCTGGAGCGTTGCTTGCGCGCCGGCGATCTGATGATCCTCACCGCCGATCACGGCTGCGATCCCACCTGGAAGGGCACCGATCACACCCGCGAATGCGTGCCGGTGCTGTGCTGCGCGCCGGGCCTGGCGCCGGGCGCAATCGGCCGCCGCAAGAACTTCGCCGATATCGGCCAGACCCTGGCGCGCCATCTTGGCATCGCAGCGCTCGCGGCGGGTGAAGCCTGGACTCCGATTTACAATTAAATGGACGCGCGATAGCTTCGCCCGAGAATCACGCAACGGAGAATCACATGCGACGAATCTTGCATCTGGCCGCGGCTGCCGCCGTGTTGGCGCAGCCGGTATCCGCCCAGTCGATCGGCGGCCGCTATCAAGTGCAGGGCACCAATTTCGACGGCTCCCCTTATGGCGGCGAAGCGGAGATCAACCTCACCTCGGGCACCACTTGCGAGATCGTCTGGACCACCGGATCGACATCGTCGAACGGCATCTGCATGCGCAACGATGACTCGTTCGCGGCGGGCTATGTGTTGGGCGACAAGATCGGCCTTGTCATCTACAAGCTGATGCCGGATGGCTCGCTGAACGGGTTGTGGACCATTGCCGGACAGGAGGGTAACGGCGCCGAAGTGCTGGTGCCGGTTCAATAGCCGGACTCGGCCGCGATCCGCTCTACCGCAGGTCGCCCAGCCGCTCGAGCACCAGGGAATGGAAATGGTGCAACCCGTGCTCGGAATTGAAGGTGCGGTCCTTGTCGACCATGAAGCGGCCCTGCGAATAGCCCTTCGAGTGCAGCCCGCGCTGCACGCTTTCGACCAGGCCGATATCCTCGGGCTGCAGCACCTCGTCGATATATTTGATCGCCTGCCACTCGCAGTCCGACGGCGCGTCCTCGAGGAAGAAGAAGTCGAAATGTTCCAGCGTTGTCTCGGGGCCGGTCGGCATGATGTGCAGCACGGTAACGTTGGCGGGGCCCGGGAAAATGTTGAAGGTGACATTGGGCCAGACCCACCAGGCGGCGAACAGGCCTTCTTGGCCTTCCGGCACCTTATAGGCGGTGTTGTCGGCGCGGCCCGGCGGCGAGATGTGGCTTGAGTAGATGCCGTAGGTCCTGGTGCGGTAGTTCTTGATGTCGACCAGATCGACGAAAGCCGGATGCGCCACCGAGCAATGGTAGCATTCGAGGAAATTGTCGGCGACGTTCTTCCAGTTGGCCTTGAGCTCGTAGGTCTTGCGATGGGCGAATTTGAGGCCCGCGGGATTGTCGCAATAGCCCTTCATGTCGGCGGCGAGATTGCCGGTCTGCTCGGCCAGGGAGGTCGCTTGCGGATCGAGATTGACGAAGACGAAGCCGGAAAATTCCTCGAGCCTGACCGGTTTCAGTCCAAATTCCCGAGCCTCGAAGCCTTCCACCTTCTTCTGGCCGATGGCCGAGCGCAGGCGGCCGTCCATGTGATAGGTCCAGGCGTGATAGGGGCAGGTGACGATGTTGGCGTGGCCGCAGCCCTTGAGAAGCTCATGGGCGCGGTGCGAGCAGACATTGTAGAAGGCGCGCAGCACTCCGTCGTGGCCGCGCATCACCGCGATGTTCTGGTCCGCCACCATGCAGGTGACATAGGAGCCGGGCGCCGCCACCTGGCTCGCGTGGCAGGCATAGGCCCATGACTTGAAGAAGATAGCTGCCTTCTCGCGCTCGTAGATGGCGGGATCGGTGTAGTAATGCGCCGGAAGCGTCCAGGATTTCTCCGGGTCGCGATCGAATTTGCCGATATCGCAGACATGGCGCGGGACAACATTCATGGCGCGGGCCTCCCTTGGAATTGCGCCACACTATCAGCGGCCGATGGTCAGCACAATCTTGCCTGAGACGCTGCCGGCCTCGCTCTGCGCATGGGCCTTGGCGGCCTCTTCAAGCCTGTAGCTGGCGGCGATGCGCAACGTCAGCTTGTCGTCGCCCACGAGCTTCAGGCATTGCCGTATAATCTCGGCTTGTGCGGCAAGCCGGGGCTTGAGCCCCTTCCACATGGGCGTCAGCATCATCTCGTTGATGAGTGTCAGATTGGCATTATAGGCGGTGGTCTCGGCGTCGTCGGGGGCCACCCCCATGAGGGTCACGATGCGGCCATAGGGCGCCATGCAGCGATAGGTCTTCTGCATGGTCTCGGCCCCGACATTGTCGAAGGCCACATCGACGCCGGCACCCTTGGTCCAGTCGCGGGCGGCACTGACGAAATCCTCATTCCGGTAATTGATGGCGCGCTCGGCGCCCAGCGTCTCGGCGATCTTCGCCTTCTCCGCCGAACTGACGGTGGCGGCGACGCGGGCGCCTTTCAGCCTGGCAAGCTGCACCGCCACATGGCCGGTGCCGCCGGCACCGGCATGGATCAGCACATGCTCCTGCGCCTGAAGCCGCGCCCGGTCATGGAGCGATTCCCAAGCGGTGATCGAAACCAGCGGCAGGGCGGCGGCGGTCTCGTAGGAGACGCCGTCCGGAATTCTGGCAAGCTGTTCGGCCGGGACCACGGCATGATGGGCATAGGTGCCGGGCGTGCCGCCGATGCCGCCATTGCAGAAGGCGACGCGGTCGCCGGGCTTCAAGTTCTTGACGGAGGCCCCCACGGCTTCCACCACGCCCGCCCCGTCATGGCCGAGCACCAGGGGCCGCGGACCGTCGATATAGCCGCCGAGCTGGCGGAAGAAACAATCGGCCGGATTGATCGATGCCGCCGCCAGCCTGACCAGCACGTCTGCCACGCCGCCCGGCCACGGCAGTTCGATATCCTGCATTTTCAGGACGTCCGGCCCGCCCTTGGCGGTGGCGACCATGGCAGCCGTTTTCATCGCGAAGTCTTCTTCAATTGCCTGATGTACCACAGCATGATGAATGTGAGGCAGAGGAACACCGCGCAGGCCAGGATCACGGCGGCCACCGCCAGCCGCGGCGTGCCGGCCGAGCGCAGCGACAGCCACATCAGCACCGGCAATGTCTGGGTGTCGCGGTCGGTGAGGAACAGCGCCATCACGAATTCATTGAGCGAGATGACGAAGGCAAACAGCGCCGATGAGACGATGCCGGTCGACACCGACGGCACGACGATCTCGACGAAAGTGCGCAAAGGCCTGGCGCCGAGATCGTAGGAGGCCTCGACGGTACGGTGGTCGATGGTGCGGAAGGTCGCCTCCATCAGCATGAACACCAGGGGCATGGCCCACAGCGAGTGCGCCACCATCACCAGGAGCCGCGAGCCGTAAAGCTGGAAGCCGAAAATCTTGATGCCGCCGAAGGCGATGGCGACACCCAGCCCCAAGACCACGCCCGGCATGAACAGCGGCAGCATGATCAGCAGATAGAGGAAATTCTTGAACGGAAAACTGTACCGCTCGAAGGCCCAGGCGGCGAGAATCCCGGATGTTGCCGACAATACCGTCGTGCCGATGGCGATCTCCAGGCTGTTGGCGAGCGCGCCGGTGAACTGGGCGCTGCCGAAAAAATCCCGGTACCAGGCGAGCGACCAGGTCTTGATCGGAAAACGGATCTGCGCCGCATCGTTGAACGACATGATCAGCGTCACCAGGATCGGCACCATGATGTAGCCGACGATGAACACCGTGAAGGCTAAGGTCAGCGCCTTGAGGAGCGTGGGTTCCAGTCCGGCCGAGCGTGGGGCGGCGGCGCTAGGCATGGAAGCGCGTCCTCTTTGCATTGAGGCTGCGCACTAAGATCATGACGATCGCCACCGCCACCACCAGGATCATCGAGAAGGCCGACGACAGCGGCCAGTTAGACTTGCCGAGCATTTGCTCCTGAATGAGATAGCCGATGGTCCATAGCGTGTCGGGGCCGAGCGCCGAGGGAGTGGCATAGGTGCCCATGGCCCAGATGAAGCTCTGGGCGAAGGCGGCGAGAATGCCGGTGCGGGTCAAGGGCAGCAGGATTTCGTAGAAGGTGGTGAAGGGCCTGGCGCCGAGATCGCCGCTCGCCTCGATCAACCGCTTGTCGATGGCGTCGAAGATCGACAAGAGTATGAAGAAGCAGAAGGGCAGCGTCACATAGACGAGCCCGACGAAGGCGGCGAACTCCGTGTACATCAGGCTGATCTTGTCGGAGATGAGGCCCGCCGACATGAGCCCATATGAGAGCAGCCCGTTCTTGGGGAAGAACATCCACCAGCCGAAGATGATGGAGATTTCCGAAATGAGCAGCGGCGTCAAGGCGAGCCCGATGAAGGCAAGCCGCCAGCGGGCGGGCTTCAGCCAGACCAGCAGCGCGAAGGCGTAGCCGATGACGAGCGTGGCCAGCGAGGCCATCAGCGACAGCTTCACCGTGGTCACGATGGAAGTGACGAAGCGCTCCTCGGTCAGCAACTGGGCATAGTGGCGGAAGGTGAAGCCCGGAACATAGAGGCGCTGCGGCTCATGCTCGTTGAAGCTCATGCGCAGCATCAGCAGCATGGGAATGCCGAAGAAGACGATGGCGATGACGAGGGCGGGCGACATCAGCGCCCAGGGCATCAGCCGCTCGTTGCGCCGGGCCTTGGCGGCGGCCGCGGCATAGACGTCGTCCGCCAGGGCGGCGGCCGTCATTGGAAGACCGACATGTCGGCGTTGTTCCAGCCGATCGGCGCTTTCTGCCCCGGCTTGAAACTTTCGGGCCCGGCATAGTCGCAGAACAGTTCCAGCGCCCCCGCCTTGAGGTGATGGCGCCAGACATCGCCGAGGAATTCGGTGAAGGCGATCTCGGCGGTAATGCGGTTGTCGCATTTCTCCGCCTGCTTGCCGATCTTCAGCCGCGACGGCCGCACATAGAGGCGCCAGTCACCGGGCTTGAGCTTCTTGGTGAGGCGCAGGTCGATGGCCGTCCCGGCGGAATCACAGACCTTGGTGCCATTGGCCTTGACCGGCAGGCAGCAGGATTCGCCGATGAAGGTGAAGACGAATTCGCTGGCCGGTTCATGGAAGAGCCTGGTGGGCGTATCGATCTGGGCGATCCCGCCCTTGTTCATCACCGCGACCCGGCTCGACATGGCCATGGCTTCGCCCTGGTCGTGGGTCACATAAATCCCGGTGAAGCCAAGCTCGTCGTGCAGCCGCTTGATCTCGCCGCGCAACTGCAGGCGGAGCGACAGGTCGAGCGCCGACAGGGGTTCGTCGAAGAGCAGGATGGCGGGGCGCACCGCCAGGGAGCGGGCCAGCGCCACCCGCTGTTTTTGGCCGCCGGAAAGCTGCGCCGGATAGCGGTCCTCGAAACCCGCAAGCCTGACGATGTCGAGGGCGCGCTTCACCCGCGCCGCGATTTCCAGCTGAGCCACGCCGTGCATGCGCAAGCCGTAGGCCACGTTCTCGGCCACCGTCTTGTGCGGGAAGAGCGCCCCCGACTGGAAGATGGTGGCGGTGTCGCGGGCGTAGGGCGGCAGGTGATCGATCCGCTCGCCGTTGATCGAAATCGAACCGGCGTCGGGGCGCTCGAAGCCGCCGATCAACCGCAAAGTCGTGGTCTTGCCGGAGCCCGAAGGCCCCAGCAAGGTCAGAAACTCGCCCTTTCCCACGGCGAGCGAGACGTCGTCGACGGCGACGACGCTGCCATAGGACTTGCGGATGCGCTCGAGTTCGAGCGCCGGCACGCCTGCCACGCCTCAACCCGCCGTGGTGATTTCGACGATCTTCTTGAAGCGCGCGTCGATGTCGTTCCAGGCCGCGCCCAGCTTGTTCCAGCCGTCGATGGTGAGGATCTGGAAGTTCTTCCGATAGTCCTCGTTCGACTTGGGATAGAGCGAACCCCAATGGGCGGGCACCGCCACGTCCTTGCGGGCCACGAAAATCAGCGACTTGGCGAGAAACCGGTCCTGGGTCTCCTTCTCGAGGAGATAGTTGAGGAACAGGTCGGCCAGATCGTTGTGCTTGGTGCCGCGCACCTTGAAATACCAGTCGGTCCAGGCTGAGGTGCCTTCGACCGGCACGGTGGCGCTGTATTCGCCCGGATTCTCGTTGAGGAAGGTGAGTGCGTCGGAGGAATAGCTCATCGCCGCGTCGGCTTCTTCCTGGTTGAGCAGATTGGCCTGCTCGGCGCCGTCCTTGTACCAGCGGGCGACTTTCAGCTTCTCGAGCTCCTTGAACAGGGGCTCGGTGCCGTTCGGGAAGTCCCACATCTCGTCGAGGCCGGGCATCGCCGTGCTCATCACCGCCGGCACCGACAGCGACCACCACCAGGAGGAACCGTCCAGCGTCACGCGCTTGGCAAGCCGGTCGTCCCACAGGACCTTCCAGCTGTTGTCGGTGATGCCGAGCTTGTTGCGGAGCAGCAGCATGGTCGTGCCGCCACCGAAGGGAATGCCGTATTTGGCTATGTCGGCGGGCCGGGAATCATAGAACCACTCATAGATCGATGCGAGATTGGGGATCTTGGAGCGGTCTTGTTCCAGCCAGACGCCTTCCGCCAGGCCGCTGGAGGAGACATATTCCTCGCCCACCGAGATATCGAAGGGCGGATTGTCGGCCGGTGCCGCCTTGATCTGCGGGACCATCTGGTCCCAGCCGCCGACGGTTTCGGCCTTGGTGCCGTATTTGGCGTTGAACGGCTCGATCACCTCGGTCTTGAACACCTGCTCATAGTTGCCGGACCAGGAGACGGCGATCAGGCCTTCGCCCTCGAAGGCGGCCTTGGCGCTCGAGACGGGCGCGCGGCCGATGATGGCCGGGGCGCCGATCACGGCGGCACCCGCCAGCGCCGTCTTGCCGGCCGAGGCGAGCAGTTTGCGGCGTGTTAGGCCGGTCTTGGTAATATCGATCATCGCGGTCCTCCCCCTATATTATATGAAGTGATTAGAAGGATGCGACACCGCCCAGATGGCGTCAAGCGGCGTCACCGGGCCCGTCTGCGACGCGAGAAGTCCGGTTGTGCCCGCCCTGCCGGGAGATTAGAAGTCCGGCAGGCATCAGGGAGGCGCGCATGAAACCGGTCAAATGGGGAATTATCTCGACCGCCGATATCGGCATGGCCAAGGTCATCCCGGGCATGCTCAAGAGCCGGGAACTGGAAGTGGTGGCGATCGCCTCGCGCAACCTCAAGCGCGCCAAGGAAGCCGCCGCCCGGCTCGGTATCCCCAGGGCCTACGGTTCCTACGAGGCGCTGCTGGCCGATCCCGAGATCGAGGCCGTCTATAATCCGTTGCCCAACCATCTGCATGTGCCGCTCACCGTCGCCGCCGCCAGGGCCGGCAAGCATGTTCTATGCGAAAAGCCCATCGCCATCACGGCGGCGGAAGCCAAACAACTGAAGAAGGCTCCCAAAGGCATCCTGATCGCCGAAGCCTTCATGGTGCGGCATAATCCGCAATGGATCGAGGCCCGGGCCCGGGTGAAGAAGGGCGAGATCGGCGAGGTGCGGGCGATCCAGGTGTTCTTCGCCTATTTCAACCGCGACCCGAAGAATGTCCGCAACATGGCGGATATCGGCGGCGGCGGATTGCTCGATATCGGCTGTTATCCGATCACCGTCTCGCGCTTCATTTTCGGCGCCGAGCCCAGGCGGGTGATCGCCACCTTCGACCGCGATCCGAAATTCAAGACCGACCGCACCGCCGGCGGCCTGGCCGATTTCGGCGAAGGCCGGCATCTGTCATTCAGCATTTCGACCCAGACCGCGCCCTATCAACGCGCCCATATCGTCGGCACCAAGGGCCGCATCGAAATCGAAATTCCCTTCAACGCGCCACCCGATAGGCCCAACCGCTATTTCGTCCAGGGCATGAGCATGAATGAAGGCACCTGGCACGAGCTTCCGGTGGCGGACCAGTATCGGTTGCAGGCGGAAGCTTTCGGGCGGGCGCTGCGCGGCACGGAAAAGCTGGTATGGGGCGTCGACGATGCCATCCAGAGCATGAAGATCATCGATGCCTTCTTCCGCTCCGAGAAAAGCGGCAAGTGGGAGAAGCCCTAACCCCACGGCCTGGCGGCACCGCGCGCGCCGATGCGATCGATCAGGTGCGGTTATAGGCGTCCTCGTAGCGGATGATGTCGTCCTCGCCGAGATAATCGCCGAATTGCACCTCGATGATTTCGACGATACCGGCATCGAGGTTCTCCAGCCGGTGCTTGGCGCCCTTGGGGATGTCGATGGACTGGGCCAGGCTAAGTTTCCGGACGCTATCGCCCACCGTCACCGTGGGCGTACCGTTGACCACCGTCCAATGCTCGCCGCGATGCCGGTGGCTTTGCAACGACAGGCGGCCGCCGGGATTGACGCGGATGCGCTTCACCTTGAAGCCGGGTTGCTCGTCGAGAACGTGGAATTCGCCCCACGGCCGTGTTTCGCTGTACATCGCAATGTCCTCCTTCCACGCAAGAGAATTAACCGAAAAGCGGCGGGAGAAAAGCAATTAAATATCCCAGCGCCCCGCCATGCTTTCGGGTGCCACCACCCGCCGCTTTCTGACGGTGAGCGCTGAGATCGCCCACTGACTTCTCCACCGAGGGCCGGAAGGTCTTGGCACCCATATTGCCGGAATCGACCTTGGTGACGACATGGAGATCGCGGCGCGGCACGCCGGACGCCTTGAGGGCGCGGCCCACCTGCTTCTCGTTGCCGTACATCTGCGCGGTATCGACATGCCGGAAGCCCACCTCCAGCGCCATCCCGACACAGCGTTCGACGTCATCGTCCTTGAGCGGCCAGGTGCCGAAACCGAGAAGCGGAATGCCGTTGGCCGAGTCCATCGCGAAGTCCCGCTGCTATTCACCAGATGGTTACTCATGCCCCGGAACCCGCCAGCATGGCAAGAAGGCGCTTGCGGATTTTTCGCCGCCCCCCTATAAGCCCGCCATCCCGATGGACCGGCGATGCCAGCCGTCTGCCTTTTGGCGGGCGGCATTTCGTATTGAGATGGTTCATCGGCACCGTGTCTGACAACAGGATTCCGTATTTATGGCCAATACCAAATCGGCGAAGAAGGCCACCCGCGCCGCCGCCCGCCGCAATGAAGTCAACAAGAACCGCATGAGCCGGGTACGCGGCAGCGTGCGCAAGGTGGAAGAGGCGATCACCGCCGGCGACAAGACCGCCGCCGAAGCGGCACTCAAGACCGCGCAACCCGAACTGATGCGCGGCGCCCAGAAGGGTATCATCCACAAGAATGCCGCCTCGCGCAAAGTCTCGCGGCTCGCCGGCCGCATCAAGGCTCTGAAAGTCTGAGATTTTCCACAGACCCGTTGGCATCGGCGCGCCGCGAATAGCTTGCGGCGGGTTTTTCTTTGTCCGCAGACTGATCTTTTCTGGCAGAAAATCCATAAATTTTTCATCGACTTGCGGGCACAACCCGGTCCGCGATGGAATTTTCGGCATCCGCGACCCGATACATCTCAACGTGAAACGCCACCCTGCCGCGCCTGAAGGTTGCCCCAGCGGGATTTTCGGGGCTGCGAATCCCGAAAGGAGTTCATGGGTTTAGCGCGACCGCCGCCGGATGGTCCGCCGTCCCGCGCCAATCCGCGTTGCTCCGTGTACGGAAGTTCGCCCGATTCAGGTTGCAGTGTGTGGCACCGCCTTTGTAGGTTTCCCTTGCGCGTAGGCCGAGGGGCAACCGAAGCCGCGCAGTGTGTAGGGGTTGGCGGAAAGACCGCGTTGGGGCGGGCCTTCGCCGCATCAGCAGAGATGAATTGGTTTGCAACCGGTGCTTGACGGCTCCGGAGAGGTGAATTGTGCGTCAGTGAGGCCTGGACAATGAACACAAACAAGCAAAGGCGGAACGCACTCATGAAAATCGCAGAGGCGGCAGTGATCGACGGCAAGACGGCAAGACCCAGCACAGCCTAGGACCGGACGGCATTCGACCGGTGTGAGCGGCTCTCCGCGGCGGAGAGTACGAAGAAGCATGTGCGCCCGGCGCGTCCGGGCAAGAGGATCGTCAAATCATGACAGAGGCATCGACTGCGTTGCGGCAGAAATGGGACCGCGTCTCCCAGCGCTTGCGCGCCGAATTGGGCGAAGACCTGTTTTCGAGCTGGTTTGCCCGGGTGGAACCGGAAGAACTGATTGACGGCCGCCTGGCGGTCTCGGTGCCGACCCGGTTTCTCAAGAACTGGATCGAGACCCACTATTTGCCGCGGCTGCACAAGACCAGCGAAGCCGAGCTGGGCCATATCGACACGGTCCAGGTGCGGGTGCGTTCGAACGGCGTGCCGCCGCGCCAGGCCGTGCCCGCCGCGCGCAAGCCCGAAGCCGCGGGCCTGTCGCCGGTTGCGCCACTGGCCAACGCCGCGGGGCCGGATCGGCCGATATCGCTCGATCCCAGCCAGACTTTCGACAGCTTCATCGTCGGCACCTCGAACCGCCTGGCCCATGCCGCCGTGCTGCGGGTGGCCGATGCCAATGCCGGAGCGCCGGTGTCCTTCAATCCGCTGTTCATCCATGCGGCGGCGGGCCTCGGCAAGACCCATCTGCTCAATGCCGTGGCCCGGCGCATCCGCGAGCGGCGGCCCGAACGCAAGGTCATGCTGCTCACCGCCGAGCGCTTCATGTATAGTTTCATCCAGGCGCTGCGCCAGCGCGATACGCTGCCCTTCAAGGACCAGTTCCAGTCGGTCGACGTGCTGCTGATCGACGATTTCCAGTTTCTCCAGGGCAAGACCATGCAGCAGGAATTCAACCACACCTTCAATTCCCTGGTCGATGCCAAACGCCAGGTGATCGTGGCGGCCGACGTGCCCCCCGCCCAGCTCGACACCATCGACCAGCGCATGCGCTCGCGGTTGATGGGCGGCCTGGTCGTCGACATCGAACTGCCCGACCTCGAACTTCGCCACCATATCGCCGAGGCGAAGCTCGCGGGCCTGGTCGAGCGCGATCCCGCCGTGGTCATCGCTCCCGAAGTGATCGAGTTCATCGCCAACAAGATTGTCGGCGGCGGCCGCGAGATCGAAGGCGCGCTCAACCGGGTGATCGCCTACCAGCAATTCAGCCATGCGCCCGTCACCCTCGATCTCGCCGCCATGGTGCTGCGCGACATGTCGGCCAATCCCGATCAGTGCCGCATCAAGATCGACGACATCCTCAAGGTGGTGGGCCGCCATTACAACGTGGCGCGCACCGACCTTCTGTCGCCGCGCCGCGCCCGCACCGTGGTGGTGCCGCGCCAGATCGGCATGTATCTGGCCAAGAAGCTGACGGCCCGCTCGCTGCCCGAGATCGGCCGCCGCTTCGGCGGCCGCGACCATTCCACCGTGCTGCATGCGGTGCGCAAGATCGGTGAGTTGGTCAAGACCGACGACCGGCTGGCCCGCGAAGTGGCGCTGCTGATAAGGCTGGTGGAGCAGGCGTAGATTGCCATTGAAAACCGGGTCTTTCCGGGCCAATGTCTGCGGCCCGGCGGCAGCGGCAGCGGCCGCGGGGGCAAGGCAGGGGACGATCCGCTTATGCGTGTGACGATTGAACGGTCGACGTTTCTAAAGGCGCTCAACCACGTGCAGAGCGTGGTCGAGCGCCGCAATACCATCCCGATCCTGTCCAATGTGCTGGTGCAGGCGGCGGCCGGCAAGGTGCGGCTCACCGCCACCGACCTCGACATCGAGATCGTCGAGAGTGTTGCCGCCGAAGTGGCCAAGGATGGGGCCGCCACGGTTCCCGCCCACATGCTCTACGACATCGTCCGCAAGCTTCCCGACGGCGCCCAGCTCGAACTCGACCAGGGCCCGGATTCGGGCCGGGTTTCGATCTTCGCCGGCCGCTCGCGCTTTGCCCTACAGGCCCTACCGCACGAGGATTTCCCCGATCTGGCGGCGGGCGAGTTCGGTCACGGCTTCACCCTCTCCGCCGCCGATCTCCGCGGCCTCATCGACAAGACGCGCTTTGCCATATCGACCGAAGAGACCCGCTATTATCTGAACGGCATCTATCTGCATGAGGTGCCGCAATTGGCGATACTGCGCGCCGTGGCAACCGACGGCCACCGCCTCGCCCAGGCCCAGATCGCATTGCCGGAAGGCGCCAAGGGCATGCCCGGCGTCATCGTGCCGCGCAAGACGGTGCTGGAAGTGGTCAAGCTCATCGAGGGCGAGGAGGGCGATGTCGATGTGGCCTTGTCCGCCTCCAAGATCCGCTTCACCGCCGGCAATCTGGTGCTCACCTCGAAGCTCATCGACGGCACCTTCCCCGATTACGAGCGCGTCATCCCGCGCAACAACG
>CAYOZR010000051.1:0-20311 GCA_964408555.1 uncultured Aestuariivirga sp.
AACAGGTCGGTCCACACCGTCTGCGGGCAGGCATAGCCGCACCAGGCGCGGCCGAACATGGCGGTGGCGAGGAACAGGCCGACGCCGGCCATGATCAACAGGCCCGCCACATAATAAAATTCCTGCGGCCAGATCTCGATGAAGAAGAAATAAAAGCGGCGGTGCGCCAGATCGACGAGGATGGCCTGGTCCGGCGCATAGGCGCCGCGATCCCAGCGCAGCCACGGCATCAGGTAATAGATGCCCAGCGTCACGAACAGGATGATCCATTTGAGGCGGCGGAAGGCGCCCGCAACATTCTTTGGATGAATCTTGACGCGCGCGGCGTAAAGCGAACGCCGCCCGGCGCTGTTCACCGCCTCGGCTTCGACACGGTCGATAGCCGGGGTGTCTATGGTGTCGATGACTTGGACCATCGTTCCCCTTGAGGTCCTGCCGGAACCTTACTGAACGGGTACCGCCTGCTCTCCGCCGCCCAGCGAATGCACATAGACTGCAAGCTGCTTGATCGTCGTTGCATCGAGGCGCCCGCCCCAGGCCGGCATGACGCCGTGCCGCGGTTTTTGAACTTGCGCCATGATTGCGGCCAAATCGGAACCGTAGAGCCAGATTTGATCGGACAGATTGGGACCGCCCATCTCCCGGTTGCCTTGGCCGCGATCGCCGTGGCAGGCCACGCAGTTCTCGGCAAAGACCGGCTCGCCGCGGCTGGCGGCCGCGGCATCGGCCTCGCCGCCCGACAGCTTGACGACGAAATTCGCCACATCGGATTTCTGCTCGGGTGTCAGAACGCCGTCGGCGCCGAAGGCGGGCATCCGCGAATCGCGGGTTTCGCCGTTGAGGGTGAAGCGGACGCCGTTCTGCAAAGTGGTGTGGATCTGGTCGAGAGTGCCGCCCCACAGCCAATCGTCGTCATTGAGATTGGGATAGCCGGGAGAGCCGGTCGCCCCCGAGCCGTGGCACTGGACGCAATTGACCTTGAACGCCGCCGCGCCGCCGGCTCTGGCGAACTGCAGCAGGTCCTGATCCGCGACAATCTCCTCGAGGCTGGCGGTGCGGATTTTCTCCAGCCACTGGGCCTGCGCCGCCTGGGCCGCGGCGATCTCGGCGGCAACCTCGGCCCGGGAGGAATAGCCGAGAATCCCGGGCGTAGCCTTGGTCAGGAGCGGCCAGGCGGGATAGAGAACTGTATAACCCAAGGCCCAGATGATGGTGGCATAGAAGGTCAGTATCCACCAGCGCGGCAGGGGCGTGTTCAATTCCTTGATGCCGTCCCATTCGTGGCCGGTGGTGGCGGTGCCGGTGACTTCATCGGTTTCGATTTTCGACATCGGGATCAATCCTCGGGACCATTCTCAAGTGGAATTCTCGCCGCCTCGTCGTAGCGGCGCCCCGAGCCGGGGCGGAAGACGAAGACCGCAACCGCGACAAAGAAGGCGACCATGGCGAGAAGCCCCCAGCTATCGGCGAAGTGGCGCAGCGCATCGTAGGTCATGGCATCACCTCAGGTTCGCGTCCGCCCGATAGGCGGAGAAATCGACGAGGGTTCCGAGCATCTGCAGATAGGCGACGAGTGCATCCATCTCCGTGAGCCTCTCCGGCTGGCCGTCGAAGTCGCGCGCCTGGGCCTTGGGATAGCGGGCGAGCAGGCCTTCGGCGTTCTCGCCGGTGGCTTGGGCGATCATGTCGGCCGCCGCATTGGCGACCATGTCATCCGTGTACGGAACACCAACGACGATGTTGGCCTTGAGATGATCGGCCATGGTGGCGGGCTTGAGCTCGGCCCGCAGCAGGAAGGGATAGCCGGGCATCACCGATTCAGGCACGACGCCGCGCGGATCGATCAGGTGCTCGCGCTGCCAGTCGTCGGAGTAGCGGCCGCCGACACGGGCGAGATCGGGTCCGGTCCGTTTCGAGCCCCACTGGAAGGGATGATCGTACATCGACTCGGCGGCGAGACTGTAATGGCCGTAGCGTTCGACCTCGTCGCGGAAGGGACGGATCATCTGGCTGTGACAGACATAGCAGCCTTCGCGGATGTAGACGTTGCGACCGGCGAGTTCGAGCGGCGTATAGGGCCGCATGCCCTCGACCTTCTCGATGGTGTTTTCGAGATAGAACAGCGGTGCGATCTGCACCAGGCCGCCGATGGTGACGAGCAGGAAGCAGAAGATCAGCAGGAGTGTCGCGTTTCTTTCGATGGTGTCATGCTTCAGCATGGTGCGATCCCCCTTATGCCGCGACCGGAGCGCCGACCGGCGCCTCGGCGCGGGTGTCGCCACGCACCGTGCGGACGAGATTGTAGACCATGATCAGGGAACCGGCGAGGAACAAGAGCCCGCCGAAGGCCCGGATCACGTAATAGGGATGCATCGCCGCCACCGACTCGGCGAAGGAATAGACGAGGAAGCCGCGATCGTCGTATTCGCGCCACATCAGGCCCTGCATGATGCCCGAGACCCACATGGCCGAGGCATAGACGACGATGCCGAGGGTGGCGAGCCAGACGTGCCAGCTCACCAGCTGCAGGGAGTAGAGTTCCTTGCGGCCCCACAGCCTGGGGAAGAGGTGATACATGCAGCCCATGGAAATCATGCCGACCCAGCCCAGGGCGCCTGAATGCACGTGCCCGATGGTCCAGTCGGTATAGTGGCTGAGCGAGTTCACCGACTTGATCGACATCATCGGGCCCTCGAAGGTCGACATGCCGTAGAAGGCGACCGAGATCACCATCATGCGCAGCACCGGATCGGTGCGCAGCTTGTCCCAGGCGCCGGCCAGCGTCATCAAGCCGTTGATCATGCCGCCCCAGGAGGGCATCCACAGCATGATCGAGAACACCATGCCGAGCGTCTGGGCCCAGTCGGGAAGCGCGGTGTAGTGCAAGTGATGCGGTCCGGCCCAGATATAGAGGAAGATCAGCGACCAGAAATGCACGACCGACAGCCGGTATGAATAGACCGGCCGCTCGGCGCGCTTGGGCACGAAGTAATACATCATGCCGAGGAAGCCGGCGGTGAGGAAGAAACCCACCGCATTGTGGCCGTACCACCATTGCGTCAGCGCATCCTGCACGCCGGAGAACAGCGAATAGCTCTTCGATCCCAGGAACGAGACGGGGACCGACAGGTTGTTGACGATGTGCAGCATGGCAATCGTCACGATGAAGGAGAGATAGAACCAGTTGGCGACGTAGATGTGCGGTTCCTTGCGCTGCACGATGGTGCCGAAGAAGACCAGGAAATAGGCGACCCACACGAGGGTGAGCCACAGATCGATGTACTATTCGGGCTCGGCATATTCGCGGCCCTCGGTCACGCCGAGCAGATAGCCGGTGGCCGCCAGCACGATGAACAGCTGGTAGCCCCAGAACACGAACCAGGCGAGATTGCCGAAGGCGAGCCGGGTGCGGCAGGTGCGCTGGACCACGTAGAAGCTGGTGGCGATCAGGGCATTGCCGCCGAAGGCGAAGATCACCGCGGAAGTATGCAGCGGCCTGAGCCTGCCGAAATTGAACCATTCGAGATCGGGGTTCCAGGCGGGATAGGCGAGTTGCAGGGCGACGACGACACCGATCAGGAAGCCGGTGACACCCCAGAAGACGGTGGCGATGGCGCCGGCGCGGATGACGCCGTCTTCATAGCCGGTCGTGGTGGCTTGCCGGGTTTCGCCAAACTGAAATGTTCTGGCCCGATAGACAATCGTGAGCAGGGCCGCCGCCGCGAAGATGAACATGTGGACGGCATAGGCCAGATCCTTGGCCAGGGCGCCGAAGCTCACGGCGATTATCGCCAAGAGGCCGAGCACGGCAAATTGCACCAATGAAACGGAAGCCCCCATCGTCATCCCCTTTAGCTGAGTCCCTGCGGCAGTCTATCTCCGCCGGACACGGGGCTCCAGCATTGATTTGGATCAAGAAGGATATTGCAGGTAAAATAGGAGCTTGACCGTCACGCCTCGGGGCGCCGCGGCACCTTCACCAGGGCTTCGCCTTCGAGCACCAGCGTCGATCCCACCATGCAGCGGCAGACAAGCTTGGCGCGGCGGCCTTGCGGGTTGAGCTCGGCCACTTCGACCGTGGCCTCGACGATGTCGCCGATCCGCACCGGGGCCTTGAAATTGAGGGTCTGCGACAGATAGATGGCGCCGGGCCCCGGCAACCTGGTGCCGATCACCGCCGAAATCAGGCTGGCCGTATAGAGACCGTGGGCGATGCGCGAGCCGAAGGGCGTCTTGGCGGCGAAATGCTCGGAGAGATGGATGGGATTGCGATCGCCGGTGATCTCGGCAAAGCCGATGACGTCGGAGGATTTCACCTCCTTGCGGTAGGTCTCGGTCATGCCGAGGCTCAGCTCGTCGAAATAGAGGGTGCGGGTCGGTGGCAGCATGATCCTATCGTCCGGTGTGAACGCCCCAGAGATTAAGCAGATGCACAAACGCCAGGATGGCTAGCAAAGTGCCGGCAAACAGGAAAGGCGTTGTGGGAATAAGCCGCGGGTCGAGGCTTTGGCGCGGGCGGCGTTCGAGCCAGGCCATCATGCCGGCCAAGGCGAGGCCGGCCGTCAAGACGGCAAGGGTGATCCAGATTTCGACGGAACCGAGGTCGGCGGGCATGGGTTAACGCGGGTGAGTTGACAGGGTGGGCCCGCGCCACTATAGACCGGCATCCGAAAGTTGCCGGCGCACGGGATAATCTGTTCCCATGTGCCTGAAATATCAGGTGAAGTCCATGAAAGTCCGCAATTCTCTCAAGTCGCTGATCAAGCGGCACCGCGACAACAAGGTGGTCCGCCGCAAGGGCCGCGTCTACATCATCAACAAGACCAACCCGCGTTTCAAGGCCCGCCAGGGCTGAGCTGCGTCAACGAAGATGTGAACGCCGCCTCCGGGATGCCAGGGCGGCGGCCGTTTTATTGCCGCATCGATGCGTATATGATGTGGCCATGCGCGCCGCACTGATCGCCCTCCTGCTACTGCCGCTGACTTCGCTGCCGGCCCCGGCCGAAGAAGCGCGCGAGTCCGCGGCCGAGACGATTCACAAGAGCCAGGCCGAGCTACGCGGCGAGACGCTCGACAGCCTGTTCGCCCGGCTGCACGTGGCGGCGAGCCAAGACGAGGCGCAGATCGCCGAGCGAGCGATCTGGCAGTTGTGGATGAGTTCCGATTCGCCCACCGCCGAATTGCTGCTCAAGCAGGCGGCCGAGGCCATGAACAAGGCCGACTTCGAAGCTGCACTCGCCATTCTCGACCGGCTGGTCGCGGTTCATCCGGATTTCACCGAGGCCTGGAACAAGCGCGCCACGCTGTACTTCATGATGGGGCGTTTCGAGGACTCGCTCGCCGATATCGACAAGGTGCTCGATCTCGAGCCGCGCCACTTCGGGGCGCTTTCCGGGCGCGGCATGATCTACCGCAAGGAGGGCAAATTCTCGGACGCGCTTGCGGCCTTCCACGATGCGCTGGCGGTTAATCCCAACATGGGTACGGTCAAGGACGCGGTGAAGGAACTCGAGAAGCTTGAGCAGCCGATTTAAAGCAGAAAATCGATGGCCGTGAGGTTGGCAAGGCCGGTGAAGTTGAGGAGCCCGATGTGGAAATCCGCCACGCTGTCGCCGTTGACGTCGCCGCTGACGATGGTGGTGGTGCCCGACAGCGCGATGCGGAGCTGGCCCTTGATGTTCGAGAAGGGGCTGGTGCCGATGAAGGTGAAGGCCTGATTGCCGGCGACACCGGTCTTGGCATCGATCTTGCGCAGGTCGATGCGGTCGACAGAAGTGCCGGAGGAACCGGCGTTGAAATCGGCGATGGTGTCGCGGGAGGTGCTCGCCAAGCTTTCCGACGGCTTGTCGAACACGAAGACATCGGAGCCGCTGCCGCCGGTCATGGCATCCTTGCCCGGGCCGCCGGTCAGCGTGTCGGCGCCGCCAGCGCCCAGCAGCCTGTCGGCGCCAGCCAGGCCGGTGAAGGTGTTGGCAAGTCCGCTGCCGGTCAGGGTATCGGCAAACTTTGAACCCGTGAGATTCTCCACGGAATTGTATTTGTCTCCCGCCGCATCGCCGGTGTTGCCGCCAGGCGCGGCGAGATTGGCTACCAGGCCGCTGCTGGCGTGGGCATAGACCGCCGTATCGGCGCCAAATCCGCCATCCAGACTGTCGACGCCGCTGCGGCCTTCGAGCTGGTCATTGCCGCTGCTGCCCCACAACGTGTCTTTGAACGCCCCGCCGCTGATATACTGGCTGGCCGCCGAGCCCACTCGCGTCACCGCCGCATCGGGGGCGCGGCCATAGAGGACATAGCTCGATCCCGCGCCAGACAGCAAATTCGGATCGGCAACGAAGGCCCCAATGATCAGATCGGCAAAGCCGTCACCATTGATATCTCCGGCGCTGGCGACCGAAGAGCCGCTTTCGTCACTTGCCGCCACGCCGTCGAGGCGGAAACCATTGCCGCCGTCGAGGGTGGAGAGATTGATGGCCGAGGCAAAGCCGCCCGAAGCCGGGCCCTTGCCAAACATCACATAGCTCGATCCCGCGCCAGACAGCGCATTCGGATCGGCAAAAAAGGCCCCGATCATCACATCGGCGAAGCCGTCGCCATTGACATCTCCGGCGCCGGCGGCGGAACGGCCGCTGTAGTCACTGGCCGCCACGCCGTCGAGGCGGAAACCATTGCTGCCGTCAAGGGTGGCGAGATTGACGGCGGAGGCAAAGCCCGGGCCCTTGCCGAACACCACATAGCTCGATCCCGCGCCAGACAGCGCATTCGGATCGGCGCCATAGGCCCCGATCATCACATCGGCAAAGCCATCGCCATTGACATCCCCGGCGCCGGCGACCCGAAAGCCGCTGTAGTCACCCGCCGCCACGCCGTCGAGGCGGAAACCGTTGCCGCCATCGAGGGTGGAGAGAGCGATCGCCGAGGCAAAGCCCGAGGCCTTGCCGTACACCACATAGCTCGATCCCGCGTTGGACAGCGTATTCGGATCGGCGTAACGAGCTCCGATCATTACATCGGCAAAGCCATCGCCATTGACATCCCCGGCGCCGGCGGCCGAAAAGCCGCTTCTGTCAGTGGCCGCCACGCCGTCGAGGCGGAAACCATTGCTGCCGTTAAGCGTCGAGAGATTGATGGCGGAGGTAAAGCCCGCCGCCCTGCCGAACACCACATAGCTCGATCCCGCGGCAGACAGCGTATTCGGATCGGCCCCCGATGCCCCGACAATCAGGTCGGCAAAGCCGTCGCCATTGACATCGCCGGCGCTGGCGACCGAAATGCCGCTTCGATCATCGGCCGCCACGCCGTCGAGGCGGAAACCGTTGCCGCCATTGAGGGTGGAGAGAGCGATCGCCGAGGCAAAGCCCGTGGCCTTGCCGAACACCACATAGCTCGATCCCGCGCCGGACTGCGCATTCGGATCGGCCCCCGATGCCCCGACAATCAGGTCGGCAAAGCCGTCGCCATTGACATCGCCGGCGCTGGCGACCGAAACACCGCTAAAGTCGCTCGCCGCCACGCCGTCGAGGCGGAAACCATTGCCGCCGTTGAGGGCCGAGAGATCGAGGTTGCCGCCGGCAAAGCCCGCGGCCTTGCCGAACACCACATAGCTCGATCCCGCGGCAGACAGCGTATTCGGATCGGCCCCCGATGCCCCGACAATCAGGTCGGCAAAGCCGTCGCCATTGACATCGCCGGCGCTGGCGACCGAAACACCGCTAAAGTCGCTCGCCGCCACGCCATCGAGACGCACGCCGGTGGTGCTATTGATGGTAGAGAGATTGATGGTTGCAGTAAACTCCGCCGCCAGGGTCGGCACTGACAGCGCCGTCGAAGCCAGCGCGGCAAGCGTACAGACCGCCGCGCGGGACAATTTTGGCATTGCTGCCGGCATGGCTTGACCGATGGCTGTCATCCCCGGTCTCCTTCGCACGGTTCGGAATGGGCCGGCCAAGAACCGGCGGGAAAGCACTCCCCGATGATCGGCGCAGATCAGTGATAAATGACCTTAACTTTAAGACACTATAGACGCAATGGCCGGCGGGCCGGATTGCAATCGTCCGGTGCGGATGCTTGGCTCGGGACTTAACGGTTAAGGACAATGGACATGGCGCAGGAAGCCTTCGCAATCACCACCTCGCGCGGTTTCGAAAGCTGGCTGGCCAGGGCGGGCGGGGCGATTGCCTTCACCACCTATCAAGCGGGGAAGTTTTTCCTGCTCGGGCTGAAGAGCGACGGCAAGCTGGCGGTGTTCGAGCGCACCTTCGCCCGCTGCATGGGGCTCGGCGTCAGCGGCGATTCACGCGCGCTGCTGCTGGCCACGCAATATCAGCTCTATCGTTTCGACAATGCGCTGCCGCGCGGCACGGTGCAGGGCGCCCATGACGCCGTGTTCGTGCCGCGGCTCGCATGGATCACCGGCGATCTCGACGTACACGATGTGGGCTTCGATGCCGACGGCAGGCCGGTGTTCGTCAACACGCTGTTCTCGTGCCTTGCCGCCGCCTCGGACGGCTGGAGCTTCAAGCCGCTGTGGCGGCCGCCCTTCGTCGGCAAGCTGGCGCCGGAAGACCGCTGCCATCTCAACGGGCTGGCGATGGAGAAGGGGAGGCCGCGCTATGTCACCATGGTGTCGGCGTCGAATGTTTCCGACGGCTGGCGCGACAAGCGCGCCGATGGCGGCATCGCCATGGATGTGACGACAAATGAAATCATCTGCGAGGGCCTGTCGATGCCGCATTCGCCGCGCCTGCACAAAGGCGCGCTGTGGGTTCTCAATTCCGGCAGCGGTGAACTGGGCATTGTGGATGTGAAGCGCAAGCGCTTCGCGCCGCGGGCCTTCTGTCCGGGATTCGCCAGGGGGCTGGCCTTCGCCGGAGATCATGCGATCGCCGGGCTGTCGCTGGCGCGCGAGAACCGCACTTTTCAGGATCTGCCGCTCGATGCGGCCCTGGCCCGGAACGGCGCCGAGGCCCGCTGCGGCCTCATCGTCGTCGATACGAAGAGCGGCGATACCATCGCCTGGGTGCGGCTCGAAGGCGTGGTGCGCGAACTCTATGACGTTGCCTTCATTCCCGGCGTGCGCAACCCGTCGGCGCTCGGCTTCAAGAACGATGAAATTCTGCGGGTGATCACCATCGACGAGGGTTAATTCCCCGCCGCGCCGTCCTTGCCGACATAGGCGATGCGCATCATGTTGGTGGCGCCGGGGGTTCCCAGCGGCACGCCGGCGGTGATGATGATGCGCTGGCCGGGCTGGGCAAAGCCTTCCGCGAAGGCGATGTGGCAGGCTCGCGCCACCATATCGTCGAGATCCTGGGCGTCGGCGGTCAATACACAGTGCAGGCCCCAGGCGATCGCCAGGCGGCGCGCCGTTGCGGTAATCGGTGTGAGCGCGATGACCGGTGTTTCCGGCCGCTCGCGCGCCACGCGCAAGCCGGTCGAGCCCGAGCCCGTGTAGCAGACGATGGCGGCGAGATTCAGCCGTTCGGAAATGGAACGCGCGGCTTCCGAAATGGCATCGGCGCTGGTCGGCTGCGGCTCGTTGCGCTGGGCCGTCAGAATGCCGTGATACAGCGTATCGCGCTCGACCGTCTGGGCGATGCGGTCCATGGTGGCGACCGCCTTGTCGGGCCATTTGCCGGTGGCGCTCTCGGCCGACAGCATGATGGCATCGGCGCCCTCATAGACGGCGGTGGCGACGTCGGAGACTTCGGCGCGGGTCGGCACCGGCTCGGCGATCATCGATTCCAGCATCTGGGTGGCGATGACCACCGGCTTGCCGGCCTTGCGGGCCGCCCGGGTGATCCGCTTCTGGCAGCCGGGCACGGTCTCGAGCGGCAGCTCGACGCCCAAATCGCCGCGCGCCACCATGATGCCGTCGGCGATCTCGAGAATTTCGGTGAGGCAGGTGAGGGCCGAGGGCTTTTCGATCTTGGCCATGATTCCGGCGCGGCCGCGCACCAGCTTTTGCGCCTCGGCCACATCCTCGGGGCGCTGCACGAAGGACAGCGCGATCCAGTCGACGCCGACACTGGCGGCGGCCTCGAGATCGGCGCGGTCCTTCTCGGTCAGCGCCGGAATGGGGATCACCGTGTCGGGAAGATTGACGCCCTTGCGGTCGGAGAGCGTGCCGCCGAAGACCACCCGCGTCTCGAGGCGCGAGGCGGCGGCCTTGACGATCTCGACCCTGAGGCGCCCGTCGTTGAGGAGAAGATTGTCGCCGGGCTTGGCGGCGGCGAAAATTTCCGGATGCGGCAGGTGAACGCGCGTCGCATCGCCGGGTGCTGGATCGAGATCGAAGGCGAAGCTGCCACCCGCTTCGATCTTCGCCTCGCCGCCGCGGAAGGTGCCGATCCTGATCTTCGGTCCCTGCAGGTCGGCGAGTATGCCGATCGGGCGGTTCAACCCGGCTTCGATCTTGCGGATGTGGCCGTGCAGCTCTGCAAGGAGCGTGTGCTGCGTATGGCTCATGTTGATGCGGAAAACATCGACGCCGGCCAGGAACAGCTTTTCGATCATCTCGGGCGCCGCCGAGGCGGGTCCCAAAGTGGCGACGATCTTGACCTTCCGATTGCGGCGCACGCCGGCTACTGACCCTGCGAGGTCTTTTCGCCGGACAGCGAGACCGTCCAGTCGGTTTCCTCACCGGTGTCGACCTCGAAGAAACCCATTTTCTGGTAGCCGCGCTCGACGCAGCTATCGAGGCCGCGGATGGTGAATATCTTGTCGCGGATGCACATCATCGCCTTGCCGCCCCACGAGCCGCCCTTCTCGTAATCGACGGCGTAGACGTAGTAGTAACGGGCGATCAGCGCTCCCTTGAGAAGGACGAGGCACTTCTGCGAGTCGATGGTCCACCAGCCCTCGCTGGCCCACCCTTCCTTGTCCTTGTAGCCCAGCGCCACGCCGACACGGCTGGCCGTGTTGTTGCACATCTTGAGATCGGCTTTCGCCGGCAGGCTGGCGGCGGCGAGCGCGACAAGCGCCCCCACGCCTATCGCCAATGCCCGAACCATGGTGCCGCCTCCCCGCATTATCCGCGAATCGGTCATTACATTCCCTTCAAGGCCTTGCGCCGTCAACTGCCACGGCAGGCGTGGCGAACGGCCGCCGGCATATTCTTCTAATCCGGCTGGCAAGTTTGGCAATAAGATGACCGCGGCTTTAGCCTCATCCATATGCCCCGTCCATGAGTTTGATGGACCCGGAAAACCGCTTTGAAATCATGGCGGGCGGGCTTGCCCATGTGCCGATCGAAATCCGGCGGGATCCGATCGGGCACAAATCAGGTGTGGATGAATGGGCCGGGCGGCTGGCGCGCGTTATCGAACCGATTATGAATGACCCCGCGATCCACCGGATCGAACGCCACTGAGGATTACCATGCAGATCGACGACAGGACCCGCATCGAACTGGAAGCGGCGGCGTTCCGCAGACTCCTCGAGCATTTGCGCAAGCGCACCGATGTGCAGAACATCGACCTGATGAATCTCGCCGGGTTTTGCCGCAACTGCCTGGCCAACTGGTTCGAAGAAGAGACCAGGACGAAGGGCTTCGCGGTGACCCGCGAGGAAGTCCGCACCATGGTTTACGGAATGCCGCAGGACGAATGGAAAGCCAAGTACCAGCGCGCCGCGCAGAAGGCGGCTTTCGAGAAGAGTCACAAACACTGAAATCCGGAGAGTTTTTAATGGCCGACACGAAAACGAGCTTCGCCCAGGGACAATTGCGCGGCCTGGTCGAACGGATCGAGCGTCTGGAAGAAGAGAAGAAGACGATCGCCGCCGACATCAAGGAAGTCTATGCCGAGGCCAAGGGCAACGGTTTCGATACCAAGGTGCTGCGCAAGGTGGTTTCGCTGCGCAAGAAGGATCTTGACGAGCGCGAGGAAGAGCAGGCGATGCTCGATCTCTACATGCAGGCGCTGGGGATGCTGCCGGGTGAAACCGAGGCGGCGGCGTAGATCGCGATCGCGCGGTAGCCTATTCCGATTTCAGCAGGCCCAGTTGCTGGCCATTGCTCGCCATCGCCACGGGCAGGCTGCCCTTGCCTTGGCGGTTGACCACCAGCCTGTCGCCCTTGCCCGGCGCCGGCTGTACCGAAGACTGAAACAGACGCGAGAGCGCCAGGGCATCGGCGGCAACCGGTTCGGCAGCTTCGGCGCCGCCGGGCAGGATGGTGGCGGAGGTGTCGCTGAACTGCCGCGGCGCGCCGTCGCGCCGGACGGCTTGATCGGGCCTGAAAACGATCTGGCGCGGCCACCAGAACAGATCCTCGCCGGCCGCCGAAGCGGCGATGGTCTCGATGGTCGGCAAGCCGTCGGCGGTGCCGTCGCGCAGTGAGGCGGCAAGGCTTCCCTTGGCGGAGACATTCGACGTCTGCTCGAAAGTGGATGGCTCGATCATGGTCGCGGCGGCTTCGACGGTGCCGATGCTGTCGGTGACCGGCGAGGCTTTGGGATGGGCGACCTGCGACGGCGGCGGGGCCGAGGCGGGCTCGATCTTCATGTTGGCCGCCGCCATGATCAGCACTTCGATCGGCTTGGGCCGCGGCTTGGGAACCGGATAGCCCTTGACCAGTTCCTTCGGCGCCGCCTCGGCGGGGTTCGCCTTGGGCGGGGTCTTGGTCCCGGAGGCGGCCAGTTCGGCAACATCGTCCTCACCGCCTTCTTCGGCAACCGGCGGCGGTTCATTGCTGTCGGCGGCGGCGATCAGCAGCTGCTCCTTGCGGCCGAGACGGGCGCCGACGGTCTTGCGGTAGTCGCGCAAGATCTTGGCCATCTGCATCGAGCCGATCGGCGGGCCCCACTGACGCACCCTGCCGGAATCGATATGCAGGAAGCCGGTCGGTCCGCCAGAAGTGCGGTAGTAGCCGACGCCGCCCACCTTGCGGACCAGCGCGCTGTTGCGGATCTTCTCGGTGGGAATGTCGGGGAAATAGATATCGATGGCCTTGCCGACCATGTGCTGGCTCTTGGTCGCCACGTTGCGGCCGATCTTCTGCAGGAACGCGTTGGTGCGGGGCGAACGGTAGCCGCTGACGATATGGATCGGACGCTGCGAGCCGAGATCGGCGTGGAGCTCCCACATCAGGTCGACGGTCTTGGGATCGATCTTGATGACTTCGTTGCGCCGCCAGTCGCGGAGCAGATAGTTGATCTTCTTGAGAGCGGAGGGAACGTATTTGCCATTGACCATGTAGGTCACGGTCAGGCTTTCGCGGGTGTGGACGTGATAAAGCGAGAGAGTGCGGGTTTCGCCGCCGGAGAATGCCGACGAGCCCATGACCGTCCAGGCGCCGACGACGAATGCAACGGCGATGGCGGCCGATACCAAGGCTCTTCTATAACGCGCTATCAATGGCTGACAGTGTCCGGATTCCCTGCAGTCCAAACTCATACCCCACACACGACCGGGTTTATTCCCCGATTCCCTCTGGTTCCCCGTTCAGGTTCAACCAGCAGGCCGAAAACCCGCTTACACCCAATCCGGACATCAAACAAGAATGCGGCCAGCCCATGGCGGCCACGCTCCATATTTGATTCAAATCTGAACCAGTATAATTAACAGGCACTTAAACGCCCGCCCGCGCCCCGGCAGCGATCAGCGTTGGGCCAGGGTCAGTGCCGAGATGGCTTTCTCCATGGCCTGGTCGCGGCCATAGATGTCATTGAAATACAAGATCTTTCCGTTTTTATCCGGCCAAGCGGTGAAATAGGTGATGTGCACCGGCACCTTGGCCGGCAGCCTGACCGTCTGGCTCACGCCGCTGTCGGTGTTCTTGTCTACATTGGCGCGGCTCCAGCCGAGCAGTACAGTGGCAAATTCACGCGGGTTCTGCACCCGGACGCAACCGTGACTGTAGGCCCGCATATCCTTGGCGAACAGCTTCTTGGTCGGCGTGTCGTGCATGTAGATATTGTGTTTGTTGGGGAACAGGAATTTGATCTCGCCTAGCGCGTTGCCGCGGCCGGGGGGCTGCACGATGTCGAATGGCACACGCCCGCTATAGGCCGTCCAGTCGATGTAGGAAGACGGGATGACTTCACCGCTCGAATCGATCACCTGGATGCCTTCGCGGTCGAGATAGCCGGGGTCCTCCCACAGCTTTGGCAGATATTCATTGGCGGTAATCGACGGCGGAACGCCCCAGGAGGGATTGAACACCACGGTTTCGATTTCATCGTGGAAGGCCGCCGTCTGGTTCATCGGCTTGCCGACGATCACCCTGCTGCGCCAGATTTCGCTGCCACGATCCATCACCGAGACCTGGAAGGCGGCAGTGTTGACGAAGACGAATTTCGATCCGAGATTCTTCGGCAGCCAGCGCATCCGCTCCATATTGTAGGTGAGGCGGCGCAAATCGCGGTCGCTGCCGCGATCGTTGAGGGCGGTGACGGTGGCGCCATCGAGCGCGCCGGTCTCCTTGATTTTGGCTAGCTTCTGGAACTGCTTGAGCGCCGCCGAGAGCGCCGGATCGAGCGTCTCGCTATCGGGATTAAGGGCGGCCTCGGGCGGCAGCAGCGCCATATCCTTGAGCCGGTCGCGCAGCGCAACGATGCGGGAATCGCTTTGTCCGGGCTTCACCCGCTTGCCTTCCGGAATCGGCACGAACTCGCGGCCCGCCAATTCCCCGCGCAGCTCGGCCAGCGCCGATTTCATCGCGGCATAAGCCGGGTGCTTGGGCTGAAAATCGCGCAAGTAGGAGTCCGGGAAAGGCGAAAAGGCCAGAACCTTGATCGTCTGAGCGGCGGAAACGGCCTCCGGAGCGATGTCGTTGTAACGCGACAGGCGGCGCGGATCGAACTGGCCGCCCGAGGCATCCCGGGCGTATTTGAGGGTCATGGCGGTGAGGCCGAGATCGAGACGTGCAAGGGCCTGCATATCGCCGGCCACGGGCCGCGATGCGGCATCGAAACCGGCAAGCGATGGAGGCAGGTAATTGGCCGGTTCCATTCCCTCGTCGCCGGCTGCCGCTAATACCGCGAGAACCACTTCGGCGCGCGGCGCCAGTTTGCCGTCCGCGATCCATAGCGGCCGGAAACCGGTCGCAATATAGTGATCGAGGATCGCCTGCCGTTCCTCCTGCACGATGCGGATGGAAAGCTCGGGATCGGTGAGGGCATCATAAATCGCAGCGGCTGCGGCATCGGCAGGCCGCGGTGCCACGAGCGATTCCTGGGCAAGAGGCACAAGCTTGTCAGGCACATAGGTGAGATTGCCCATGCCGTAGCCCGGATCGACATCGGCGTCGGCGTCGCCCAAGCTATATTTCTTCTGCCGGGGATTATCGAAGAAGAAACGGATCTTGCCGTCTTCTTCCCACCAGTCATTGCCCGCCTGTCGCTGTGGAACCGAATTGGAACTGGAGCCGCCGCCGAACAGGTCGTAGAACAACCCCTTCTTCTTCTTCACGATCACCGAGTCATCGGCAAAGGCGACTCCCGCGGCAACCGCAAGGGCCGCCGCCGCAACTGCAATCCGCACCACGAAGTTTTTCATCGACGCCGATTCCTGCCTCAAGCCAGCGAACCTAATGCCCCTCATAAAGCAATTCAACTGGGGCAGACTATTCCACTACAATATATGAACGGTGTTACCCATTTGCCTCCTCGAGGCCTAAATCTTTCATTTTCCGGTACAGCGTCGAACGCCCGATTCCAAGCTTGCGCGCAACTTCCGACATCTGGCCGCGGTAGCGGTTCAGGGCCAGCCGGATCATGTCGGCCTCGACCTCCTCGAGCTTGCGGATGTGGCCGCCATCGGTCACCGCGGGAATGCCGAGCGCCATGCCGTCGCTCACGGCGGCGCCGACCGAGCGCACCACATGCGCACCCCCGGCCATGGCAGCCGTACCTCGCGGCAGCACCGGCTTGGGCGGCGCAGGCGGGGCATCCGGAATCTTGATCTCGTAGCCCTCGACCATGGCGGCAATCTGCGGGAAGTCCTGGATTTCCAGCCGATCGCCCTCGCACAGGACAATGGCGCGGAACACGGTGTTCTCCAATTGCCGGACATTGCCCGGCCAGGAATAGGCCTGCAGCATGGCCAACACCTGGGGATCGACGCCGCGCACCTTGCGGCCCTCCTCGGCGGCGAAACGAATGATGAAGTGCTCGACCAAAGCGGGGATGTCCTCCTTGCGGTCGCGCAATGGCGGCACCATGATCGGGTAGACGTTGAGCCGGTAATAGAGATCCTCGCGGAACTGGCCGGCCTTGACCATGTCGATCATGTTGCGGTTGGTGGCGGAGATCAGCCGGATATTGACCTTGATGGGCTTGCGCGCGCCGACCGGATCGATCTCGCCCTCCTGGATGGCGCGCAGGAGTTTCACCTGCATGTCGAGCGGCAGCTCGGCCACTTCGTCAAGAAACAGCGTGCCGCCGTCGGCTTCCTGGAACTTGCCGGTGTGGCGGCCGGTGGCGCCGGTGAAGGCGCCTTTCTCGTGGCCGAAGAGGATCGACTCGACGAGATTCTCCGGAATGGCGCCGCAATTCACCGTGACGAAGGGCCGGCCCGCCCGCTCGCTCTCGCCCTGAATGGCACGGGCGATCATTTCCTTGCCGACGCCCGATTCGCCTTCGATGAGGATGGGAATATTGGATTGTGCCCCGCGGCGGCCGAGGCGCATGACATTGGCCATGGCCGGCGAGGAGGCGATCAGATCGCCGAAGGTCAGGGTTCCGCCCACCTTCTTGTTGAGGCGCTTCACCTCTTCGGTGAGGGCGTTCACTTTCAGCAGATTCTGCATCGAGACCTTGAGACGCTCGGGCGACACCGGCTTGACGACGAAATCGTCGGCACCGGCCCGCATCGCCTTGATCACGGTTTCGATCGAGCCCTGCGCGGTCTGCACGATCACCGGCAAGTCGCCGCGCACCCCCTGCAGCCTTTCGAGAAATTCAAGACCGTCCATGCCGGGCATGTTGAGATCGAGAATCACCAGTTCGATCGTGCCGCCAGACGGGCTTTTCAGGGTGTCGATGCCCTTGGCGCCGCCATCGACCGAAAGTGGGTCGAAGCCGAAGCGTTTCACCAGTTCTTCGAGAATGCGACGCTGGGCGGGATCGTCTTCGACGATGAGGACGCGGGAGGCCATGCTCAAACTAACAACTCTCTTTTGTGGTCAGGATTAGAGGTCTGACCGCGGACGCCGTTTCCCGGTTGTGCACCGATGTCATTCCCTATTGGTCTGCGCCGTTACTGTGGCAGTGAAGGGTAAAGGGGGGCTTAACGGGTTAGCGCGTTTGGGGACAATCGGAGGCGGTTTGATCCCGGTCATGCCGCAATGCGGGAATCGTGTCATCTTCAATCGATTGAGGCGTTTGGCGCGATGAACCGGTTCAAACTCTTGCTGACTGCAATATCGGCCGCCGGCCTGCTGGCGGGACTTGTGGCCGCATGGGCGGGGCTTGCCATATGGCCCGAGGCGATCTGGTCGGCGGCGACGGCGGCGGTTCTCGGCGCGTTGCTGCGGCAGATATGGAAGGTCACCAGGCGCGGCGAATTCGGGCTCGATATCGTGGCGGCGCTCTCCATGTCGGCCGCCATCGGGCTCGGCGAGCCGCTTGCCGGAGCGGTCGTGTCGCTGATGTATGCGGGCGGGCAGTTGCTCGAGGACTATGCCCAGTCGCGGGCCCGCGCCGAGATGAGGGCGCTCATCGGCCGGGCGCCGAAGACGGCGTTGCGCTATCTCGACGGCCAGCTGGAGCTGACGCCGATCGATGCCATCACGCCCGGCGACCGCATCCTGGTCCGGCAGGGCGAGACGGTACCGGTGGACGGCAGGGTGGCCTCCGGCACGGCGCTGTTCGATCAGGCGGTGCTGACCGGCGAATCGGTTCCGGTGCTGCGGCGCGAGGGCGAAGAGGCGCTGAGCGGTTCGACCAGTCTCGACATGGCCTTCGACATGATCGCCACGCACAGCGCGGCCGAGAGCACTTATTCGAGCATCGTCCGCCTGGTTGAGGCAGCCCAGGAAGCCAAGGCGCCGATGGTGCGGCTCGCCGACCGCTTCGCGCTTTGGTTTCTTCTGTTCACCGTGCTGCTGGCGGGCGGCGCCTGGCTGGTGACCGGCGAAAAACTGCGGCTGCTGGCGGTGCTGGTCGCGGCCACACCTTGTCCGCTCATCCTGGCGGTGCCGGTCGCCATTATTTCCGGCATCAGCAAGTCGGCGCGGCGCGGCGTGCTGGTCAAGGGCGGGCCGGTGCTGGAGACGCTGGCGCGGGCCGCGACGCTGGTCATCGACAAGACCGGAACCCTCACCCATGGCCATGCCAGGCTGATCGGCGTGCAGCCGGCGGCGCGGCGGACGGCCGATGAAATCCTGCGGCTCGCGGCCTCGCTCGACCAGGCCTCGGGCCATGTCATCGCGGTGTCGATCGTCGAGGCGGCCCGTGAGGCCGGCTTGAAACTGACCATGCCGCGAGATGTGCGCGAGACGGCAGGCGAGGGCATCGAAGGCCATGTGGAAAGCCATCGGGTGGCGGTCGGCGGCATTCACTATGTGGCGCGCAAGCTGAAGCGGCATCGGATTGTGACACCGCAAGCCGCCGCGGGCTCGGTTATCGTCGCGGTGGCGATCGACGGCCACCTCGCCGGGCATCTTATTCTCGCCGATGAATTGCGCGGCGATGCGGCCGTGGCTCTAGCGCGGCTGCGGCAGGCGGGCATCGCCCGCATCGTGCTGGCCTCCGGCGATCACCGCGCCGTGGTGGAAAAGATCGGGGCGGCACTCGACTTCGATTCATTGCGCAGCGAACTGACGCCGCAGGAGAAGGTCGATATCGTCCTGGAAGAGCGCCGGCACGGGGTGGTGCTGATGGCGGGCGATGGCGTGAACGACGCGCCGGCGCTGGCCGCCGCCGATATCGGCATATCGATGGGCGCGCGCGGCTCGCCCGCTTCCTCCGAAGCGGCCGATGCGGTGCTGCTCACCGACGATCTCGAACGGATCGGCGAGGCGGTCGAGATCGCCAAGCGTTCGCGCCGCATCGCACTGCAGAGCGTCTATGCCGGACTCGGCCTTTCGATCGCGGCGATGGCCGCTGCGGCCCTGGGCTTCCTGCCGCCAGTGCAGGGCGCGCTGGTTCAGGAGGTGATCGATGTGGCGGTGATCCTCAATGCCTTGCGGGCGTTGCGGTAAGGCGTTCCATCCGCCATATGAGTGGTCCGCCATCACAAGGGACCGCACATGACCGCCGCCGCGCTTGGACAATTGCCCGAATGGAATCTCGCCGATCTCTATGCCTCGCCGGAAGCGCCGGAATTCGCCGCCGACATGACAAAGGGCGAGGCGGAGGCCAAGGCTTTCGCGGAAAAATATCGCGGCAAGCTCGCCGGCTTGAGCGGCGTGGAACTGGCGGAGGCGCTCAGGGCCTATGAGGCATTGTCGGATTTGCTCGGCCGCACCGGGTCCTATGGGCAGCTTTACTATGTGGGCGACACGACCAATCCCAAGCGTGGCAAGTTCTATGGCGACGTGAACGCCAAGCTCACCGACATCTCGACCGGGCTCTTGTTCTTCGAACTCGAGCTCAACCGCATTGATGATACAGCACTCGAACAGGCGATGCAGGTGCCGGCACTCGCCCATTACCGGCCGTGGATCGACAACCTGCGTAAGGAAAAGCCCTATCAGCTCGAAGACAAGCTCGAGCAATTGTTCCTGGAGAAATCGCAGACCGGATTTTCCGCCTTCAACCGCCTGTACGACGAGACCATGGCGGCCCTGCGTTTCGAGGTGAACGGCGAGAAGCTGTCGCTGGAACCCGCCTTGAACCTACTGCAGGACAAGGACGAAACCAAGCGCAAGGCGGGGGCCGAAGCGCTGGCCAAGACCTTCCAGGAAAATCTCCGGCTGTTCACGCTCGTCACCAACACGCTGTCCAAGGACCGGGAGATTTCCGACCGCTGGCGCGGCTTCAAGGACATCGCCGATGCGCGGCATCTGGCCAATCGGGTCGAGCCCGAAGTGGTGGCGGCCCTGGTCGAGGCGGTGCGCGCCGCCTACCCGAAGCTATCGTACCGCTACTACCGGATGAAGGCGAAATGGCTCGGCAAGGACAAGCTCATGCACTGGGACCGCAATGCGCCGCTGCCCGAGGAGGATACGCGCCAGGTGCCGTGGGCCGACGCCGAACAGATCGTGCTCAAGGCCTATGGCGAATTCGCCCCCGAGATGGCGTCGATCGCCAAGGGCTTTTTCGACAAAGGCTGGATCGACGCGCCGGTGCGCCCCGGCCAGGCGCCGGGCCCCTTCGCCCATCCCACCGTGCCCCCGGGCCACCCTTTAGTTCTGCCACATTCATTC
>CAYOZR010000052.1:0-20201 GCA_964408555.1 uncultured Aestuariivirga sp.
GATCGCGTAGCCCACCGCCGCGAGGCCGTGCCCGATTCCGCCTAGGGCGGCGATGCCGCCGAGCGCGAAGCCGCGGCCCGCCGCGGAGCTCTCCTCCTCCGCGCCAACGACGCCCGCCGTACCCTCGGCAGCGTGCCGAAATATTTCGACGTGCTCTCCTTCCGGGTCATCGTCGAGGAGCGCGACAAGCAGATGATCTCCGAGGCCGTGGTCAAGGTGAAGGTGGGCGATGAGGTTTATCTCAATGCCGGCGAAGGCAACGGCCCGGTCAACGCCCTCGACGTGGCGTTGCGCAAGGACCTCGGCAAGTTCCAGCGCTACATCGACGATCTCGAACTCGTCGATTACAAGGTCCGTATCCTCAATGGCGGCACGGGAGCCACGACCCGGGTTCTGATCGAAAGCCGCGACGGCAAGGGCAATCGCTGGTTCACCGTCGGCGTCTCGCCCAATATCGTCGATGCCTCCTTCCAGGCGCTCTCCGACTCGATCACCTGGAAGTTCGTTCGCGAAGGCGTTGCCGCCGATTGACATGCTCTCCCGTCATGCGGTCCATGCCGAGGCTCCGTTTGCGTGCTGTGCTGCCCATGGCTAAACGGCAGCCATGTCCGCCGCCGATCGATCCATGACCCGCGCAAGCCTCGGCGAAGCCGAGAAGGGCGTACTCTTCGCCGTGCTGGCGCATCTCGTCTGGGGCGGCATGGCCGTCTATTTCGGGCTCATCCGCCATATCTCGCCCCTCGAGATCGCCGTGCATCGCGGGCTTTGGTCCCTCCCCATCGCCGCCCTCATCGTCTGGTGGCTGGCGCAATACCGCGATGTGCTGAAGGCCGTCGCCTCGCCCCGCACCCTGGCCATCCTGACGCTGACCAGCGGCCTCATCGTTTTCAACTGGGGCTTCTATGTCTGGTCGATCGAGGTGGGCCGCACCCTCGAATCGAGCCTCGGCTATTTCATCAATCCGCTGCTCAATGTGGTGGCGGGCTATCTGTTCCTCGGCGAGCGCTTCACCCGCGCCCAGATCGTGGCGATCGGGCTTGCCGCGGTCGCCGTGCTGGTCCAGACCTTCGCCGCCGGCGTTTTCCCTTGGCTCGGCGTGATGCTGGCGACGACCTTCTGTCTCTATGGCTTCCTGCGCAAGACCATTCCGGTGGGCCCCACCCAGGGTTTTCTCATCGAAACCGGCATCATCGCCATTCCCATGCTGCTGGCCGAATTGTGGCTGGCCAGCCGTGGCGAGGCGCGTTTCGGCGGCAATGTCTTCGACACAACCATGCTGATGGGTTGCGGCGCTCTCACCGCATCCTCGCTGGTACTCTTCACCGCCTCGCTCAAGCGCATCCGCTATTCGACCGCCGGCCTGCTGCAATATATCTCGCCGTCGCTGGTCTTCCTCACCGCCGTCTTCATCTTCGGCGAGCCGATGGACAAGTGGAAGCTTTTGTCCTTCGTCATCATCTGGATGGCGCTGGCGATCTTCTCCGTCTCCACCATCCGCGGCGAAAGGAGCCGCCGCCTCGCGGTCGAAGCGCCGGTCTAAAGCTTGCGGATCAGCGGCTCCGGCGCCAGATGGTCGCGGCTTTTCTGCAGCCGGAAATCGAAGGCGGGGACCACCTCGTCGGCGCTCTTCACCACGTCGAGCTTGAACTCGAGGCCCTCGCGGATGAAGTTTTCCTCGCGCATGTGCTTGAGGAGAGTGACCAGCGGATCCCAGTAGCCGCCGATATTGCACAGGATGATCGGTTTGGCGTGCTGCTCGAGCTGGGCCCAGGTGGAGATTTCGGTGAGCTCCTCGAGCGTGCCGAGCCCGCCGGGGAGGGCGGCGAAACCGGAGGCGCGCTCGAACATGGTCATCTTGCGCTCATGCATGTCCCGGGTGACGATCATCTCGTTCACTTCGGTCAGCATCCGCTCCTTGGTGACCAGGAATTCCGGGATGATGCCGGTGACATGGCCGCCCCCGGCCAGCACGGCGCGGGCCAATTCGCCCATCAGTCCCAGGCTGCCGCCGCCATAGACGAGGCCGATGCCGGCCTCCGCCAGCGCCTTGCCGAGGCCGCGGGCCGCCTCCATATAACGTGGATCGCGACCCGGACCCGAGCCGCAATAGACACAGATTTTCCTCGACGGTGCTGTCATTACAATCCTTGCGTGTGACAGAAATAATCAACGAAGCGGCAAATTGGCCGCAGCCAATGTGCAGCGAATCTTTGCAGAAAGCCACCCGGAGCCTTATTAAGACCGCGACCGGAACCTAGCGAAGGGTCCATTCGCCACAGGTACGCGCAGAACATGGAACAGGACGGCTCACGAATGAAGAAGAACCCGCTGGCGATTTTCATCGGCCTGGCACTGGCAACATTGCTGGTGCTGGTTGGCGTCACCAAGGAGCGCTGGTATCCGGGTTCGCCGCAGACCGTGACAAATGCTCCGGCCACACCGGCCGAACCGGTTCAACCCGCCCAGCCGGTAGTGGAAGCCGCCGCGCCGGCCGAGACGCAACAGGCCGCCGCACCCGCCGCCGAACAAGCCGCAGCACCCGCCACCGAACAGGCCGCAGCACCCGCCGCCGAACAGGCCGCTGCACCCGCGCAGCCTGCTGCGGAAGTAGCCGCCGCGGCACCGGCGGAACCCGAAGCCGCCGCACCCGCCGAGGCCACTGCCGAAGCCGCTGCACCTGCCGCTACCGCCGAAGCGCCCGGCTTCGACACCGTGCGGATCGAAAAGACCGGTGAGGCAGTGATTGCCGGACGCGCCGTCGCCGGATCGGAAGTGGTGATCAAATTGAATGGCGAGACGATCGGCAGCGCCACCTCGAACCAGGATGGCAACTTCGTCGTGGTCCCCGAGCAGCCGCTGCCGGTAGGGACCGGCGCCCTGACGCTGGAAGTGAAGCCGGCGGGAGCCGGGGCCTTCATGCCGGCGGGCGAGACCGTCGCCGTCGCCGTGCCGGAGGAGCAGCAGCAGCAAGCCATGGTCGCCGTGGTGTCGCCGGACCAGCCGACCCAGGTTCTGCAGACACCGGCGGCAACCACGGCGCCCGCGGCAACCGAGACCGCCGCCGCACAGCCCGAAACGACGGCGCCGGCGCAAGCTCCGGCCGCGCCCGCCACCACCGTGAGCCTCGATGCCGTCGATTATGACAGCCGGGGCAACATCATGTTCTCGGGCCGTGGCACCGCCAGCGCCGTCGTGCGCCTCTATGTCGACAACGCATCGGTTGGCGAAAGCCGGTCCGGCGCCGATGGCCGCTGGAGCTTTGTGGGTGCGGCCCAGATCGCGCCCGGTAACCACGCGCTGCGCGTCGACGAGATCGATGCCGCGGGTGCGGTGGCAAGCCGCGTCGAACTTCCCTTCTTCCGCGAAGCGGCCGCCAAGGTCGCCGCCGCGGAGCCGCAAGCCCAGCCCGAGGCGCCTGCGGCTGAAACTGCCGCTCCCGAGACTCAGGTGACCGCCGCCGCCGCACCCGAGCCGCAGCCCAAGGAAGGCCGCATCGTCATCCAGCCCGGCAACAATCTGTGGCGGATTTCGAGTGTCATCTATGGCAGCGGTGTCAAGTACACGGTCATCTACGAGGCCAACAAGGAATTCATCCGCGATCCCGACCTGATCTATCCGGGCCAGATTTTCAGGACGCCGGAAGTGGTGCCGCCCGAGAAGATCGACCCCACCCGCCGCACCCCGCTGACCGCCGAGGAGAGCGGCGCCCCGGCGCAGCCGTAGTTTCGCAGGCATCGGCACAGCATGACGCGCAAACTGACGCCCGCCGCCGCGACGACCGGAAGCGGCGACGGCAACCAATGGCAAACGCTCAAGCAGCTTCTGCCCTATCTCTGGCCCGACGGCCGGACCGATCTGAAGCTGCGCATCGCCGCGGCGATGCTGGCGCTCGTCGTCTCCAAGATCGTCACCGTCGCGACGCCCTATGCCTTCAAATACGCCACCGATGCCCTGACCGCCGCGGGCGGCACGGCGGCGGTCGCCGTCTCGGTGCCGCTGTTCATGGTCTTGGCCTATGGCGTGGGCCGCATCATGATGGTGGTGCTGGCCCAGATCCGCGATGCCATCTTCGCCAAGGTCGGCCAGCGCGCCGTGCGCGATCTGGCGATCCGCACTTTCCGCCATCTGCACGCCCTGTCGCTCAAGTTCCATCTCGAGCGCCGCACCGGCGGCCTGTCGCGCATCGTCTCGCGCGGCACGCTTGGCATCGACACGGTGCTGCGCTTCTCGCTGTTCAACACCTTCCCCACCATCCTCGAAATCGCCCTCGTCGCCGGCGTTCTCGCCTGGTCCTTCGGCTGGGCCTATGCGGCGGTGATCCTCGCCACCGTCGTTTTCTATGTCTGGTACACCTACGCCGCCACCGAGTGGCGGATCACCATCCGCCGCACCATGAACGATGCCGACACCGACGCCAACACCAAGGCCGTCGACAGCCTGCTCAATTTCGAGACCGTCAAGTATTTCGGCAATGAGGACCACGAGGCCCAGCGCTTCGACCGCTCGATGGCGAAATACGAGACGGCGGCGGTCAAGACCTGGGTGTCGCTGGCGGTGCTCAACGCCGGCCAGGCTTTCTTCTATTCGATTGGCTTGACGGCCGTCATGGTCATGTCGGCCATGGCGATCGCCAGGGGCCAGGCGACGGTCGGCGATTTCGTCATGATCAACGCCCTGATGGTCCAGCTCTATATGCCGCTCAATTTCATCGGCTCCTCCTACCGCGAGATCAAGCAGGGCCTGATCGACGTCGAGCAGATGTTTTCCCTCCTTGCCGTCAACGCCGAGATCGCCGACAAGCCGGACGCCGGGCCGTTGAAGACGGCGAAGGGCGAAGTGGTCTTCGACCGCGTGAGCTTCGCCTATGATGCGGCGCGGCCGATCATCCGCGATCTCTCCTTCACCGTGCCGCCGGGCCACACGGTCGCCGTCGTCGGACCCTCGGGGGCGGGCAAATCGACGATTTCGCGCCTGCTTTACCGCTTCTACGAAGTGACCGGCGGCCGCATCCTGATCGACGGCCAGGATATCGCCGCCGTCACCCAGAAATCGCTGCGCGCGGCGATCGGCATGGTGCCGCAGGACACCGTGCTGTTCAACGATACGATCCGCTACAACATCCGCTATGGCCGCCCCGACGCAAACGACGAGCAAGTCGAGGCCGCCGCGAAACTCGCCCAGATCCATAAATTCGTCATGAGCCTGCCCAAGGGCTACGATTCCATGGTGGGCGAGCGCGGATTGAAACTGTCGGGCGGCGAGAAGCAGCGCGTGTCGATCGCCCGCACCATCCTGAAAGGTCCGCCCATTCTCATTCTCGACGAGGCGACCTCGGCGCTCGACAGCCACACCGAGCAGGAAATCCAGGACGCGCTGCGCAAGGTCTCGAAGAACCGCACCACGCTCGTCATCGCCCACCGGCTCTCCACCGTCGTCGATGCCGACGAGATCATCGTGCTCGAGGCCGGCCGCATCGCCGAGCGCGGCGCCCATGAACACCTGCTCCGCAAGAAGGGCGTCTATGCCGCCATGTGGAACCGCCAGCGCGAGGCCGACGAGGCGCGCCGGAAACTGGCGGCCAACTCCGATCAGCGAGGCCAACCCGCCGCGGCCGAGGAATTGGCTACGGTTAGCGCCGAGTGAATCGCGGTGTCCGGCGCAACGGGCGGTTAACGTTCTTCATCGGATTTGCGTCTCATTCGTCGAAAAATTGAATCGAAACCATTCCGGATTCCCTTTTGTTTACGTCTGCCGCGCAGGATCGCCCCATGTCCCGGCGGAAATCCGTGGGACCGAAAGGAACGATGGGTGCGAACCGGCGGTGGAACAAGCCGGGCGCGCTCCGGGATCGGGGAGTGTCGAACGATCGTAACGACTTTGGACGCGGTGGCCGGCCGCATGACGGAAGAGACGCTTGGCGTGGTGCGCGGTTCCGGGCCGTGGACGCGCCGGGTCATCAAGTTCGCCTATGGCGGCCGGTGCCACTGACAGGGAACTACAGCAGCGTGGCAGGGGCGCGCGGGGGCTGGGGAGGCTCCGCGCGCTCCACCTGCTATGTGCTTTGCAAAGCGCCGCCGCCGCGCTACATGACGGGCCATGTCGATCATCGATAGCGTAACCTCCGCTCTGGTGCCGGTTCACCGCGAGGGCTGGCGTTTCGTGGCGGGTTTCGCCGCCGTGACCCTGGTCCTGTTCTGGCTCGACCTGGAAACGCTGGCCTGGCTCGGCGTCCTCGCCACCGCCTGGTGCGCCTATTTCTTCCGCGATCCCGAGCGCGTCACACCCTTGCGCGATGGCCTGGTGATTTCGCCCGCCGACGGCCGCATCAGCATGATCGAGGACGTAACGCCGCCGCCCGAACTCGACCTCCCCCACGAGGCGGTAACGCGGATATCGGTGTTCATGAACGTCTTCGACGTGCATGTGAACCGTTCGCCCGTCGAAGGCACCATCCACCGCATCGCCTATGTGCCCGGCGCCTTCATCAATGCCGAGCTCGACAAGGCGAGCGAGGACAACGAGCGCCAGGCGCTCACCATCGAGATGGCCGATGGCCGCGCCGTTGGCGTGGTGCAGATCGCCGGCCTCATCGCCCGGCGCATCGTGAAATTCGTCAGCGAAGGCGAACGCCTCGCCGCCGGCCAGCGCTTCGGCCTCATTCGCTTCGGCAGCCGTGTCGATGTATACTTGCCCAAGGGCTGCCACGCTCTCGTGTGCGTCGGCCAGCGGGCGGTCGCCGGAGAAACCGTGCTTGCCGATCTTGCCTCGCAAGAGGGCGAGCGCGGCGGCCGCAGGAGTTGAGTGTGGAACCGGAGTTCGATACGGGTCTCGATGAAGGCAGAAAGCCCGCCCGGCGCTTCAAGAAGGTTCCGGTCCGCTATCTCTTGCCCAATCTGATCACGCTTCTGGCCTTGTGCAGTGGCATCACCGCCATCCGTCTTGGCCTCGAAAGCCGTTTCGAACTGGCGACCGCGGCCATCATCCTGGCGATCATGCTGGATGCCGTCGACGGCAGGCTTGCCCGCTTTCTCAAGGGCACCTCGCGCTTCGGCGCCGAACTCGACTCGCTTGCCGACTTCGTCAATTTCGGCGTCGCGCCGGCACTGCTCGTTTATGTCTGGTCGCTGAACCAGCTACGCAGCCTGGGCTGGGTGGTGGCGCTGGTGCTCGCCATATGCTGCGCCCTCAGGCTCGCCCGCTTCAACGTGGCGCTCGACGATCCCGACAAGCCCGCCTGGGCCTCCGGCTTCTTCACCGGGGCGCCGGCTCCCGCCGGAGCGGCGCTCGCCATGCTGCCTCTCTATCTCGGCTTTCTCGGCGTGATCGACGACGGGCACAAATATGCGGTGTTCATCGCCCCCTATGTGACGGCGGTTGCCATCCTGATGGTGAGCCGTATCCCCACCTATTCCGGCAAGAATCTCGGCACCTGGGTTCCCCGCGACCTGGTGCTGCCGATCCTCGGCCTCGGCGCCTTTTCCGTGGTGCTGCTGATCGCTTTCCCGTGGGAATTCCTGACCGTGCTGGCCTTCGCCTATCTGGCGCTCATTCCCTTCAGCATCCGCTCCTACCGCCGCCACAAGCGGGCCGACCAGCAGGCCAAGGCGGGTTAGCGCGTCAACTCTCGGCGGCGAGAGACCTCCCCGCGGACGGATACCGGTGTCGGGAGGTTGCAGCCATCGCACTTGACGTATCCTATCCCCCAGGATAGGATATGAAAATCGTTGAAGTGCCCCTCACCGGGCGCCGATGGAGGAAAAACGCTGGATGGCACACAATCACCCGATGAGCCGGTCGCGGCGGAGGAACATCCACAGTCATACATGGATTGTCGGCGTGCTCGGCCTGATCGCCGGCGCGCTGCTGTTGGTCTACGTGCCCTCACTGGAAGCGGTGTCGAATTCCCTCTTCCTGTTCGCCGGCTTCCACCTCGTGGGCGCCGCCGTCCTGTTTGCCTCCCTTTACATCTTGGCGCTCCGGCGTCTGGTTCGCCGCCTGTTCGGGACCGGAGGCGGGCGCCTCCCGGCCGCCGGTGAAAAATACGATTTCGGGTGGGGGCCGGAATGGATGAACGGCCTTGCGATCGGCGCGCTCGTCGCCGTCTCGGCCGCGGTCGCAATTCAAATGGCCGCGCCGGACTGGTGGCCTTTGGCGTTCCTTGCGGTCCTCTTCGGAGCGGCCTTCTTCGTCGGCAATTCCATCATGCGCTCGTTCCGCAGCGCCGATCATATCGTGCTTCCCATGGTGGATCTGCTGCACAGCGACCGGGATGTCGTTCTCGACGCCGGGTGCGGTGCCGGCCGCACGACGATCGCCCTGAGCCGGGTTCTGCGCAACGGCCGTGTCGTGGCCGTCGACCGGTTCGATGCCGGTTACATCGACGGCGGCGGGCGCGACCTTCTCGATCGCAACCTGCGCGCCGCCGGCCTGACCGGGTGCGTGAAGATAGAGACCGCCGATCTCGCGGCATTGTCCTTCGACGCAGAGAGCTTCGACAGCGCCGTCAGCACCAATGTCTACGACCACCTCGGCAAATACAAAGAGCAGGCTCTTCGCGAGGTGTTCCGGGTCCTTAAGCCTGGAAGCCGCTTCCTGATGGCGGTCTGGGTTCCGGGCTGGGCGATGTTCGCAGTGGCAAACGTGCTGTCGTTCTTTCTCACGTCCAAACACGTATGGCGAACCATGGCCCGGCGTGCCGGCTTCGAAATTGTCGACGAAGGGGTCCTTAACTACGCCTGGTTCGTGGTTCTGAAAAAACCCGCGTCGGTTTCCACCGCGGCGTCCGCTTGACCGGTCGAGGGCAAACATGAAACACGCAAGCCATCCCGCTATCGTTGCCCGCCTGAAGCGCGCTCACGGTCACCTGGGCTCCGTCCTCGCCATGTTCGCCGAAGGACGACACTGTCTCGACCTCGCCCAGCAGCTCCATGCCGTCGAGAAGGCGGTCGGCAACGCCAAGCGTGAGCTGATCCAGGATCATATCGAGCATTGTCTTGGCGATGGCGAAGGCGCGGACGGGATGGACTCCAAGGCCGCCCTCCGCGAATTCAAAGCCCTCTCGAAGTACCTGTAGCTTGCCATGTTTGACAGTATTCGCAACTGGTTCGGTTGGGGTGGCCACGCTCACCGGCACGCCAATGGCCACGGCCATGACGAGCCCACCAGCGCCCACGGGGAAGGATACGGCCATACCCACGGCGTCATCGACCCGAGCATCGCGACGACCGAGCGGGGCATTTGGGCGATTAAATGGTCTTTCGTCGTCCTCGCGATCACCGCGATTCTGCAGCTCGCCGTTGTGTTCGTGTCGGGCAGCGTCGCCCTGCTTGCCGACACCGTTCATAATTTTGGCGACGCGACAACGGCGATTCCGCTCTGGGTCGCGTTCCGGCTGGCGCGCCGGAAACCGACGGCAACGTTCACCTATGGACTCGGCCGGGTGGAGGACCTCGCGGGGGTCGCGGTCGTCCTGATTATCTTCTTGAGCGCCGTCGTGGCCGGCTACGAGGCCATCGACCGCCTCGTTCACCCGCAGGCGATCCAGCAGCTCGGTTGGCTGGCGGTCGCCGGTCTTGCCGGATTCCTCGGCAACGAGGCTGTGGCGATTTTCCGGATTCGCGTCGGCCGCCAGATCAACAGCGCCGCTTTGATCGCCGACGGCTACCATGCCCGCACCGATGGGCTGACCAGTCTGGCCGTGGTCGCCGGCGCGGCGGGGGTTTGGCTCGGCTTTCCGCTGGCCGACCCGATCGTCGGCCTGCTCATTACGGTTACGATTTTCGGCATAGTCTGGCAGTCGGCGCGCGCCGTATTCACGCGCATGCTCGACGGAATCGAGCCGGGCATCGTCGATGACATCCGCCACGCCGCCGGTCACGTCGCCGGGATCGATGGGGTGATCGATGCGCGAGCCCGCTGGGTCGGTCATAAGTTGCACGCGGAGCTGACAATCGTCGTCGACAACGGCCTCACGGTGGCGGCGGCGAACGCCATCACGGCCTCTCTCCGGCATGAACTGCTGGCACATTTGCCGGCGCTCGCGGTCGCCAATATTCGCTTCGGCATGGCGGCCGGGGATGTTGCGAGTTCCTCGGCACCGCGCCATGGCCACAATCACCGCTGATGCCGCCCGCGTTTCCCGCTACCGACGGCCCCGATCGGCCTAACTGAGCACCCGGTCCAGGTCGGCGCAGAGATCCTCGCCGTCCTCGATGCCGGCCGACAGGCGGAAGACGCCGTCGCCGGCGTATTCGCGGTAGCGGCGCAGCGCCTCCGGATCGTGGCGGAAGGTGGATTTCTGGATGTCGCCGGTGCCGATCCAGCAGATCAGGCTGCGATGATGGCCGAGCGATACCGCATAGTGAATGACCTCGAGCCGCTCGACCATGCGCTGCGCCAGCTTGAGACCGGGCTCCTTCACCTGGAAGCTGAGCATGCCGGAGAAATTCTTCATCTGGCGGCGCGCCAGCTCGTGTTGCGGGTGCGAGGCAAGGCCGGGATAGAAGACGCGCGCCACCGCCGGATGGTTTTCGAGGAATTGCGCGAGCTTCGTGGCCGCTTCCTGGTGCGCCTTCATACGCAGGGGGAGCGTGGCCGCGCCGCGCAGGATCAGCCAGGCATTGAAGGGCGAGATCACGCCGCCGAAATGCACCGTGGCTTCGAGATTGAGGGCGTCGAGGTCGTGGCGGCGGCCGATGACGGCGCCGCCCATGGCATCGCCATGGCCGCCGATATATTTGGTGAGCGAATGCACCGCGAAATCGGCGCCGAGCTCGAGCGGTCGCGTCGCCACCGGCGAAGCGAAGGTCGAATCGACCGCCACATCGCGCACCCCCGCGTCATGCGCCAATCTGGCGAGTGCGGCGATATCGCAGAGCCGCATGATCGGGTTGGCCGGAGTTTCCAGCCATAGCATCTTCGTATTGGACCGAATCGCGGCGGCGACTTCCTCGGGCCGCGACGTATCGGCGAAAGAGACTTCGATGCCGAAGCGCGGCAGCGTGTCGCGGGCAAGTTCGGCGGCGCCGACGTAATTCGTATCCGCCATTAGCAGATGATCGCCTTGGCCCAGCCTGCCGCAGATCAGCGCGTGGCTGGCGGCGATGCCGGAGGCATAGGCAAGGGCGGCCTCGCCGCCTTCCAGCGCCGCCAGCTTCTGTTCGAGCTGGCGCACCGTCGGGCTCGCCACCCGGCCATAGATAAAGCCTTCGTAACCCTTTTCATCACGGGCCGAAAATCCGGTGACGGCGGTGGGCGCGAAGGTTGCCGACATCACCAGATTGGGCGAGGCGGCGCGCGTCACGGGATCGACGAATTCGCCCGCATGCACCGCCACGGTCTGCTCGTGCCAGCCGCGATTCCCGCCCGGTTTCGTCATGTTTGCGCCCCACTCTGGCATTCCGATGATCGGCGCCTATGATGCGGGGGCTTAAGCGAATCTGCAACCCGCGGCACGGGGATGCAATAAGGGGACGGTCCGCGCAATGATCGAGCCGAGTGAATTGCGCCGGGTGAGGAAACCGCATGCGCGCCGGGTCAGGCCGCATCCTTCGCTGCATCTCCGGCCCAATCCCTTCGCCCGCCTGGCCCGCCTCGCCGTGCTTCGCCCGGTCGCCGTCCTCGCCGTGTTCGTGGCCCTGGCGGTGGTCTCGCTCACGGCTGCCTACCTGCGCCTCGATGTTGACGCCGCAGCTCCCGCGGCGGTTCAACTCGATCCGCGCACGGCTGCGGCCGAAGCGGCGCTGGCACGGCATTTTCCCGGGATCGAGGCGGCACTCTTCGCCCGCATCGAGGCGCCGGAGGCCCCCGCCGCCCGCCGCGCCGCCGAGGCTGTAGCCGCGCGACTGAAGCAGCGCGGCGATCTCTTCTCCGCTGTGGATGTCCCGGGCACCGGTCCATTTTACGACCGCTACGGAGTGTTCTTTGCCGGCACCGGTGAGATCGATGCGCGCGTCCGCCGCGCCGAGGCGATGCTGCCGCTTTTCCATGCGGTGCGGGCCGCTCCCGATCTCGGCGGCCTGACGGCGCTGGTTGGCGAAATCGTTCGCGCCCTCGAACAGGGCCGCTCGCCGATAGGCCTCGACGGCCTGCTGCTTGCCGTAGCGGCAAGTGTCGAAGGCGAAATCGAAGGCAAGCCCAGGCCGCTCGATTGGCCGGCGCTTGCCGGACTTACCTTCGAAACGGCGAGCCGGACGTGGTTCGTGATCGCAACTCCGGCGGCCGGCCGTGAGCGCGAGGCGGCTGCCTTCGCCAGGGCGGCCAAGACAGCGGCAAACATCGAATGGCTGGTTCCCGCCCTTGCCGAGCCCCTGCCGCAAAGAAGCGCCGCCCGCGACTATTGGATTCCGCTGGCGATCGCCCTGATGCTGTCGGCGGCGGTTCTCGGACTTGGGCTCGGCAGCGGCAGATTGTTTACCTCGGTCACCGCGAGCGGTGCGGTGACGGTATCGCTGACCGCTGGCTTTGCGGCGTTCTATGTCCAGCACCTTGATTCCGTGACCTTGCTGTTCATTGCCGCCGCCGCAGCGCCCGCCTTGCTGCTCAATGTTGTCTTCGCTCTGGCCTATGAAGCGGCGCGCAATGCCGGGAGCCGCCATCTCACCGCCGTCATGCTGGCCGCCCAGGGCAGGGGAGCCCTGCTGCTAACCCTCGCCGCAATCGTCCTGGCCTTCTGGATCACCTGGATACTCTCGCCGATGCCATCCAGCGCGGCCTTGGCGGTGCTGGCGGCCTTCGCCATCATCGCGGCATTTGCCGGGGCCCTGCTGCTAATGCCGGCCTGCCTCACGATCTTCGAAGCCGCGGACGGCGAACCGCTGGAACACTGGTTCGATGTGGCGATGGCGGCTCCGGCCTCGCGCGGGTTCCGCCAGTTCCGCCAGTCACTGGCAATCGTACTTATTCCGGTTTCGCTCTTCGCAACGCTGTTTCTGACCGGTCTGGCGATCGGCGACGACGGCGAGGCACCGCCGCCGCCAGCGCCTCTCGACGGGCCGGCGGGTTTCGGCGCCGTCCATCTCATCGCGCCGCCCGGCACTACCGCGCGGCAGATGATCCCGGTCATCGGCAGGATGCCGGAAGTGGGCGCCATCCGCTGGATCGACCTGTTCCTGCCGCGGGATGTTGCCGCCAAGCGCGCCGCCCTTGCGAAGCTCACGGGCTTCCTGCCACCCTTGCCGCCGCCCGCGCCGCAATCGACGCTGCAGCAAACGGACAATCAGTTTGCCGCGCTGGAAGCGGGGCTCCGCGCCATCGCCAATCATCGCAACACCGCGCCGGACCTGCGCCAGGCCGCGCACCGGCTGCGCCGTGCCGTCGCCATCTTCGCCCTGGCCCAGCCGCCGTCGCAGGACCGCATCGACGCTCTTGAAAGCGCCTTGTTCGGCGGCTTCGGCGCCTTGAACGAGACGGCCGAGCGTCTCGCGGGCCTGCCGGAACCCGCGCCCGGCGATCTCGATCCGGGGCTGCGCCGCCGATTTCAATCGCCGCAGGGACTGTGGCGGATCGAAGTGCTACCGCGCTCCGATGTTTCGAGCCCGGGCTTCGCCGAAGCGCTTCGCAAATTCTCGGCCGGCGCGGCGGGCGATCCCATCGTCGCGCTGGCCCGCGGCGAGATCATGCGCGCCGCCGCCTTCACGGCCCTGGCGGCGGGGCTGGCGCTTGCCGCCTTCCTGGCCGTGGCCTACCTGCAGCGCTTCGACCTGACGCTTGCCGTGCTGTTGCCGCTGCCGATGGCGATCGGCCTGTCGGCGGCGGCGATCGCGGGCGCCAAACTCACCGTCACACCGGCCGGACTTGCGGCCGCGACCATGGCGCTTGCTTACGGGCTCGCTTCGGCCGCGGTACTCGCCCAGCACGAGATGTCCGACATCGATCCTTCGGCGGCGCGGGCCGCTGTCCTGCCGCCGCTGGTGTTGCTGGCCGGCGTGGCCCCCTTGTCGATTTCGGCATTGCCGGCACTGCAGGATTTCGGCCGCATGGCATCGCTGCTTCTCGCACTGCAGCTCACCGTCAATTTTTTCGTCGTACCGCAGATCGCCGCCTGGACCGACCGGCGCTGATCAGGCCAGGGTCTTCATATCCAAGAGGCGCTTGCCGGGGTCCAGTGCCGCCATGACCTCGGCCACGATGTGGCGCGCCGTCAGCCCCGCTTCGTCATATTGCTCCTTGGGCGAAGCGTGGGCGACGAACCGGTCGGGCAGGAACATGGTCCGCACCCTGCAGCCGGCGCCGATCAGGTTGGCCCGCGCCAGGAAATGCAGCACCTGGGTGCCGAAACCGCCGATGGCACCTTCCTCGATGGTGATCAGGATTTCGTGATTGTTGACCAGCCGCCGCACCAGCGCCTCGTCCAGGGGCTTGGCGAAACGGGCATCGGCGACGGTGGCGGAAAGTCCCAGCGAGGTCAGATCGTCGGCGGCCTTGAGACACTCTTGCAGCCGCGCCCCCAGCGACAGCAGCGCCACCTTCGATCCTTCCCGCACGATGCGGCCCTTGCCGATTTCCAGCGCCACGCCATGCTCGGGCAGATCGACGCCCACGCCCTCGCCGCGCGGATAGCGGAAAGCGCACGGGCCATCGTCGATCGCCACGGCCGTTGCCACCATGTGGACCAGTTCCGCTTCGTCCGCCGCCGCCATCACCACCATGCCGGGGAGGCAGGAGAGATAGGAGACATCATAGCTCCCCGCATGGGTGGCGCCATCCTGGCCGACCAGTCCCGCCCGGTCGATGGCAAAGCGCACCGGCAATTTCTGCAGCGCCACATCGTGCACAACCTGGTCGTAGGCGCGCTGCAGAAAGGTGGAATAGATGGCACAGAAGGGCTTGAAGCCTTCCGTGGCGAGCCCCGCGGCGAAGGTCACCGCATGCTGCTCGGCAATGCCGACATCGAACATGCGGGTGGGAAAACGCTCGGCGAACTTGTCGAGACCGGTGCCCGACGGCATCGCCGCGGTGATGGCGACGATCTTCTCGTCGCGTTCGGCTTCCGCGATCAGCGATTTTGCGAAAACCGAAGTATAGGTCGGCGCATTGGACGTGCCCTTCTTGAGCTCGCCGGTTTCCCGATCGAAACCGCCGATGGCGTGGTATTTTTCCGCATCCTCCTTGTCGAAGGGATGGCCCTTGCCTTTCTCGGTCACCACATGGACGAGGATGGGCCCGAGTTTCTTGGCATCGCGCACATTCTGCAGGATCGGCACCAGCGTGTCGATATTGTGCCCGTCGATCGGCCCCACGTAATAGAAGCCGAGTTCCTCGAACAAGGTGCCGCCGGTCAGCATGCCGCGGGCATATTCATCGGCCCGTTCGGCGGCGGTGCGCAGCGTGCGCGGAAATTTCTTGGCCAGATGCTTGGCGATGTCGCGAAGCGACAGGAACGGCCGCGACGACACCAGCCAGGAGAGGTAGTTGCTGAGTGCGCCGACCGCGGGCGCGATCGACATGTCGTTGTCGTTGAGCACCACGATGAGGCGGGTATCCAGCGCCCCGGCATTGTTCATCGCCTCATAGGCCATGCCGGCGCTCATGGCGCCGTCGCCGATCACGCAGACCACGTTATTGTCGCGCCCGCGCAGGTCGCGCGCCACGGCCATGCCGAGCCCGGCCGAAACCGAGGTGGAACTGTGGGCGGCGCCGAAGGTATCGTAGTCGCTCTCGCCGCGGCTGGTGAAGCCGTAAAGGCCGTCGCGCTGGCGGATGCGGCGGATGGCGCCACGGCGGCCGGTCAGGATCTTGTGCGGATAGGTCTGGTGGCCCACGTCCCAGACGATGCGGTCGTCCGGCGTGTTGAAGACGTAATGCAAGGCCACGGTGAGCTCGACCACACCGAGGCCCGCCCCGAAATGGCCCCCGGAAATAGCGGCGGCGTCGATCGTCTCGGCCCGGAGTTCGGCGGCGACCTGCGGCAATTGCGCCGGGGCCATGAGGCGCAAATCGGCCGGCGTTTGGATCGTGTCGAGAAGCGGCGTGGAAATGGACATGCATACTCGCGACTGCCGGCGGCGAGGCCGGAAATTGAAGCTGGCGGCTTACTTAGGCGCTGGCTCCGGCCTTCGCAAACCCTTTGTCCAGTGACGTCAAGACAGAGACCCCTTTCCCACAAGGTTTACGTAACAGGCGACAGGCGTAAATCGCAATGCTAGGCTTACCCCGTCAACCCGCCCTTCCCAGGGCCAGGGGCCGCTAGGGGAAGGGTGCCAAAACAGGGAGTGAAAAAGAATGAATATGCACTTTAAATCGTTGCTCGCCGGCACGACGATGCTGGTGATGACCGCCTCCGGCGCGTTCGCCGAGGTCGTTCTCAATCGCGGCAATTCCGCCGATCCGGAATCGCTCGATCCGCACAAGACCTCGACCGTTTATGAAGCCAATATTCTGCGTGATCTTTTCTCTGGCCTCACGGCGCAGGACGCCAAGGCCGAAGTTATTCCCGGCGCCGCCGAAAGCTGGAGCGTATCGCCGGACGGCAAGACCTACACCTTCAAGCTGCGTGCCGATGGCAAATGGTCCGACGGTTCGCCGGTAACCGCCAACGACTTTGTGTTCTCATGGCGCCGCCTCGTCGATCCGGCGACCGCCGCCGAATATGCCTACATGCTGTCGCCCGTCGTCAATGCCGACGACATCACCGGCGGCAAGAAAAAGCCGGAGGAATTGGGCGTCAAGGCCGTCGACGACATGACCTTCGAAATGACGCTCAATGCACCCACACCCTACATCCTCGAGATGCTGACCCACCAGGCGACCTACGCCGTCAGCAAGGCCAATGTCGAGGCCAAGGGCGCCGATTTCACCAAGCCCGGCAATCTCGTGTCCAACGGCGCTTACACGCTCGCCGAATTCGTGCCCAACGATCACATCAAGCTGGTCAAGAATGCCAACTTCTTCGATGCCGCGAATGTCAAGATCGACACGATCAATTACATCCCGACCGAGGACCGCTCGACCGCGGTGAAGCGTTTGGAAGCCGGCGAACTCGACCTCAATGACGACATTCCGACCGAACAACTCGCCGACCTCAGGACCAAATTCGGCGACCAGATCAAGATCGGTCCCTATCTCGGCACTTATTACTACGTCTTCAAGATCCCGAAGGCGCCATGGGACAACGTGAAACTCCGCCATGCCGTCTCGATGGCGATCGACCGCGACTATCTCGCCGAGAAGGTTTGGCAGAACACCATGATCCCGGCTTATTCCTTCGTGCCGCCGGGCATCACCGGCTATGAGACGCGGACCACCGACTACAGCGAAATGTCGCAAATCGACCGCGAGGACGCCGCCAAGAAGGTTCTCGCGGAGCTGGGCTATGGTCCCGGCAAGCCGCTGAAGCTCGAAATCCGCTACAACACTTCGGAAAACCACAAGAACACCGCCGTGGCGATCCAGGAGCAGTTGAAGCCGCTGGGCATCGAGGTGACGCTGCTCAACACCGACACCAAGACCCATTACGGCCATCTCGAGCAGCACGGCGATTTCGACGTCGCCCGCGCCGGCTGGATCGCCGACTACAAGGACCCGGAAAACTTCCTGGCCCTGTGCAAGACCGGCACCGGCAACAACTACTCGGAATATTCCAACAAGGACTATGACGCTCTCATGGCGGCCGCGGCTGCCGAAAGCGATCCGGGCAAGCGCATGAAGGACTTGTCCGACGCCGAGGCGATCGGCGTGGCCCGGGATCTCTGCGTCATGCCGCTCCTCTACTACGGCTACCACAATATCGTCTCGAGCAAGATCAAGGGCTGGGAGGCCAACGTCATGGATGTTCATCCCACCCGCTTCATGAGCAAGGAATAGCCGCGTCCCGGATGGTGGCCGCTCCCGCGCAAGCGGGGGCGGCCCATTCCGCGCTTGATTGAGGGCGGCAATGCTGCGCTATGTGTTCCGGCGGTTCCTGACCGCCATCCCGACGCTCTTCCTGATCGTCACGATTTCGTTTTTCCTGATGCGCGTCGCCCCGGGCGGCCCGTTCAATCAGGAAAAGGGCCTCAATCCCGTCATCAAGGCCAATCTCGAGCGCGTCTATCATTTGAACGAGCCGCTCTGGAAGCAGTACCTTCTCTACCTGAACAATCTCCTTCACGGCGATTTCGGCCCCAGCTATGCCTCGCCCGATTTCACCGTGGCGGAACGGTTTGCCGATGGGCTTCCGGTATCCATCCAGTTGGGCAGCGTGGCGCTGATCCTGGCACTGTTCGTCGGCGGAATACTCGGCATCACCGCCGCGCTTCACCAGAACCGGGGCGCCGATTATGCGGTCATCGCGACCGCCACCGCGGGCAGCACCATCCCCACTTTCGTTATCGCACCCCTGTTCCAGCTCTTCTTCGCGCTCACCCTCAAGTGGTTCCCGGTTGGCGGCTGGGGTGACGGCGCGCTGATCAACAAGGTGGGGCCGATTGTCACGCTGATGCTGCCGCAGCTTGCCGTTGTGGCCCGCCTGATGCGCGGCTCGATGATCGAAAGTCTCCGCTCGCACCACATCAGGACGGCGCGCGCGCTCGGACTTTCGGATTATTCGGTCGTCATCCGCCATGCGCTGCGTGGGGCGCTTCTTCCAATCATATCCTATACCGGCCCCGCCGCGGCGGCGCTGCTGACAGGGTCCGTCATCGTCGAGACGATATTCCAGATCCCCGGAGTCGGACGCGAGTTTGTTATCGCCGCTCTCAACCGCGACTACACGCTGGTGATGGGCACCGTCGTGGTGATCGCGCTCTTCATCATCGTCTTCAATCTCGTCGTCGACATTCTCTATGCCGTGGTCGACCCGCGGGTGCGCTATGACTGATGCCGTCTCCGCCGCGCCTGCGCCCGGCCGGTCCCTGTGGGCCGATGCCTGGGCGCGCCTCAAGGCCAACCGGGCGGCAGTGGTGAGCGGCGTCTATCTGATCCTGATGACGCTGGTGTGCGTGGCGGGCCCGTGGTTCACGCCCCATGAGTTCACCACCATCTATCAGGACTACAATCGCGTGCCGCCGAGTCTTGCGGCCTATCCCAGGCCGGACATGATCGATCTCGCGGTCAAGGACGCGGTGCGCCGCGCCCGTGTCGAGCTTGCCGGCTGGGAGGAGAAGGACGGCAAGATCTTCATCACCGTCACCTCGGCCAAATCGATCGACGAGCGCATGACCCGTTATATCGACCGCTCCAGTGTTTTCGAAGACTCGCAAATAGCCGAGAGATCGCCGGACGGACTGAAACTCACCGTCAGCACGGCTATCGAATGGAAATATTTCTTCTTCGGCACCGACAATTCCGGCCGCGATCTTCTGACCCGTACGCTCATTGCCGGCCGCGTCTCACTCGCGATCGGGCTGCTCGCCGGTCTCGTGGCCGTGTTCATCGGCGTGCTTTATGGCGCATCCGCGGGCTTGATCGGCGGCAAGACCGACGAGGTGATGACGCGCATCGTCGATATTCTCTATGCGCTGCCCTTCATCTTCTTCGTCATCATGCTGGTGGTTTTCTTCGGCCGCAATTTCGTGTTCATGTTCCTAGCCGTGGGCGCGGTCCTGTGGCTCGACATGGCCCGCATCGTGCGCGGCCAGGCCCTCTCCATCAAGCGCCAGGAGTATGTCCAGGCGGCGGAAGCCCTGGGCGTCAGCCAGACCGGCATTCTGCTCCGCCATGTGGTGCCCAATCTCCTCGGCCCCGTCGTTATCTACATGACCCTGCTAGTGCCGCAGGTGATCATTCTCGAGAGTTTCCTGTCCTTCCTCGGCCTCGGCGTGCAGGAGCCCATGGCGAGCTGGGGCGTTTTGATTTCGCAAGGCGCCAAGAACATTCCCGGCGCCAACTGGCTCTTGGCCTTTCCCTCCTTCTTCCTCACCACCACGCTTTTCGCGCTGAATTTCATCGGCGACGGCCTGCGCGATGCGCTCGATCCCAAGGACCGCTGATCATGGGCGAACCGATTCTCTCCCTCGAGAATGTCAAGGTGCGTTTCCGCACCCTCGATGGACTGGTCGAGGCGGTGAAGGGCGTGAACCTCGATGTGAAGGCGGGCGAGACCGTGGCGATCGTCGGCGAGTCGGGCTCCGGCAAGAGCACGCTGGTGATGGCGGCCATGGGTCTGCTGGCTTCCAACGGCGAGGACACCGGCATCGCCTCCTATCGTGGCACCAATCCGCTGGGCCTGCCGAAGTCCGGGCCCAACACCATCCGCGGCCGCAAGAACACCCTGATCTTCCAAG
>CAYOZR010000053.1:0-20059 GCA_964408555.1 uncultured Aestuariivirga sp.
CTCGATCCCGATGCCACGCTGGCCGACGTCATCACCGCCGGGCGCGGCGAAACCGTCACCATCAACGGCGAGACCCGCCATGTGGTGAGCTACATGAAGGACTTTCTCTTCAAGCCCGAACAGGCGCGAACCCCCGTCTCGGTGCTTTCGGGCGGCGAACGGGGCCGGCTCATCCTGGCGCGCGAACTGGCCAAGCCTTCCAATCTCCTGGTGCTCGACGAGCCCACCAATGATCTCGATCTGGAAACCCTCGATCTGCTGCAGGAAATGCTCGGCGACTATCGCGGCACCATCCTCTTGGTCAGCCACGACCGCGATTTTCTCGACCGGGTCGCCACATCGATATTGATGGCGGAAGGCCGCGGGCGCTGGACCGAATATGCCGGCGGCTATTCGGACATGGTGGCGCAGCGCGGCGCCGGCGTCGCGGCGCGCAAACTAGCGCCGCAGCCTTCAGCACCCGCCGCAGCACCCGCCGCGAAACCCGCGGCACAGCCGAAGCGCAAGCTCTCGTTCAAGCAGAAGCATGCGCTGGAAACGCTGCCGGTGCGGCTCGACGGGCTGCATGCCGAAATCGCGACGCTCGAATCGCGGCTTGCCGATCAAACGCTATTCAAGCGCGATGCGAGGGCCTTCGAAGCCGCCGCCGCGCGGCTCGGCACGGCGCGTCATGAGCTTGCCGCCGCCGAACACCAGTGGCTGGAACTGGAACTGCTGCGCGAGCGGTTGGAAAGCGCCTGAGCCTACCAGCCCGATCCGCCGCCACCACCACCGCCGCCGCCCGATGAACCGCCGCCGCTCGAGCCGGAGCTCGACCCCGGCGCGGTTGAAGCCGAAGCGACACTCGATGCGAGACCCGATCCGAGGCTATCGGTGAAACTGCCGGTCCGCCCCCAATCCCAGTTCCGTCCCGAATACCAGATGGGTGCCGCGGCGCCCGCCAGCGCGGCGGCGGCCAAGACGGCCGCAAATTTAGTGTTCCATTCATTCTCGCAATCGAGCGCCAGGGCATAGGGCAGATAGCGTTCGAAAAGTTCCGGCGTCTTATCCGGCGGCTGCAGGATTTTCAGGCGCTCCTCCTCGGCCGTCGTCATGTACATGCGGAAGCCTTCGAGCTGGTCGAGCAGCTTGCGGCCGGGAACCGTGGGGGCGCGCAGCAAATGGAAAAAGACGAGATTGACGATGCCGAGCAGCACCGCCGTGCCGATCAGCATGTAGAGGCCGGGCGAGCCGTCGCCGCCGAACAGGATGGCGGCGGGCGCGGCAACGCCGGCGATCATGAAGGGAATGAAGAAGAACATGGCCATCAGCGAGCCGAGCTTGCGCAGGACACCGTGGGCGGTGAAGACGCCCTTGATGGCGCCCCAGGCGACGGTAAGGATGACGCCCCACCAGATCGACGACCAGCCGGCGGCGAACAGGCCGATCAAGCTGTCTTCCGGCGGCAGGAACAGGGCGGCAATCAGCAGCCCCGCGGCCGAGACGCCGGCGCCGGCCCAGAACCAGCCGATATTGCGCAGGAAGACCGAGCCCTCGTATTCGTCCTTGAGCGCCTTTTCCAGCACGGCGCGGACGGCGCGCACCTTCAGATGATTGGATTTCTCGAGTTGCGTGGTGCCGCTCGACAGCCCGCCGTAAAGCGCCGATTCCGCCCGCGTCAGGGCCGGGCCCTGGTCGGGTTTCTTCTCGATGGCGAAATCGCCGTCGTCGTCGACGATTTTCAGCCTGCCCTTGATGGCGAGACCGACCAGGGCGGCGGCAAAGCCGCGGTCGTCGAACTTTTCCTTCCAGATGAAGCGCGAGCCCGCCGCGCCCAGGCCCGGCGGCGGCGCGAACAGCGGGATGATCGTGCCTTGCGGCGGATCGCGGCCGACCTTGCTCCAAGCGTAGAGATAGTATCCCAGCGTCGCCAGTAGGCTGGCGATGAGGGCCATTATCCCGGCATTGTCGGAAAAGAACCACTGGCGGCGCTCGGCCTCGGTCGGTGCCGTCACGATCCCCTTCTGCCAGGCGACCGCAATGGTGAAACCCTCGTTGGGTGCGAGCCGCCATGTGGTCTCGGCCCGGTATTCGGCGCCCGCGGCCGTCACCACGCGGAAATCGCGGCCCGAAGCTCCTTGCGGCCCCGTATAGGCGGCGTGTTGTTTGATCTCCGCACCCGGCGGCAGATGCACGATGGCCACCGCCTTGTCGATGGCGAAGGTCCAGCCGTTGCCGGTGGCATTCCAGTACAGCTCGTCGAAATCTGCGAAGAAGCCCAATTGCCTCGTGGTGCGATAGGCTATTTCGTAAACATGGGGGCCCCGCGACAGGAACACATCGGCATCGCCGATCCGGATGCGCTTGCCGTTGGAAATCGATTCGACCGCATAGGGTTCCTTGCGCCCATCGCGCGCCACCGAGACGACTTCGAAGCCGACCACCACGCGGGTGCCGCGGCGGTCGTTATAGACGGTGGGAAAATCGCGCAGGATGCCGCGCTTGATCTCATCGCCTTCGGCGAAAACCTCGATCGTCTCGCGCACGCTGAGCGAGGCGTCGGTATTGACGGTCACATCGCTGACGAAGCGCTGGATACGCTCCTCGGCGGCGGCCGAAACGGCGAGCGCAACCAGAAAGCCAAGTCCGAGGAGGAAAGCGCGCATGGCGCGGGCCGTCATTTCTTGAAGTCGACCTTCGGCACCTCGCGGGCCGCCGCATCGCCGATCTCGAAGAACTCCGCCCTGGCGAATTTGAAGAAATTGGCGATCACATTGGTGGGGAAGCTCTCGATCATGGTGTTGAGATTGCGCACCGCGCCGTTGTAGTAGCGGCGCGACAACTGGATTTCATCCTCGATGCCAGCGAGCTTGTCCTGCAGGTCGCGGAAATTGGCGTCCGCCTTGAGCTGCGGGTAGGCCTCGGCGACGGCGAAGAGCCGGCCCAATGCGGCACTCATCGCCTGGCCCACCACCGATTGCTCGCAGACCGAGCCGCCGGCGATGCTCTTGGCGCGCAGATCGGCGATGTCGCGGAACAGCTTGTCCTCGTGCGCCGCATAGCCCTTTACCGTTTCGATCAGATTGGGAATGAGGTCGGCGCGGCGGCGCAATTGCACGTCGATGCCGCTCCAGCCCTCGGCCGTCAGGTTCTTGTTTCTGACCAGCGCGTTATAGGCATAGACGAGATAGGCAACGATGATGGCGATGAGGCCAAGAAGGCCGTAGCCGAGTGACATGTGAGGACTCCCCCGAGTGGCCAATGGGGGTGGGAGTATCTTGCGCTTTGCCCCGGCAATCAAGCGGAGATGCGACTACTCCGCTGCCGCCGCGGGGGCGGCGATGGTGAAGGGCCGGTCGTGCTGCAATGACGGAATGCGGGCGCGGGTCTGGGCCACCGAAGCGAGATCGATGTCAGCCACCACGACGCCTTCGCCATCGCCGCCATCGGCAAGCACCCGGCCCCAGGGATCGACGATCAGCGAGTGGCCGAAGCATTGGGCGCCGCCCGCCAGCGTGCCGTATTGGCAGGGAGCTATCACATAGGCGCCGTTCTCGATGGCGCGGGCCCGATTGAGCACATGCCAATGGGCCTCGCCGGTCATCTTGGTGAAAGCGGCGGGGATCGCCAGCATGGCGGCACCGGCCTTGGCATAGGCGCGATAAAGGGCGGCGAAACGCAGATCGTAGCAGATCGAAAGCCCGATCGTTCCGGCGGCACAGGGGCTGATGACCGCTTGCGGGCCTGGCGCGATCGTCGCCGACTCGCGATAGATCTTGCCCTCGCCGAGATTGACGTCGAAGAGATGGATCTTGTCATAGCGCGCGGCGATGCGGCCGTCGGGCGCCAGCATGATCGAACGGTTGTTGATGCGCCCGTCCGGTGCCTTGACGCCGATCGAGCCGATCAGCAGCCAGGCGCCATGCTTACGGGCCAGAGCCGCCATGGCGGGAATGACCGGATGCTCGGCCTCGGGCACCGCATGGGGCAGCATCAGGCCGTCCCTGGTGTCGAGACCGGCGCAAAACTCCGGCGTGGCGATGAAACGCGCACCCTCCGCCGCCGCCCGGCCGATCAGCCGGGTGAGCACGGCGATGTCGTGATGCACATCGGGGGTGGCGCAGTTCTGGATGCAGGCGGCTTTGAAGATCATGGCCGCAGTCTAGCGCGGGGACGTGCGGCTTGGCCAGAGCCCTGCGCCTCATCGAAAAACGCGCGGATCACGTGCAGCCCGGCGCGGGCCTTGAGGCAGAGCAGCCATTCCGCCATGGCGGCGTCCCAGTCGGGGATCGCATAGGTCCTGAGGCGGTCGTCGGGAACCAGTTCTCCTTCCGACATGACGGCAAGCCCCAGGCCCTGGGCGGCGGCCTCGCGGGCGGCCTCGCGGCTTTCGATCTCGATGGTGATGGCCGGATGCAGGCCCCGCCGCTGCATCTCCGCGAGCAGCAGCTTGCGGGTCATCGAGCCTTCCTCGCGCAAAATCAGCGGCAGTCCGGCGAGCCGGGCAAAGGTCAGTCGGGTTCCCCGCGGCGCCGCGGCGCCGCGGCTGCCGACCGCCACCAGCCGGTCCTGCCGCAATCGCTTGGACAGTATGGCATCGGAGACGGGCCGCTCGGCCGTCACGGCGATATCGATGGCGAAGGATTCGAGCCGCGCCAAGAGCTCGGCCGAATTGCCCGACACCAGGCGAATGGCGATCTTCGGAAAGCGTTCGCGGAAGCGGGCCACGCGCGGCAGTACATGCACGGCGGCATCGGCGCCGATGGTCAGTTGCCCCTCTTCCAGCATGGCGGCGCGCGACAGAAGTTCCAGGGCTTCGGCCTCGGTTTCGAAATGGCGTTCGGCGACGGCGAACAGCTTGCGGCCGAGTGCGGTCAGCGAAACCCCGCGCGGCGAACGCAGGAAGAGCTGCACGCCATAGGTCGCCTCGAGCTTGCGGATATGGTCGGAGATGGCCGGCTGGGTGAGTGCCAGCCGTTCGGCGGCTTTGGAAAAGCCGCCATACTGGGCTACCGCGTGAAAAGCCTTGAGCTGGGCGTGGCGCATATCGGTTGAACTTATACTGTTCATAAGAACATACGATTTGACTGATAACCGTCAAGCCTCCATGATTCCGGCACCCTCAAGGAGCTTCCGATGGTTCAAGCAGCGCAGCGCGTCCACCCCCTGTTCCGCGGCCCCGAGGGCCAGGAAGACATGCCCTATCTGCTCACCCCGGGGCCCCTCACCACCTCGCGGACGGTAAAGCTCGCCATGCTGGCGGATTATGGCTCGCGCGATGTGGAGTTCCGCCAGATCGTCGCCGATATCCGCCGCAGGCTGCTGGCGCTCGCCGGCTGCGGCGAGGCTTATGAATGCGTCATCATGCAGGGCTCCGGCACCTTCGCCATCGAAGCGGCACTCGGCTCCTTCTGCCCCGACAAGCGCCGCAAGACGCTGGTCGTCGCCAATGGCGCCTATGGCGACCGGGCGGCGAAGATCCTCGAACGCATCGGTCGCCCGCATGTCAAGATCGACAAGGGCGACAGCGCCGCCCCGACGGTCGCGGATGTGACGGCGGCTCTCGATGCCGACAAGACGATCGGCCATGTGTGGATCGTTCATTGCGAAACCACCTCCGGCATCGTCAATCCGGTCGCCGAGGTGGCCCGCGCGGTCAAGGACCGCGGCCTCGTCTTCATGGTCGATGCCATGTCGTCCTTCGGCGCGGTGCCGCTCGACATGGGGGCCTCGGGCATCGATGTCATGGTGTCCTCCTCCAACAAGTGCATCGAGGGCGTGCCGGGCTTCTCCTATGTGCTGTGCCGGCGCGACATGCTGGTTGAAAGCAAGGGCCAGTGCCATTCGGTGGTGCTCGATCTGCACGAGCAGTGGAAGGGCCTCGAGGCCAACGGCCAGTTCCGCTTCACGCCGCCCACCCATGCGCTGGTGGCCTTCCATCAGGCGTTGAAGGAGCACGAGGAACAGGGCGGCGTTGCCGGGCGCGGGGCGCGCTATGCCCGCAACGCCCAGGTGCTGGTTAGGGGCATGCGCGAATTGGGCTTCTCGACGCTGCTCGACGACAACGAGGCGGGACCGATCATCCAGACCTTTTTGACACCGCGCGATCCGAATTTCGACTTCGAAACTTTCTACGAGACGCTGCGCCAGCGCGGCTTTGCCATCTATCCCGGCAAGCTCACCAGAAGGCCGAGCTTCAGGATCGGCACCATCGGCCAGATCGATGAAGCGGTGATGCGCAACGTGCTGAAGGCGGTCCGCGAAGTCCTGCAGGACCTGCGGGTTACCGATCTCAGCCCGCTTGAAGGTTAAGAAGATGAGTGAGCTTTGCGGTATAAGCCCATGATGCAGAATCGGAAAACGGTCTCGGTCAACGGCCGAACCTATGCCTGGCCGCAAGCGCCGCTGGTGGTCATCTGCTGCGACGGCAGCGAGCCCGATTACATGGAGGTGGCGCGCGCCAAAGGCCACATGCCCAATCTCGACCGGGTGATCGCCAAGGGCGCGAACCGGCGCGGGCTTTCGGCCATGCCGAGCTTCACCAATCCCAACAACCTGTCGATCGTCACCGGACGCCCGCCCGCCGTGCATGGCATCTGCGGCAATTATCTCATCGATCCGGCGACCGGGGCCGAGACGATGATGAACGATCCGAAATGGCTCAGGGCGCCGACGATTTTCGAAGCCTTCCAGAAGGCGGGTGCCAAAGTCGCGGTCGTCACCGCCAAGGACAAGCTGCGGTTGCTGCTCGGCAAGGGCCTGGTCTTCGACGGCTCGGCGGTATGCTTTTCCTCCGAGTGCGCCGACAAGGCGACGATCAAGGATAACGGCATCGACAAGGTCTGCGACATGGTGGGCATGGGGGTTCCGGAAGTCTATTCGGCGGAGCTTTCCGAATTCGTCTTCGCCGCTGGCGTCAAGCTGCTCGCCGCGATGCGGCCCGACCTCATGTATCTGTCGACCACCGATTACGTGCAGCATAAATTTGCGCCGGGAACGGCGGGCGCCAATTCCTTCTATGCCATGATGGACCGCTATCTCGGCGAACTCGACCGGGCCGGCGCCATTGTGGTGATCGTCGCCGACCACGGCATGAAGGACAAGCATCTGGCCACCGGCGAGCCGGATGTCATCTATCTGCAGGACGTGCTCGATGCGAAATTCGGCGTTGGCCAAACCAAGGTCATCCTGCCGATCACCGATCCTTACGTGGTGCATCACGGCGCACTCGGTTCCTTCGCCACGGTCTATGCCTATGGCCCGGCCGTCGCGGACGTGATGGGGACAATCGCCGCGCAGGACGGAATCGATGTGGTGCTTAACCGCATAGATGGCTGTGCCCGGTTCGAATTGCCGGAAGACCGGATGGGCGATGTCATCGTCATCTCCGGCGGACCGAAAGCCTCGAAAGTCATCGGCTCGAGCCGCGGCAGCCACGATCTCTCGGGCCTCAAGGAACCCTTGCGCTCCCACGGCGGTCTCACGGAGCAGGAAGTGCCGGTGATCGTCAATCGCAGGCTTGCGGGCCTTTCCGGCACCGTCCGCAATTTCGATGCTTTCGCCATCGGCTGCAACCACATCGCCGCGACGGCCGCCGCGGCCGAATAGGAGACGCCCATGAACAAGATCGAACCCCGCCGCGCCGTCATCAAGGAATCCATGCGGATCGGCGGCAAGCATGTCGATGCCGGCGGCGTGGTGCCGGTGCATTATCCCTATACCAACGAGCTCATCGGCACGGTTCCGGCGGGGCGGGCCGAACATGCGGCCAGAGCCTTCGCGATCGCGGCAGCCTTCAAGCCGAAGCTCACCCGCTACGAGCGCCAGCAGATATTGTTCCGTGCCGCCGAGCTGATCCGGGCCGGCAAGGACAGGCTCTCCGACCTCATCACTTTGGAGCTTGGCCTCTCCAAGAAGGACTCGGCCTATGAAGTGGGCCGCGCCTATGACGTGTTCTCGCTGGCGGGCCAGCTTGCCATTCTCGACGACGGGCAGATTTTTTCCTGCGATCTCACGCCGCAGGGCAAGGCGCGGAAGATTTTCACCAAGCGCGAGCCGGTGGGCGTCATCTCGGCGATCACGCCGTTCAACCACCCGCTCAACATGGTGGCCCACAAGGTGGCGCCGGCCATCGCCAGCAACAATTGCATGGTGTGCAAGCCCACCGAACTCACCCCACTCACGGCGCTGGCGCTGGCCGACATTCTCTACGAGGCGGGCCTGCCGCCGGAAATGTTCCAGGTGGTGACCGGCCGGCCCGACGACATCGGCGATGAAATGGTGACCAACCCGAACATCTCGGTCATCACCTTCACCGGCGGCGTGCGGGTCGGCAAGCTCATCGCCGCCAAGGCCGGCTACAAGCGCGCCGCCCTCGAACTCGGCGGCAACGATCCCTTGATCGTGCTCGACGATCTCTCCGATGCCGATCTCGACCGGGCGGCGGAGCTGGCGGTGGCGGGCGCCACCAGGAATTCCGGCCAGCGCTGCACGGCGGTCAAGCGCATTCTGGTGCAGGAGCGGGTCGCCGACCGTTTCGTCGAACTGGCGCTGGCCAAGGCCAAGAAAATCAAATTCGGCGATCCCATGGACCCCGACACCGATCTCGGCACGGTGGTGCATGAGGCGGCGGCGAAACTCTTCGAGGCCCGCGTCTACAAGGCCGCCGGACAGGGCGCCAAGGTGCTTTACGATCCGGGCCGCAAGGGCGCGGTGCTGCCGCCGATCACGGTGGATTTCGTGCCGTACCGCTCGGAGCTGGTGTTCGAGGAGACTTTCGGGCCGGTCATTCCCATCGTGCGGGTGCCGAACGACGATGCCGAGGTGATCGGCATTTCCAATTCGACGCCCTTCGGGCTCTCCTCCGGCGTCTGCACCAACCGGCTTGACCGGATCACCCGATTCATCGAGGGTCTGGAGGTCGGCACCGTCAATATCTGGGAAGTGCCGGGATACCGCATTGAAATGTCGCCCTTCGGCGGAATCAAGGACTCGGGCAACGGCATCAAGGAAGGCGTCATGGAGGCGATGAAGTTTTTCACCAACGTGAAGACCTGGTCGCTGCCGTGGCCCGCATGAGCTGACGTGACTCCCGGAACCGAAGTCATCGTCAATCTGCTGGGCGGCGTGGCGCTGCTCTTGTGGGGCGTGCGCATGGTCCGCACCGGCATCATGCGCGCCTGGGGCGACCGGTTGAAACGCTTCGTCGAGCACCGCCTCGGCGGCCGGCTGCAGGCCTTCGCGGCGGGGGGTGCTGCAACCGCCATTCTCGGCAGCGGCACGGCGATGACGCTGATCGTGGCCGGCATCGCCGCCTCCGGCGCCATCGGCACCTCGCTCGGCCTGGCGGTGCTGCTCGGCGCCGACATGGGTTCGGCCATCGTCTCCTCGCTCTTCGCCTCGGGCAGCTGGCTGGCGCTGTGGGCCTCGCCCATCCTGCTGTTCGCCGGCTTTGTGATCTTCAGCGCCACCGAGGAATTCCGGCCGCACAATGTCGGGCGCATTCTCATCGGCCTCGGTCTCATGCTCCTGTCGCTCAAGCTCATCGGCGGCGCCACCGCGCCTTTACGCGAAGCGAGCCTGTTTCACGACGTGCTGGCGGCGGTGGGCCGCGAGGCGATCCTGGCCTTCATCGTCGGCGCCGCACTGGCCTGGACGTTCCATTCGACGCTCGCCGCCATCCTGCTCGCCACCTCGTTCCTGGCCAATGGCAGCCTGGAACTGGCGGGCGCGCTGGCTCTTATTCTCGGCATCAATCTCGGCGGCGGGCTGCCGTCGGTCACGGCAACGCTGGCCCTGCCGCCGGCGGCGCGGCGCCTGCCGCTGGCCAATTTCCTGTGCCGGGGCGCGGCAGCCCTCGGTTGCGTGGCCTTTCTCGGCAAGATCGGGCCCCTGGTGCAGAGCCTTCCGGCCGGGCCCGTCGAGTTGGCCGTTGCCTTCCACACCGCCTTCAACCTCGCCGTGGGCCTTGCGGTCCTGCCCTTCACCGGGCTGGTCGATAGACTGATGCTGCGGCTGCTGCCGGATGAGACGCTGGACGCCGACCGGCTCGCGGCACCGCGCTATCTCGATGCCAAGTCGCTGGCCTCGCCGACGCTGGCGCTGTCCAACGCGCTCCTCGAGACGGTGCGGATGACCGAGGTTCTCGACCGCATGTTCGAGACGGCGCTGACCGCGCTGCGTTCGGGCAGCCTCGAGACGCTCAAGCTGCTCAAGGGCCTCGACGAGCGCCTCAATGCCTTCCAGACGGAGGTACAGAGTTTTCTCGCCGATCTGGCCCAGGCGGAACTCTCGGCGGCGGAGGCGCGCCGCGCCCTGGAGATCACCCTCTACACCAGCAATCTCGAACACGCGGGCGACGTCATCCATCTCAATCTCGCCGACCGCATCAAGGCCAAGGCCAAGGAGAGCATCACCTTCACGCCCGAGGAACAGGCCTCGCTCGACGATCTCTGCCTGATCATCCACGACAATCTGCGCATGGCGACCGGGGTGCTCTCGTCGGGCGATCTCGAAGGCGCCAAGCGGCTGATCGCCCAAAAGGACGCCTTCCGGGCGCTGGAGAATAAAGTGCTGGACGAGCATTTCCGGTCCGGCTCGCGCGGCCGCGGCGCCGCGCTTAGGCGCAGCGCCCTCTATGTCGACATGATCCGCGACCTGCACCGGATCAATTCGCATGTGGTGGCCGCCGCCTATCCGGTGGTCGAACAGGCGGGCCTCTTGCGCGGCTCGCGGCTCAGAAGCCAGGCCAAAACACAGCCATGACCTTCGTCTCCGCCACCGGCCGGCGCCAGCCATAGCCAAGGGATACGCCATGAAAATCGCCAGCATCGAAACCTTCACCGACAGCTTCGTCGGCTTTGTGCGCGTGACGGCCGATACGGGCGATCAGGGCTGGGGCCAGGTCTCCACTTATAACGCCGACATCACCTGTCAGATTCTGCACCGGCAGGTTTCGCCGTGGGCGATCGGTGCCGATGCGCTGGACATCGACGGCGTCATCGACAAGATCAGCGAGCACGAGCACAAGTTTCCCGGTTCCTATTTGCGCCGGGCCCAGACCGGATTAGACACGGCGCTGTGGGATCTGCGCGGCAAGCTCGAAGGCAAGCCAGTGGTTTCGCTACTCGGCGGCAAGCCCGGCAAGCTCAGGGCCTATGCATCCTCGATGAAGCGCGACATAACGCCGGAAGACGAAGTCCGGCGGTTCCTGGAACTGCGAGACCGGTTCGGTTTCGATGCCTTCAAGTTCCGCATCGGCGCGGAATGCGGCCACGATCGGGACGAATGGCCGGGCCGGACCGAGGCCATCGTGCCGCAGGTGTGCAAGGCGCTGCCCGATGCGGCGAAGCTCGTCGACGCAAACTCCTGCTACTCGCCACGCCGCGCCATCGAGGTGGGGCGCATGCTGGAGGCGGAAGGCGTCAGTCACTACGAAGAGCCCTGCCCCTATTGGGAACTGGACCAGACCAAGGCGGTCGCGGATGCCCTCGATATCGATGTCACGGGCGGCGAACAGGATTGCGAGATGTCGACCTGGAAACACATGATCGGCATGCGGGCGGTGGACGTGGTGCAACCCGATGTCATGTACATGGGCGGCCTCAGCCGCACCTTGCGGGTTGCGCGCCTGGCCGCGGCCGCCGGGCTTCCATGCACGCCGCACAGCGCCAACCTGTCGCTGGTTACGCTGTGCACCATGCATCTGCTGGGCGCCATTCCCAATGCCGGAAAATACCTGGAACTCTCGATCGAGGGCAGCGACTATTATCCGTGGCAGGTCGGCCTGTTCGTGAACGACCCCTACAAGGTGAGCGGCGGCCAGGTGACGATCCCGGATGCGCCCGGCTGGGGCGTCGAGATCGATCCGCGGTGGCTGGAGCGAGCCTCGTATCAGAAGAGCAGCCGGGACTGAGCCGGCCCGCCGCCGCCATCAGGCGGGTACGGCGTCGGCCCGCTCGGCCAGCTTGGCGCGTTCCTTGGCGCGCTCGGCGGCAGTTTCCTCGCGGCGCTTCATCACTTCATAGGCGATGGCGCCGGCCAGCGAGATTGCAATGATGATGACGGCCAGCGCCGACAGCGCCGGCGTCGTGCCCTGGCGCACTTCGCCGGCCAGCACCGTCACCAGCGTCTTGTCGGCAAGAATGGCGAAGGTCGTGGTGTTGTAGTTCTCGAAGGAGGAGAGGAAGGCGATGACCGCCGCCGAAATCATCGCCGGCTTCAGGAACGGCAGCAGGATGTGCCAGAACACCTGCGGATAGCTGGCGCCGAGATCGAGGGCGGCTTCCTCCTGGTCGCGGTCGAAGCGCTGCAGCCTGGCCATGATGATCAGCAGGCAATAGGCGGCGATGAAGCTCGACTGGCCGAGGATGGCGAGGATGACGCCCTTGTAGAAAATGGCCTTGGTGATATCGGTGAGGCCCATCATGTCCTTCCAGAAGATCACCGTGGAGATGCCGATGATGACGCCAGGGGTGAGCACCGGCGAGATCGTCACCAGGTAATAGACGCTGCGCGCCCGGTGGTAGATCTGGTTCATGACGATGGAAGCGGCCAATCCCACCGGCACGGAGACAACGACGACGCCCAGGCCGATGACGATCGAATTGCGCAAGCCTTCCATCATCGCCCGGTGGTTCCACAGCTTGACGAACCAGTTAAGGGTGAAGCCCTCGAAAGGATAGGCCTGGGGATAGTTCGGCGTGTTGAAGGCGGTGACGCTCATCACCATGAGCGGCCCGAAGAGATAGAGAAAGAACAGGACGATGTAGAAGGCGATCATCGCCTTCATGACGACGCGCGAGTTCATCGGATGGTCTCCCCGAGCGAGACCTTGAACAGGCGCAGCATCAGCATCACGAAGGCAATACAGGCCGCCAACAGGATGAAGGCGTAAGCCGCGCCGTGCGGCCAGTTGAAGTTCTGGAAGAAGAAATCATAGACGATCGAGGTAAACCACAGGGTGCGGGGGCCACCGAGGAATTGCGGCGCGGCCAGCGAGCCCGCCGACAGCATGAATACCATGGTGCAGCCCGAGGCGATGCCGGGCTTGGCATAGGGCATCACCACGTCCTTGTGGATGCGCCACCAGGGGGCGCCGAGATCGCGCGCCGCCTCGATCTGGTTCTTGTCGAGGCTTTCGATGGCGTTGTAGAGCGGGAACATCATGACCAGCAGATAGGCATAGGAGAGGCCGACATAGAGGCCGGTGTTGTTGCCGAGGAAGTCGATCGGCGCATCGGTGATGCCGAGGCCCATGAGGGCTTGATTGATCAGGCCCCTGGAGGCCAGCAGCAGGCGCAACGAGAAAGCGCGCAGAATCTCGTTCACCCAATAGGGCACGATGAGGCCGAGCATGAGAAGACGCACCTTCTGCGCGGTTCCGGCCTGCGCCATGTAGTAGGCGAGCGGATAACAGATGGCGAAATTCAACGCGGTCACCGCCACCGAGGCGATGATCGAGAACAGGAAGGCGCCCATATGGGTCGTGTTCCAGGTGCCATCGGTCGGGGTGACGAAGAACGATTTGTATTGCTCGATGGTGAGGAAATCCTTGGGCCCGCCGCGCTCGAGCGGTATCAGCTTCGGATGGAAGCTTTCCACCGCCATATAGAGATAGGGCAAGGTGACGAGGAACAGGGTCCAGAAGGCGACAAGCAGGATGAACACGACGCCGAGTGCGGTGCCGTTCCTCTCGAAGAAGCCCTTGCGGGTCGGGTCGTGGGCGAGCTTCGCCTCGCCCCGCGCCATCGCCCAGAAAATGGCAATAACGACGAGCGGCAGGAGGAAGACGAAGAAACGGCTATTCACGGGCCATTTTCCCTTCCGGCAGCACCAAGCCAAGTTCGGCGTCGTAGCAGATGGTGGCGGCCGCGCCTTGCCCCGGTATCTTGACGCCGCCGTGGCGGCCGACCGTCAACGAGATGTTCTTCTTGGCCGCGCCCTTCAGAAACAGGTGGGTCATGTTGCCTTCGAAGGCGACATTCTTCACTTCCGAGGTGAAGGTCGTGTCCTTGCCGGCCTTGCCGAGCCTGAGCGACTCGGGCCGCACGAACAGGATTGCCTTGTCGCCGGGCGTGAGGCCCTTGAGATTGCGCCCGCGCAGGGGGCCGAAGGCCGTATCGACCACGGCGCCCTCCTTGTCGGCCTTCGTCACTTTGCCGGCAAAGGGATTGTTCTCGCCGACAAATGAGGCCACGAAGGATGTTCCCGGATCGTCATAGACGGTGCGGCCATCGGCCACCTGCTCAACGACGCCATCGCTCATGACCGCGATGCGGTCCGACATGGTCAGCGCCTCGCCCTGGTCGTGGGTGATGTAGATGAAGGTGATGCCGACCCGCCGCTGGATGTCGCGCAATTCGTTGCGCATATGCTGGCGGAGTTTCAGGTCAAGAGCCGAAAGCGGCTCGTCGAGGAGCAGCACCTTGGGCTCAACGGCCAGCGCCCGGGCAATCGCCACACGCTGTTTCTGGCCGCCGGATAGTTCGCTCACCAGTTTCTTGCCCTGGTCCGGAAGGGCGATGAGATTGAGGAGTTCCGCGGCCTTGCGCAGGCGCTCGGATTTGGGCACGCCGCGCACGCGAAGACCGTAGGTGATATTCTCGGCCACCGTCATCAGCGGAAACAGCGCCAGGTTCTGGAAGATCAAGGCCGTCGGCCGTTTGTTGGCGCCGATGCCGGTCATGTCCTGGCCGCCGATGCGCACCGAGCCTTGCGAGGGATCGAGGAATCCCGACACGGTGCGCAAGATGGTGGTCTTGCCACAGCCCGAAGGTCCGAGGAACGAAAAGAACTCGCCGCCCCTGATGTTCAATGTTACGTCGTTAACGGCCGTGAACTGGCCAAACCTGACCGTGATGTGATCGAGTTCCACACCGGCACTCATGGGCACCCTTCCCCAATCTTGCGGCTGTTATCGCGCCACTTGTCGATAGTTTCTACTGAACCGGCGGTCCAATCAAGTAGGTCCAATTCGGGCCGCGAAACGAACCAGCCCCGGCAATGACCGGGGCTGGGCACTATGGTTTGCCGTTCCTTGGCTTAGGCGGCCTTGAACTTGTCGACGTATTGGCTGCGGATTTCCGCATACCAGGTCGGCTCGGCCGGCCACTGCCAAACTTTCTTGAGCGCGTCGCCAGGATAGGCTTCCTGGAAGTTCTTCTTGAACACGTCCGAGGTAAGGCCATCGGCGCCATTGACCACCGGGTTGTAGTTTGAGCCTTCGGCCACCTGGGCTGACACTTCTGGAGTCATCAGGTAGTTGATAAACTCATAGATCTGATCGGTGTTCTTGGCGGCCTTCAGCATTGACAAACCGTCGAGCCAAGCAATGGCGCCTTCTATCGGCGCGGTGTAGTTGACCGGCTTGCCGTCCTTCTTCAGCGACAGCGGCGGGCCGTCCCAGGTCTGACCGATCCAGACATCATTTTCCATCAGGCCCGACTTGGTATTGTCGGCCGAATCCCAGAACTGCTTCACCCACGATTTGTGTTCGATGGCGAAAGCCAGGATCGGATCCCACAGCTTCTTGAAGCTGTCTTCGTCCTTGTAGCCGTCGAGCATGCGGTTCGACGCCATCTTGCCCGAGCCATCCCACCACAGGCCGATGCCGAGGAGGAAAGAATGGCCACGGCCCTGGGTGTGGCCCTTGACTGCGTCATCCCAGAGCGAGCCGTAGCTGAGCTTGGAGAGGTCGCCCTTGTAGAGGTCAGTGCGGTAGGAGATGGCTTCCGAGCCCCAAACATGTGGCAGGTGATAGAGGCCGCCATCCCATGTCCACAGGCTGGTCGAGCCTTCGAGCATGGAAGGAATCAAACTGCCGGCGTTCTTCACCTTGTTCATGTCAAAGGGGGCAAGAACATTCAGGTCCTTGTACTGCGGAGCCCGGTTGCGCGTCGGCTGGCAGAGGTCGAAGCCTTCGCCGCCGGTGGCCTGCAATTTGTTGATCTGCTCTTCGTTCTGCGAGAACGGCGTCGAGTTGACCTTGATGCCGCTGGCTTTCTCGAAATTCGGGATCACCGGATCGGGAAACTCGTCCGACCACATGAGCAGGTTGAGTTCACCCGACGACGAAAGCGCGTGCTTGACATAGAGCGGGCCGGCAAGGCCCACCGCGCCGATGGCCGCGCTCGCCTTCAACAGGGAGCGGCGGGAAATCATGGCCGCGCGCATCGTCTCTTGCGCCGGGGTCATGTTCGTTGGTCTTTTCATGCTGACTATCCTCCTTGATCAAGCGGGCGGAATGCACCGCGTGAATGATTTCTTTTTTGGGTCCGGCGATGTCCGGCTTCTTTTATTATTCCCGGCCAGTATGACGGTCATGCGACAGTCAGGCAATGGGCAAATGAAGGCTGGCATTGCGTCAGGCCGGATGCCGGCCCCATTTGGGGGACCGTAGGCAGGACTGCCGGAATGCCCTATGGAGCCATAATAATGCCTACGCCGCGCGACCTGGAAAACTCCGTTGCCACCCTGCCCGCCATCCGGGCGCGCGGCGATGCCCGGGACATCGCCTGGGCCGCAGCCTGGCTCGAAGCCTGCGGCTATCCGGGCCTCAAGATGCTGGCCGAGGCGCTGGCCGATCCGGTTCGGGACCTCGAGTTGCGGCGCGATGCCCTGGGCCTCGACCTCGGCCAAGTCTCCTGCGTTTTTCTGGCGGTAAAGATCATGGGCCTTGTGGCGAAGGACGGCCACGTGTTCCTGCGCAATGTCCGGCATGGGCTTTATCTCCTGCCCTTCACGGTACGCGCCAATCTCGGCATCGGCTGCCCGGTCGATCCCGCCTTCGCGGTGGGTGGCGAGCGGACGAAAGACCCCTATGCGGAGAAGCTGGCGCTGGCTGCGACCAATGGCATCAGTCTCGATCGGGAGCTGTGGGCACAGCTCGCGGCTCAGGCATAACCGCGCAGCGTCTCATACAGCGCGCGGTCGAGCTTCAGCCCTTGCTTCGACAGCCGTTTGATATTGGCCTCGCGCCTGGCGTTCGGCAGACGTGCCCCCTTCTGCGACACGATCGATTGCATCAGCGCCTCGATCCGGCGGTGGAACAGCCCGCCCGAAAAGGCCTTGGGATCAAGCGCGATGAAGAACTGGCCTGCCGCGACCGGCTTGCCATCATTCTCCGTGAGGGAGCCGATCTCGACCCCGCGATTGGCGCCGGCGAGGGCCGCACACATGACCTCGACGATCAGCCCCTGGCCAAAGCCCTTGTAACCGCCGAAGGGCGCCATGGAACCCGCCAGCCCGCGATGGGGATCGGTGGTGGGGTTGCCATCCTTGTCCACCGCCCAGCCGAGGGGAATGGCCCTGCCCTCCGCCGCCGCCCGCTTCACCGCCGTCCAGGCCACGGCCGAAGACGACTGGTCGATGAGAAAGGCGATTCCGCCCTTCGGCCGCGGCACGGCGAAGGACATGGGATTGGTGCCGATCACCGGCCTGTTGCCGCCGGCGGGCGCAATCATGGCCGGCGCATTGGTGAAGCCGAAGGCCACGAGGCCGTGCCGCGCCAGAAAGCCGGTGTGGAAGCCGAGGGTTGCCGCGTTGTAGGAATTGTGCACGGCAAGTCCGGCGATGCCGAATTTCTTCGCCGCCGGAATGAGCTTGGCGAAGCCGGCTTCGATCGCCGGATGGGCAAAGCCCTGCTTGGCGTCGGCACCGAAGGCGACGGCCGAGACTTTCCGCACCACCGGCTTCGCCCCGCCCTTCACCTTGCCGTTCTTCAGGTGGGCGCAGTAAAATTGCAGCCAGAAAAAGCCATGGCCTTCGAGGCCGGAGAGCTCCGTATCGAGAATGGCCGCGGTGAAATAGCCGGCATTCCGCGGTGCGGTGCCAGCCCCGGTCAGGGCTTCAAATATGAGCTTCCGCGCCGCCTTCGGCGTGAGCGTCACCGTCCCGTCCATGGCCCGTCTCTCCACTGCGATCCTCGGCGCATTCCAAGCATTTGCGGCGCGCGCGGGCAAGCGCTAGAAGCGGCGGCTTCACTCCGGAGACAAGCATGGCAGGCCCGCTTTCCCACATCCGCGTTCTCGATCTCACCCGGGTGCTCGCCGGGCCGTGGGCCACCCAGGTGCTCGCCGATCTCGGCGCCCAGGTGATCAAGATCGAGAAGCCGGGCGAAGGCGACGACACGCGCGGCTGGGGACCGCCCTTCATCGCCAATGCCGACGGCAGCCGCGGCGATGCCGCCTATTTCCTCTCCGCCAATCGCGGCAAATCCTCGGTGCTTATCGACATGGCGACAGCGGGCGGGCAGAAGCTCATCCGCGAGCTTGCCGCCAAGTCCGACATCGTCATCGAGAATTTCAAGGTCGGCGGGCTGGCGAAATACGGCCTCGACTACGACAGCCTGAAACAGGTCAATGCGAAACTGGTCTACTGCTCGATCACCGGCTTCGGCCAGGACGGCCCCTACGCCCAAAGGGCGGGCTACGACTTCATGATCCAGGGCATGGCCGGCATCATGTCGGTGACCGGCCAGCCGGACGGCACACCCGGCGCCGAGCCGATGAAGGTGGGCATTGCCTTCGCCGACATCTTCACCGGCCTCTATGCGGCGATCGGCATGCTGGGTGCCCTCTATCACCGCGACCGCACCGGCGAGGGCCAGCAGGTGGACATGGCGCTGCTCGATTCACAAGTCGCGGTGCTGGCCAATCAGGGGCTCAACTATCTGGTGGGCGGAACGGTGCCCACAAGGCTCGGCAATGCCCACCCCAATATCGTGCCCTACCAGACCTTCGAGACCGCGGACGGCTATATCATCATCGCGGTGGGCACCGACCGGCAGTTCCGCGAATATGGCAGGATCATCGGCCTTGCCGCCCTCGCCGACGAGGAACGCTTCCGCACCAATCGGGCCCGCGTCGAAAACCGGGCAAGCCTCATCCCGCTGCTGGCCGGGCCGATGCGGTTGCGCACCACCGCCGAATGGGTCGCGGCCTTCGAGGCCGCCGCCATCCCCTGCGGACCCATCAACTCTATCGATCAGGTCTTCGCCAATGAGCAGGTCCTGGCCCGCGGCTTGCAGATCGGCATCACCCGCGACGACGGCGTCCAGATTCCCGGCGTCGCCAATCCGATTCGGTTTTCGGCCACCCCCATCGAATATGAAAAAGCTCCGCCGCGGCTGGGCGAGGGAACCGAGCGGGTGCTGGCACACGTGCTTGAGCTTTCGGCCGGGGAGATCGCCGAGCTCAGGGCTTCGGGGGCCATTGGCTAGGCGTCGTTTTCAGGCTATCCGCCGCTTTCGAAGCGGAGCATATAGCGGGTCATCATGGCCAATCTGATCATCACCTACTGGCGCGACATTCCTTCGACGGTCTCGGTCAAAGCGGGACGCAAGGAGGAAAAGCGCATGTTGCCGGATCGCTTCCAGGAAGCCATCGACATGGCCGCCATGCGTGGGCAGGCTTCCGACGCGGACAGCTACCTCGCCGACTTGCGGCGCGCCGAACCCATTGCGGTGGGCGACGATCTGGCGGCCGAAGTCGACAGGGCCAAGGCCGATCTCGAAGCCCAATATACCCAAGACAAGCTCAAAGCCCTCATTGCCAATGGCGGGAAAGCCCCATGACCCACACCATCGTCGCCTCCGCCACGCGCCAGCACATCATCGGTTTCGACCGGCCCTTCACGGTGATCGGCGAGCGCATCAATCCGACGGGGCGCAAGAAACTCGCCGCCGAGATGATCGCCGGAAATTTCGCGACGGTGATCAAGGACGCCCTCGCCCAGGCCGCGGCGGGGGCTCATATTCTCGACGTCAATGCCGGCGTCACCGCGGTCAACCCGAACGAAACCGAACCGCCGCTGCTGCGCCAGACCCTGGAAATCGTCCAGTCGCTCGTCGACCTTCCCCTGTGCATCGACTCATCCGTGACGTCGGCGCTCAAGGCCGGCCTCGAAACCGCTAAAGGCCGGCCGCTGGTCAATTCGGTGACCGGCGAGGAAGAGAAGCTCGAAGCGATCCTGCCGCTGATCGCCAAATACAACGTCGCCGTGGTCGCCATCTCCAACGACGAGACCGGCATTTCGGAAGACCCGGACGTGCGCTTCGCGGTGGCCAAGAAGATCGTCGAGC
>CAYOZR010000054.1:0-19784 GCA_964408555.1 uncultured Aestuariivirga sp.
GTGGCGGAGGACACCGGGCTCATTATACCGATCAGCGAATGGGTTCTGCGCCAGGCCTGCGCCGAGGCCGCTGCATGGCCGGCTCCCCTCCGGGTGGCAGTCAATCTGTCGGCGGTTCAGTTCAAGAGCAGCAATCTGGTCGGCACCGTCTTGAACGCCCTCGCCGCAGCCGAGCTCGCACCCGCCCGCCTGGAGTTGGAAGTAACGGAATCGGTGCTTCTGCTGGAGAGCCAAGCGACGCGCGCGACGCTGTACAAGTTTCGTGAACTCGGAGTGCGCATTGCGATGGACGATTTCGGCACCGGCTATTCTAGCCTCGGCTATCTGCTCAGCTTCCCTTTCGATAAGATCAAGATCGACCGCTCCTTCGTTCGCGATCTCTCGACGAAGCCTGGCTGCGCCGCGATCATCCACGCCATCGCGAAGCTTGCGCGAAGTCTCGGAATGGCAACGACGGCCGAAGGCGTCGAGACGGAAGTGCAGCTCACGCTACTCCGCGCTGAAGGTTGTACGGAGATACAGGGCTATCTGATCAGCCCGCCAAGACCGGCCGAAAATGTCGCGGCGCTGCTCGCCAAATACAATGGAACGAGAGCAGCCGAGCCGGCTCTAGCAAGCGGCTGAAAAACTTCCAACGGCGCCGGTTTTCCCGCTATTGGGCGTCTTGATTGCGGTTGCGATGAGGCTGTTTCGGTGTTCGCGTTTGGCACCGCCCCGGTTGTTTCAGGTTTGGCGGCTTGCGGTGTAACCCGGATGGCGCGTGGTGTGCCCATCGATGGCAAAGGCATGGCCGATGAAGCACAGGCGGCTTTTCCAGCCATCGCCCTTGCGGAACAGCCGGGAGTTTTTTCTGCAACCTGCTAAAGCGTCTTGTGGCTGCCGTCGCAGAAGGGCTGTTTCTTGGACTTGCCACAGGCGCACCACCAATAATCCTTGCTGGCTTCAACCTCGATTGGGATGGGCGATTTCTGGGCAATGTGGCCTTTGGTCATGGATATCCTCCTCCGGCGGTTTTCGACCATGCTTCACAACAGCCTTTCGCGAGGTCGCGAACGCGAAGAATGTAGGCCTGGCGCTCGGTCACGGAGATGACGCCGCGGGCATCGAGCATATTGAAAGTGTGGGACGCCTTGATGCACTGGTCGTAGGCCGGCAGCGCCAGCTCGTGGCGGCCGTCGCGCGCGCCCTTCTCCAGCAGCGCCTGGCATTCCTTCTCGGCGTCGTTGAAATGCCGGAGGAGAATGTCGGTGTCGGCGTATTCGAAGTTGAAGCGGGAAAATTCCTGCTCGGCTTGCAGGAAGACATCGCCATAGGTGATGCGCTCATTGCCGTCGCGGCCGTTGAAGTTCAGGTCATAGACATTGTCGACGCCCTGCACATACATGGCAAGCCGCTCGAGGCCGTAGGTGAGCTCGCCCGACACCGGCGCGCAATCGAGGCCGCCCACCTGCTGGAAATAGGTGAACTGCGAAACCTCCATGCCGTCGCACCAGACTTCCCAGCCCAGCCCCCAGGCGCCGAGTGTCGGGCTTTCCCAGTCGTCCTCGACGAAGCGGATGTCATGCAGTTTGGGATCGATGCCGATGGCATAGAGCGAGCCCAGATAAAGCTCCTGCAAATCCGGTGGCGACGGCTTGATAATCACCTGATACTGGTAATAGTGCTGCAGGCGGTTGGGATTTTCGCCATAGCGGCCGTCCTTGGGGCGGCGCGAGGGCTGCACAAAGGCGGCTTTCCACGGCTTCGGCCCGACGGCGCGCAGGGTGGTCGCCGGATGAAAGGTGCCGGCCCCCACTTCCATGTCATAGGGCTGCAGAATGACGCAGCCCTGGCCGCTCCAATAATCGTGGAGCGTCAGGATCAAATCCTGAAAGGATTTCGTGGGTTCAAGCGCCATGGATTCCCGGCCTGCGAATTGGCGCGGAAACTAGGGAAGCCTCCCCACAGGGTCAAGGGAAAGTCTACTGCTGCTCGCAGGTGCAATCCGGCTTGTCCGTCACCTGCTCGGTGCCCGTGCCCTCTTCGTCGCTCGTCTGGCCGCCGCCGCCCTTGTCGGCGGCATCGATCCAGGCGAGGATGGTTTCGGTATTGGCGCGATTGAGACGCAGCGCCCACCAGGAGTCCTTCTTGTCATTCTGGGCGTAATTGTGGATCGCCAGAATCTGCCAGGCATCGTCGGCCTGGCCCTTGTACCAGATGGCGGAGCCGGTCATGGTTTCGAGTGCCGCAGACTGGCCGGAGCAGCGGTAGAACAGGAAATTCGCCTCCGCCGCATCGATCTGGCAGGCGGTCTGCCACAGGGTCCAGTCGGGCACGCCTTCCCAAGGGTAGCCGGTCAATGTCAGCTCCTTGAAATCGAACTTCTCGACATGGCCGAAGCCGAACCAGCCGGTCTGGTCGCCGATATCCGAGGCAAGCTCGACGAGGCCGAAATCATATTGCGAATTGCCGTCCTTGAGAAAGCCCTTGGGCAGCCAGACGCTCTTCCATTTCACCCCGCCGTAGGGCTGCTCCTTGCCATTGAGAGCCGGATAGAAATCGAGATTGTCGTAGGGCTTGTTGGCTTTCCGATCGTAGAGGCAGAAGGCCGCCGTCAGCACGAAGCGCTTGGCGACGATGGTGCCGGAACAGCCGGCGGCAAGCACCCCCATGGTCGCATAGGGAAACTGGGTGGTGTTCTTGATCTGCACGAGCTTGCCCTTGCCGCCGGTGGGGACCACGCCCTCCTGGCGCGGCGAGCGCAGCATGTTGCGCAAGCGGGCCGGCACATCGACATCGATCTTACCGCCGTCGCGGCTGAAGCGCACCGCGCCGAGATCATCGATCAGCCGATCGACGGAGACGGGCGCGGCGGATTTCGGAAGCAACAGCACATTGGGCGGCAGCGCGCCCTGGGCGGGCTGGGTCACGGTTGTGGATTTCGGCGTATCGGGCGCGATCACCGGAAATCCGGCCGGCACGCTGGTGTCGGCGGCGTAAGCCGCGGGGGCGCCGGAAAGGCAAAGCAGGGCAAGCGCGGAAACGAGTTTGCTGTGGAACATGAGCCGTCCTCTTCGATAGGTGGCGGTTGAACCCCTCACGCATCAAAGCATAGGCTTGGGCCTTTGTCGAAATCGTGGCCGGCGGGCGATCAGGCCTCGGGATAATAGACGCCGGTGCGCGGGTCCTGGCGGAGCCGGGTCACCGCATGCGGGTTCCGATCCGGTTGCACCCGCGCCTTGGCCTGCTGCTTGGCACCCAGCAACCGCCTGATTGCCGCGACGGTGAGGACACCGGCGAGAAGGATGGAAACGGCCTTAGCAAAAATCATCACAAACCTCCATCGGTCCCCAACCGGTTGCCATCATAACCCGAAACGCGACCACAATGCACGGGTTTCCAGCGCGTCCAATGCGTGCTCGGGAATACCGGCGGCGGCACCGAAGCCCAGGCGCTTGAGGCCCCAGCCCGGCGATGGCGCCAGGGTGCGAATCACCACCCTGTCGCCGAACTTGAGGCGCAGCACATCGTGAGCGTGGCCCAGGCCGTCGATCAATCCCAGATCGAGGGCCCGCTTGCCGGACCAGAAGGCGCCGGAAAACAGGTCCTTTTCTTCGCCCCTGAGCTTCGCCTTGCGGCGGGCGCGGACCAGCGACTTGAAGGCCTCGTGCACATCGGTCTGGATGGCGGCGAGGCGTTCGACATCTTCTTTCTTCTCGGGCTGGAAGGGATCGAGGATCGCCTTGCTGTCGCCCGCCGTGTGGACGCGGCGCTCGACGCCGAGCTTGGCGAGGGCCTCGACGAAGCCGAAGCCCGCGGCGATGACGCCGATCGAGCCGATGATTGAGCTTTCATCGGCGAAAATCTCGTCGCCGGCGCAGGCAAGCCAATAGCCGCCGGAGGCCGCCACATCCTCGCAGAAGACCAGGACCGGAACCTTGTACTCATCGGCGAGCGCCCGGATGCGGCGGTGGATCATGGCCGACTGCACCGCCGAGCCGCCGGGCGAATTGATCGACAGGGCCACGGCGGCGAGGCCCTTGCGGGCGAAGGCGCGCTCCAGCAGATCGTCGAGATCCTTGGCGGTGAGCGGCGGCTTGAGCGGCGTGCCCATGCCGATCGCGCCATGCAGCCGCACCAGATGGACGAGGGGAACCGATTTGCGGAAGCGCAGCGGAATGAGGCGGGAGAGAAAGGATTGCTTGGCCATGGCGCCACAGATAGGGAGGCGCCGGCTTCAGGGCAAGGTCAGCGCAGGCGCCAGGCCATGCCGTCGCGGAGGATCGCTTCGGCCTCCGGGGTGAACTGCGACTGGGCATTGTGCAGGACGAGGCCCGACAGCAGCCGCATCGGCGCCCTCGAGCCCTTCACCCCCTGAACGACGACGCGCGAGGCGGCGGTGCCCTCGCGGGCATAGAGGGGGGCCACGCAAATATCGCCGAAGCGGCCTTCCATGGCGGCGAGCAACTTGCCCAGGGTTTCGGGGCGGTGGACGATCGTTACCGTGCCGCGCAAGGTCACCATGGTGTGCAGCACCTTGATCCACAATTCGAGATCGCCGGGGCCGAAGGCATGGGCCTGGGCCTTGAGCAGATGCGGCGAGGGCGTCCCCTTGCCGTCCTCGAAATAGGGCGGATTGGCAAAGCCGTGGCTGAAGGAACCCTGCGACGGCATGCTCGCCAGATCCTTGCGCAGCGCATCCTTCACATCGGCGTGAATCACCCGCACATTGTGGCTGAAGCCGTTGCGCTTGGCGTTCTCCTCGCACAGCATGGCATAGCGCGAGGCGACCTCGATACCGGTGACATGAACCTCGGGGTTGCGGGCGATGACGCAAAGCGCGGCGACGCCGGTGCCGATGCCGGCCTCATAAAGCGTTTCGCCGGGGGCGCAGGGGATGGCGGCGGCGAGAAAAACCGCATCGATGCCGGCCCGGTAGCCCTTTTCGGGCTGGAGAATCTTGAGACGTCCGCCAAGAAAGCCGTCCTCGGTCAGCGAGGCCGGCACATTGCCGCCCGGCGGCGGGGGCGGAGGAGCTGCCGAATAGGCTTGCGCGGTTATCTGCATCGCGGCCCAGTATTAACCATGGTTGGTTAGCGAGGCGTTACCAAGAAGCCGCCGCGCCTCGTCAAAACTGCCCTCGGGAACGGCCAGGCGGCGGGGTATGGCGCCGATCGAGCCCTCCATGGCGCTCATATGGCCGTCGAGCACCAAGAAATCGATGCCCGCCTCCGCCAGCACATGGCTGACGAAGGACAGATAGACCAGATCGTTGCTGCGCAGCAACTCCTTCATGGCGAACGGCAGTGTGACGCCTCGGGCCGGCAATGTCCAATGCCGCAATTAACCATGCTTGATGAATGCTTGGACCGGGCCGCTAGAGCATGTTCCGCCAAAGTGCGCGCACTTTGGCGGAACATGCTCTAAGCATTTAATCTGGCGCGATTTCTTTTCGGTGAAGTGATTCCACTTCGCCGGAAAGCGCGCTAGCGTCAACCGGTCGCTCTGTCCAAGCCGGGGCGGGGCCCCTATCCTGCCGGGCGGCGGGTTGAGAGGGAAAACACATGGGTGTGGTCATTGCCTTCGAGGGCGGGGCGGAAAAGGCCAAGGCAAGCCTCGATCCGCTGGTCCGGCTGGTTGGCGCCGACATGGACAAGGTCAATGAAGCGATCCTGGCGCGCGCCCACAGCCATGTCGATCTCATTCCCGAACTCGCCGGCCACCTGATCAATTCCGGCGGCAAGCGCATCAGGCCGATGCTGACGCTGGCGGCCGCCCGCCTGTGCGGCTATCGCGGCGAGCACCACGTGAAGCTCGCCACCGCGGTCGAATTCATGCACACGGCGACGCTGCTGCACGACGACGTCGTCGATGAAAGCGATCTCAGGCGCGGCAAGCAGGCGGCGCGCGTCATCTGGGGCAATCAGGCGAGCGTGCTGGTCGGCGATTATCTGCTCGGCCAGGCCTTCAAGATGATGGTCGAGACGGGTTCGCTCGAAGCACTTCGCATTCTCGCCGATGCCGCCGCCGTCATCGCCGAGGGCGAAGTGCTGCAGCTCGCGGTTTCCCAGGACACCTCGACGACGGAAGACGCCTATCTGCGGGTGATCGGCGCCAAGACGGCGGCGCTCTTCGCGGCGGCGGCGGAAGTGGGCGGCGTGGTGGCGGGAAGGCCGCGCGACGAACAGGCGGCACTCGAATCCTACGGCCGCAATCTCGGCATCGCCTTCCAGCTCATCGACGACACACTCGATTATTCGGGCACCGAGGCCCTCCTCGGCAAGGGCGTGGGCGACGATTTCCGCGAACGCAAGATCACGCTGCCGGTGGTGCTGTCCTACCGGCGCGGCTCGCGGGAGGAGCGCAAATTCTGGAAACGCACCCTGGAAGACGGCGATCAGACGGCGGACGATCTCGGCTATGCCCAGAAGCTGATGGAGCGGCACGGCGCCATCGCCGACACGATCGAGCGGGCCGGACATTACGGCGACATTTCGCGCGACGCGCTGGCGATCTTCCCGGACGGCGAGTGGAAGGCGGCGCTGCTCGAGGCCGTCGATTTCTGCGTCGCAAGGGCGTATTGACGCCTCAGCCGAGACGCGCCGGCTTCACCCACCAATGCGGATATTCCGCGGCCAAGCTTGCGGCGGCGCGGCGGGCTGCGTCATCATCCGCGAACAGGCCGAAGCAGGTGGCGCCCGAGCCCGACATGCACGGGCTGGTGAATCTTGCGATGGCATCGAGAACTTCGGCGATCTGCGGGGCGACCTTCAATGCCGCGGGCGTGAGATCGTTGCGCCAGCTTGCCGGATCGGCGATGTCGATAGGCTCACGATGCCGATCGAGGGGCGCAAGGCCCAGCGCCCGGAACACGGCCGCCGTCGGCACCTCGATCAGCGGATTGACCAGCACGGCGGCGAAGGGTCCAAGACTTACCGGGAAAACGGTCTCGCCCGCCCCCTGCATGCGGCAGGCCTGCTGCCGGAGACAGACCGGCACATCGGCGCCGAGTTCCACGGCTGCGGCTACGGCGCGCGGGTGGCCCGGATCGATGCCGGCCAGAGCGAGAAGACCGCGGAGTGTTGCAGCGGCATCGGCCGATCCGCCGCCTAGGCCCGCGGCGACCGGCAGGTTCTTTTCCAGGTGTATCCGCATGGGCGGCAGCGGCCCGCCCAGTTCCCCGGCGATGGCGGCGGCGGCGCGGCAGGCGGCCAGTACGATATTGTTCCCGGCGTCAGGGAGGGCGGCGGCGAATGGGCCGCTGGCGGAGAGTTCCCAGCGCGCCGATTCCTCGAAGCGCAGCACATCGCCCACATCGGCGAAGGCGACGAGCGAATCGAGCTCATGATAGCCGTCCGGCCGGCGGCCGAGCACATGCAGCGCGAGATTGACCTTGGCGCGGGCCGTTTCGGTTGCCGCCGGGGCCATCAGCCGTTGTTCTGATCCGATTTGGTCTGGGCCGGGGTCACCGGCTCTTCCTCGGGCAAGCCATCTTTCAGCTTGCCCTCGATGCGCTTCAGATCCTCGGGCTCCGGCCCGTTGTCCTTGGCGTGCTGCCACTGGAAGCGCGCCTCCAGCTTGCGGCCCACCCGCCAATAGACGTCGCCCAAATGCTCGCCGATGATCGGATCGGCGGGATTGAGCTCGACGGCACGTTCGAGATAGCCCACCGCCTCCTCATAATCGCGAAGCTGGAAATAGGCCCAGCCGAGGCTGTCGACGATGTAGCCGTCATTGGGCTTGAGCTCGACGGCCTTCTTGACCATGGCCAGCGCCTCCCGCAGGCCGACCTTCTTCTCGATCATCGAATAACCGAGATAGTTGAGCACCAAGGGCTCGTCGGGCGAAAGCTCGAGGGCGCGGCGGAATTGCGCCTCGGCCTTGTCCCAGATTTTCTGGCGCTCCCAGGAAATGCCGCTGTAGTAGTACACCCGCCAGTGGTCGCGCTCGAAGCTGCCGACCAACGCAATGGCGCGGTCATAGGCTTCGGCGGCCTTGGCATACTCCTCGTTGTTGCGGTGAATGTTGCCGAGCGTCACCAGCGCCTCGTAATTGCCGGGATCGCGGGCGATCACCGCATCGAGGCGGGCCTGCGCGTCGTCCTTGCGGTCGAGGCGCTGCAAATTGACCGCGATCTCGATATCGGCGTTGCCGCGCAGCGCCGAGGTTCCCGGTATCCGCTCATAGGCGCCGATGGCCTTCAAAGGCCGCTGGACGTTCTCGTAAATGTCGCCGAGGAGCGTCAGGGCCACCGGCCGGTCGGCGTCGAAGGCCAGGGTGAGCTGGGCGTAAAGCAGCGCCACATCGATGCTCTGGTCGTCGGTCATGGCGGTCGCCAGCGAAAACAGCGCCTCGGCCACCCCGGCCGACGGCGTTGCGATGAAGGGCGCCGGCGCCTTGCCCGCCGCAAGCCCGGCGCGGGCTTCGGCGATCAGTGGATTGCGCTCGCCGCCCGCGAGGAAGCTGTCATAAAGATCGCGGGCTTCCCCGGCGCGGCCGGTGCGGGCGAGAAAATTGCCGTAGGCCTGCACGATGCGCAGCGAGGTTGGCGCCTGCGCGTAGGCCTTCTTGTAGAAGGCCTCGGCGCGGATGGCATTGCCGAGACGGTCGGCGATGAGGGCGGCATGGAAGGCCTTGAAATTGGCGAAGGACTCGTTGGCATCGAGCTTGTCGAGGGCCTTCAGGGCCGGATTGAGCTCCGCCTCCCCGGCCCAGGACCAGGCGGTCAGCAAGGCCGAAGTCAATTCGCCCACCGGCGTATAGGAGGCTTCGGCGAAATTCTTGCGCGCCGCCTCATAGTGGCCGAGCCGGTAGTCCTTGAGGCCGAGCACGATGCGGGCCATGCGCTGCTGGCTGTTGAAGGAAAGAACCCGCTGGGCAAAATCCTCGGCGGCGCCGATATTGCCTTCCGACAGCTCGAGCAGAAACAGCCGCTCGACCAGCACCGGATTGCCGGGGTCATCGCGCAGGGTCCGGGCGAAATAGCCCGAGGCGATGTCGTTGTCGCGCAGCTTGCTGGCCGAGCGGCCGGCCAGATAGCTGCCGGAGAGCGAGGCATCGGACGGCACCTCATAGCCCGCCGCGGCGGGCAAGGTTACGAGGGCAAGAGCGAGGGCGGCGGCGCCGGCGGCGCGCAGCAGATATTGCGGCATGGGAATCCGTCTCATGGAGCGGCAGGCCAGCGGCCCGCAGTGGATGCGATTCATCGACACAAAATGAGGTTTTTTCGCGATGACCGCAACAGAAAACGGCGCGCGGGGTTTGACCTAGCGCGCCGCCGGAGATTGCCGGGGCTCCCCGATTACTGGGTGAGCGTGATCTTGCCTGCCGTCTTGAGCTGGGTGGGCTCCGGGAAACCGGCGGCCGCATAGTCCAGCTTGACGTAGAGGGTCGCGGTTCCGTTCATCGCGAACTTGTTGACGACAATCGGGAAATAGGACGAGGTAGTGTTCATGTTGCCATTGGCCCAGACCGTCAGGTTCTGGTAGGGCGCATAGAAGGCGCCGTTGATGTTCACGGCGCCACCGCTCGAGATGTAATTGATGTTGCCGATGCCGGTGGCGCGGTCCTGCATGAAGGCAAAACCCTTGTAGTCGACGGTCTGAACGACGGCGGTCGCGTCGGTCGGCGCGTTGATGGTGACGGTGGCGCCGGAGGTGATGTCGACATTGGTGAGATTGCCGGTCAAGTAAAAGACCACGCCGGCGGGAGCGTTGAGAGTGGACTGCGAATCGACCTTCAAGTCGCCGTCCTTGATGATGTAGAGGCCCGGATTGAGATTGGCGACGCCGTGGGTCACGACATCGAGGCCGCCGCAATAGACGCCCGGCGACAGGGTTGCAGTCGTGTTCTTGACCTGCTTGTTGTTGTAGTCGCAGGCGCCGACCGTCGGCAGCACGAGGTTGGCATAAGGATCGGTCTTGGCGGTGCAGCCGTTTTCCGGAGGCGGCTGGAAGCCGGAGCCGGCCCAGCCGCCGACGGCGCAAAAGCCGTCCGACTGCGCATAGGCATTGCCCCAGGTGCGCATGGCTGTAACATTGTTAGAATTGGCCTGCACCGTGCAAACACTGGCCATGAATTCGGAGTTGCCCTGGAAATAGACGGCTTCCGGCTCGCTCATGTTGGTCGACAGCAGGCACAGATAGCTGTCCTTGGAGAAGGCGGCCTTGGAATTGACCGCGACGTTCATGGTATCGTTGGTACTGCCATTGGCTCTCAGCACATTGATCAGCGATCCGTCGACGTTGGCATTGATGGCCACATCGACGGTGTTGGGACCGATCGTTATCGCCGGGCTGCCGACGATCGTGGCATCGCCGAGAGTGGGAAGATGCGCGTCGAGATAGCTCTGGGCGATGGCGGTGCGCTGGGCCGACTTCTGGGCCGTGGTGCCAAAAATATTCTGGCCGGCGGCGGCGGCAAGGGCGGCCGTGTCGGCGATCTGCTGCAGTTCGCTTTCGACGCGGGTGCCGCGCGAATAGTCGATGGCGATGCCCGCCGCGGCGATGACGGGAATGGCGGCCAGCCCGGTGATGATGGTGACGTTGCCGGCGCAATCCTTGACGAAACGGCCCAAGGTCGCGAAGACCGAGCTCTTCATGGCAAGCAATTTCATGGTCCGAGGCCCTTTTCTGAGACGTATCCTTGATATCGCAAGTCTTGCAGCGGGCGCGGTTCCGGCGATCGATCCGAAAGCGCGGGTCCTTGCCCGCGCCTTCCACGATCTCGTGGATGCCCGCCGAACACTAGGCTCGCCAGGTCCAGTCGCGGTTCATAACACCAGCCTTGCCTTTCCGGGACGGGGGATGACGTACAACGACTTCGGGTAAGCAATGTCGCTGCTCGCCAGATCGAAAGTCATATTGATCACACCGTCTCCCGCCCACGAAAATCCGCCGATAATCCAGGCCGTCCATTTCGCGGTGGTTACCGGTGTCCCGGTATTGGTCCAGTCGATCAAGCCCAGTGGCATATAGACAGCGCCATGCAGATCGATCGTGGATTGATAGAAGACGTGATTCATCTGCGTACGATCGGCCATCACGACAAGACTGGCGGTTGGGCCGGATTTCGGGGCGCTCAGGCGGATTTGCGAGCTGAACCATTTGAGCGCGGCGCTGGCGTCCGCAAGCACGATCGTGACGCCGTCGCCTTGCAACCTGGAACCCGCGATGTTGAAGAGGCCGCCCTTAACGATATAAGTGCCGGGGTTCAGCGTGACATTCGCCCCACTTTTGATCGTCAATCCACTGCAGTAAGTTCCCGGGCTCAGGGTCGTGGCCGTGCCGGAAACCGTCTTGGCAGTGTAATTGCATGAGCCCGCGAGCGGAATAGCCATGCTGGCCAGCGGATCCGCAATAACCTCGGTCGCGAATTCCACGGGCGGCGTGACATTAGCCAGGTAATGATGGCCGCCGCCGACCGCCGCCACCGACCGTCCGACCAAGAAGTTTTCGGCCTGGTGCGGATCGACCACATCGTAGGGGTGGTCGGAATTGCCATAGAAGTTGCAGTCCGGGCCTATGACATCGACCGAACCCTTTAGTTCGAGCGTATGTTTCAGATGCGGTTCCATGGCCATGACACACGCGGGCTCGCGATAGACCTCGCCGCTGGCCGCCGAGGTCACGGCAATGTCGAGGGTGTCGATGCCAACGACTCTCATCAAGGTGGTGTCGATGGTGGCGCCGATGCGGCCGACCAGTTTTTCGCCGTCGCGTACAAAGCTGGCGGCGCCCATCACATTAATCGCCGGCTTGTTGGCCGCGAAATAGGCTTCCGCGATGAATTTCTGCTCAGCGAATTGCGCCGAACCGGCAACGCCGGCGAGAACGGCCGAATCCATGGCTTGCTGAAGGTCGTCCCTGGTGGTCGTGACCCTGAGATAGTCGAGGGCCGCCCCGCTTGCAGCCAACAGGCCGACTGCAGAAACCGAATAGACGATTGCGATGCTTCCCGACGTACAGGCAAGAAAAGCGCGCAATAGGCGAGACGACGCTCTGCGGATCGAATCCATGGCCAACTCCCAATTGGTTCCGGCGGACGTGTGCGACCGATTGTCTCGACCAAACTAGATCGGCAAATCTGAATTTGCGGTCAACGATGAATGTCAAATTTTATACAATTGCAAAGAAAGGTTTGGCTGCCTTCGCGAGGCACTCGAGGCCGGCCGTCTTGCGGGGTGTTTGCAGACCGGCGGTCGCGGCCCGCGCTTCTACATATTCGGATAATTCGGCCCATCGCCACCCTGCGGCACCACCCAGTCGATGTTCTGGGACGGGTCCTTAATATCGCAAGTCTTGCAGTGAACGCAGTTCTGATGATTGATCTGGAAGCGTGGGCCCTTGCCTGCTTCCTCGACGATTTCATAGACGCCGGCCGGGCAATAGCGCTGGGCGGGTTCGGCCCAGATCGGTAAATTGACCTTTACGGGAAGGTCAAGATTTTTGAGAATAAGGTGAACCTTCTGGTCTTCCTCATGATTGGTTGCGGAAAAAGCCAGATTGGTCAGCCGGTCGAAGGAAATGACACCGTCGGGCTTGGGATACGCGATGGGCTTCGACTCGGCGGCGGTCTTGAGCGTGGCATAATCGGGCTTGCCGTGCTTCCAGGTGCCCAGCCCAAAACCGAAGAGCTGGTTGAGCCACATGTCGAGGCCGCCCAGGGCGAGGCCGCCCACCAGGCCGAGCTTCGACCACATGGGCTTGACGTTCCTGACTTGCTTCAGATCGCGGTAAACCCAGGACTTGCGGTAGGCCTCTTCATAACCGGAGAGCCCGTCGCCCGACCTTCCCGCCGAGAGCGCCGCGAAAGCCGCCTCCGCCGCCAGCATGCCGGTCTTCATGGCATTGTGCGTGCCCTTGATGCGCGGCACGTTGACGAAGCCGGCCGAACAGCCGATCAGCGCGCCGCCGGGAAAGAAGAGTTTCGGCACCGACTGGAAACCGCCTTCGGTGATGGCGCGGGCGCCATAGGCCACGCGCCGGCCGCCGCGCAGGATGGGCTCGATCAGCGGGTGATGCTTGAAGCGCTGGAACTCCATGTAGGGGAAGAGATAGGGGTTGGTGTAGTTGAGATGCACCACGAAGCCCACCGAGACGAGATTGTCCTCGAGGTGATAGATGAAGCCGCCGCCGCCGGCCTTGAGCCCCAAGGGCCAGCCCATGGTGTGGGTGACCTGGCCCGGCCGGTGGTTCTCGGAGCGCACTTCCCAAAGCTCCTTCATGCCGAGGCCGAATTTCTGCGGCTCGCGGCCGTCCGCGAGATTGAACCTGGCGATGATCTCCTTGGCGAGGGAGCCGCGCACGCCCTCGGCGATGAACACATATTTGCCGTTGAGCTCCATGCCGGGCTGGTAATCGGGCTTGTGGGAGCCGTCCCTGGCAATCCCCATGACGCCGGCGACCACGCCTTTGACCGAGCCGTCGGTGCGGTAGAGGACTTCCGAACAGGCAAAGCCCGGATAGATTTCAACGCCGAGGGCTTCCGCCTGCTTGGCCAGCCAGCGGCAGACATTGCCGAGCGAGACGGCGTAAGTGCCGTGGTTGGTCATGAGCGGCGGCATGAGCGCATTGGGAAGCCTAAGGGCCCCCGCCTTGCCCAGCATATAGAAGCGGTCCTCGGTGACGAGCGTGTTGAGGGGGGCGCCCTTCTCCTTCCAATCCGGGATCAACTCATTGAGGGCGATGGGATCGATCACCGCGCCCGAGAGAATATGGGCGCCGACTTCGGAGCCCTTTTCGAGAACGCAGACGGACATATCGGAAGAGAGCTGCTTGAGGCGGATGGCGGCGGCGAGGCCGGCGGGGCCGGCGCCGACGATCACCACATCATATTCCATCGCCTCGCGCGCAACCTGTTCCACAGTCTCTATCTCCCGCCTATGCCTACCCGGTGGCGCCCGTTATAGTGCCGGCAAGAACGCAGACAAGCCGCCAATCGGGACATGCCGCAGAAGCAAAACGACATGACAGCCGGCGAGGCCGCCGCGGCACTTGCCTGGCTCGCTGAAATGGGCGCCGACGAGGCGATCGGCGAAGTGGCGATCGACCGGTTCGCGGCGTCCATGCCGAAGCCGGCGGCGGCCGCGGAGCCGCCGAGACAGGTGCCGCCCAAACCGCAACCGGCATCGGGCGATGCCGCCGCCGATGCGCGGGCGATTGCCGCCGCCTGCCGGAGTCTCGACGAGTTGGCGGCGGCCCTGGCCTCCTTCGATGCCTGTCCCCTGAAGCGCACGGCGACGCAATTGTGCTTCGCCGACGGCAACCCCGATGCCAGGGTGATGCTGATCGGCGAGGCGCCGGGGCGCGACGAGGACATTCAGGGCAAGCCCTTCGTCGGCCGCTCGGGGCAATTGCTCGACCGGATGCTGGCGGCGGCCGGTCTGTCGCGACGGGCGCCGGAGCGCGAGGCGTCGGTCTACATCACCAATGCGATTTTCTGGCGCCCGCCCGGCAACCGCACGCCGACCGAGGCGGAGACCGCCATGTGCCTGCCATTCCTGATGCGCGCCATCGAATTGCAGCGGCCGGACTTCATCGTCTGCCTCGGCGCCACGCCGACCCAGCGGCTCACGGCGCGCAGCGACGGCATCCTGAAATTGCGCGGCAAATGGTACGATTGCGAGGTTGCGGGCCGTAAAGTGCCGCTGCTGGCAACGCTGCATCCCGCCTATCTGTTGCGCCAGCCGGCCCAGAAGCGGCTGGCCTGGCGCGATCTCCTTGCACTGCGGCAGGCGCTCGATGCCCATTGAGACCGCCGACCTCCTGGTATTCCTCACCGCGGCGCTGATGCTGAACCTCACGCCGGGCAACGACATGATGTTCGTGCTCGGCCAATCGCTGAAAGGCGGGGCGCGGGTGGGGATCGCCGCCAGCCTTGGCATCGCCACCGGCTCGCTGGTGCATCTGGGACTGGTGGCGCTGGGTGTCGCGGTGCTGCTGGCACAATACCCCGCCGTGTTCGATTTCATCCGCTATGCGGGTGCGGTCTATCTGCTTTGGATCGCCTGGAAGACTTTGACCTCGCCAATAGCGGCGATCGGCGGCGGCATCCGGCGCAGCGCCTTTGCCGCCTGGCGCGACGGGGCGCTGGTCAATCTCTTCAACCCCAAAGTCATCGTTTTCTTTTTTGCCTTCCTGCCACCCTTCATAAGGCCGGAGAACGGCTCGCCACTGCTGCAACTTCTGATCCTCGGCACGATCTTCAATGTGGGCGGCATGCTGATCAATTTCGCCGTCGCCGCTTTCGCGGGGAGGATCGGCGAAAAACTCGCGGGCGACCAGCGCATCGCCCGCCGGTTCGCGCGCGCCTCGGCGGGACTGTTTCTCATCCTCGCGGCACGCATGGCGTTCGAGCGGCGATAACGTCGCAGTCTCCCGTGGGTCAACTTTCTTGTCTTTATTTCGCCACCTCGAAATTCTATCTTAAATTCATGCCGCGCACCGATGAAACCCGTGCCTTCGTACCGGTCAGGATCGCCGTCCTGACGATTTCGAACACGCGCACGCTGCAAGACGACACTTCGGGACAGACGCTGGCCGATCGCATCGCCGAGGCCGGCCATGCGCTGTCGGCCCGCAAAATCGTCAAGGACGATATCCGCGCCATCCGCGCGGTGATCCGCGACTGGACCAATCGCGACGATGTCGATGCGATCGTCTCAACCGGCGGCACGGGGCTCACCGGCCATGATGTGACGGTGGAGGCGATGCGGCCGCTGTTCGAGAAGGAAATCGAGGGTTTCGCCACGCTGTTCCAGATGATCTCGTTCCAGAAAATCGGCACCTCGACCATTCAGTCGCGCGCCACCGCCGGCATCATGAAGGGCAAATATATTTTCTGCCTGCCCGGCTCGCCCGACGCCTGCAAGGACGGCTGGGATGAAATCCTCAAAGCCCAGCTCGATTACCGCCACCGCCCGTGCAATTTCGTCGAGATCATGCCGCGGCTCGAGGAGCACTTGAAACGCGCCAAGGCGTGAGTTTCTCACCGGCTTGTGAGAAGGAATTTTCCGGCGTGATCAACAATTGACTTGAACGCCTGAACTCGCCCGCAACAACCGGATTTCACAGCGTTTTTTGCTCACTCACCCGTCATGCGGGTTGATTCGATTTGGCTGCCGCAATGGATAAATTGGTGGCACCGGAAGCGCGATGAACGCGGTTCCACCCACAACGCAAGACGCAAACGGAGACCTGCAATGAAGAAGATCGTTCTTTCCCTCGCCGCCATCGCCACCCTGTCGACGGCCGCTTTCGCCTACGACCGCAGCCAGGACCTGCGCGACCTGCATCCGGAATATTTCGCCAGCACTTCCAATGTCGTGGTCGAGACCGCGCCGATGGCGGCCGGAGACGGCGTTCTCACCGCCTTCGGGCGTGTCACCATGATTTCCATGGAGCGCGAGCACGGCAGCCGCTAAGCGCCGCCTTCCCGCGACTTCAAGGCCGGGCTCTCCGCCCGGCCTTGGCATTTGCCAGCGGGCCAAGCCCCGAAACGATGGCGAGGCCCGCCAGAATGATGAGGCCGCCGACGATCTGCTCCGGCGCGATCGTTTCACCCAGCACCAGGAAAGCGGCACATATCCCAAACACCGGCATCAGCAGGACGAAGGGTGCTACTTCGTCGATGCGGCACTGCCGGAGCAGCGAATACCACGCGGCATAGGCGGCGTAGAAGCCGACGACGCCGACGAAGAGCAAGGCCGCCCATTGGCCGAGGCTTGCCGTCCGCAAGGAAGCGATCTGTCCGCTCTCAAACACCAGCGTGGCGAGCAGCAATTGCGGAATCGCGGCGATGGCACTGGCCCTGAGAAAGCGCGGGCCGTCATCGCGGCCGAGCTTTCGCGCCAACACCTGGCCGAGGGCCCAGGCGAGCGCGCCCGCGACAATGAGAGCGACGGGAACGAGCGGCGGCGTTTCCTCCGGCAGGCCGATCACCATGGCAACACCGGCGATGGCGATGAGCGTGCCGAGCGACTTGCGTGGGCTGAGTGTCTCGCCGCCCACCAGCCAGCCGAGAATCACCGCCATGGGAACCTGGATCTGCAACACCAGATTGGCCGTGGTTGCGGCAAGACCCTTGAGGCCGACGAAGATCAGCGCGCCCTGGATGGTCACCGCCAGCGACGAGATCAGCAACATCCGGCTCCATGAGGTTTCGATGCGGGTGCGGTCGCGCAGCGACAACCAGGCGGCAATGCCGCCATAGACCATGAGCATCATGAACAGCGGTGGAAACTGGGCGACCGCGGGCTTGGCAATGGTGAAGCCCACGCCCCAGCAAACGGGCGGCACCAAAGCTAGGAGAATCTGGCGGGGAGTCATGGGGGCTCATAGACCCCATGGGCGATGCCGGACAAGATTGTTCTTGATTTGTTCCAGTATTCATGCGAGGCTTTATATATGCCCACGCTCATCGACAAGCGCCAATCGACCGGTTTCGATCCGGTATTGCTGGGTGCGGGGCGTTACAGCGCGCTGGCGGCGCAGGCACGCGGGCGCGGCGCGCGCAACAACCAGCCGGGCCGCTACGAGCGGCAAATTCGAGCGCTGTTCGACGACGGCTGGGAGACGCTGGAGGATCTGCCGCCGCTCAAGACCACGGTGTTCGGCGAAACCCCGAAGACGATCATCACCCGCAACCAGTCGCCCGATATTTCCTTCGACCGCTCGATCAATCCCTATCGCGGCTGCGAGCATGGCTGTTGCTACTGCTATGCCAGGCCCACTCACGCCTATATGGGCCTGTCGCCCGGCCTCGATTTCGAAAGCAAGCTGTTCGCCAAGACCAATGCGGCGGAATTGCTGCGGGCGGAGCTTTCGGCGCCCTCCTATGCGCCGCGCGTCATCGCCCTCGGCGCCAACACCGATCCCTATCAGCCGATCGAGCGCGGCTACCGGATCACCCGCCAGGTGCTGGAGGTTCTCGCCGAGTTCAATCATCCGGTGGGCATCGTCACCAAGTCGGCGCTGGTTTTGCGCGATCTCGATATTCTGAAACCGATGGCCGAGCGCGGCCTGGTCAAGGTGGCGATGTCGATCACCACGCTCGATGCAAGGCTGGCGCGGGCCATGGAGCCGCGCGCCGCAACCCCGGCCAAACGGCTGGCCGCGCTGGAAGCGCTCGCCGCCGCCGGCATTCCCACCGTCGCCATGGTGGCGCCGGTCATTCCGGCGGTCAATGATAGCGAGATCGAGACGATCTTGACACGGGCCCATGCCGCCGGCGCCCGCGAAGCCGGCTACGCGATGCTGCGCCTGCCGCTGGAAGTGAAGGAAATTTTCCGCGAATGGCTGGCCAGCGAGATGCCGGACCGCGCCGCCCGGGTGATGTCGCTGGTCAAATCGGTGCGCGACGGCAAGGAGAACGATGCCAGTTTCGGCCGCCGCATGACCGGCAGCGGCCCCTATGCCTGGAGCATCGGCCGGAGATTCGAGATGGCCTGCCGGAGGCTCGGCCTCAATGGCGCGCGGGTCAAACTGGCGACCGAACTGTTCCGCCGCCCGCCGCAGCCCGGCGAGCAGTTGACGCTGATCTAAGCCCGTGGCCCTTATGGGCCATGGTCCGCAGCGATTCTGCCGCACCCGATTTTTCCTTCGAGCGCGCCGCCCGCAAGCGCGGCCTGGCGCCGGTGTGCGGCATCGACGAAGCGGGCCGGGGCCCCTGGGCCGGACCGGTGGTGGCGGCCGCCGTCATTCTCGATCCGAACAATATCCCCGAAGGCATCGACGATTCGAAGAAGCTGACGGCGGCGCGGCGCGAGGCGCTGTTCGCCGCCATCGGCCGGAGTGCCAGTGTCGGCATCGGCATCGCCGATGTGGCGATGATCGACCGCGACAATATTCTCGCCGCCACCCTGTGGGCGATGGGCCAAGCGGCGCGGAAGCTGGCCATCCGCCCGGCTCTGGCATTGGTCGACGGCAACCGCGCGCCGCGCCTTCGCTGCGCCGCCCAGACCATCGTGGCCGGAGATCGGCGCTCGCTCTCGATCGCCGCGGCATCGATCGTCGCCAAGGTGACGCGCGACGCGATGATGGCGGCACTCGATGGCGAATTTCCCGGCTACGGCTTCGCCCGCCACAAGGGCTATGGCACGGAACTGCACCGGGAGGCGCTGGCGCGGCTCGGCCCCTCGCCGCAGCACCGCCGCAGCTTCGCGCCGGTTCGAGAGATGCTCGCCCGTTAACCATTGTTAGCGAATTCGATTCACGCCGACTCCGGCGCGATTCATGATGGCGATTCAGAGTCCAGGTGAGTTGCGTTCGGGGTTGGTGACATGGGGTATGAGACCCGGCCGGATATAAGGCCGCTGCACAACCGTATTTTGGTGGGCGATTGCCTGCGGGAGCTGCGGAAGCTCCCGGCGGGCTCCGTCGATCTTGTGTTCGCCGATCCGCCCTACAATCTGCAGCTCGCCGGCGATCTCACCCGCCCCGACCAGAGCAAGGTCGACGCGGTCGACGATCACTGGGACAAGTTCGCGAGCTTCGCGGCCTACGACGATTTCACCCGCGCCTGGCTGCTCGCCTGCCGCCGCGTGATGAAGCCGACCGCGACGCTGTGGGTGATCGGCTCGTATCACAACATCTTCCGCGTCGGCTCGATCATGCAGGATTTGGGCTTCTGGGTGCTCAACGATATCGTGTGGCGCAAGTCGAACCCGATGCCGAATTTCCGCGGCCGCCGTTTCACCAACGCGCACGAAACCATGATCTGGGCCGCGCGCGATGAAAACGCCAAGGGCTACACCTTCAACTACGAAGCGCTGAAGGCCGCCAACGAGGACGTGCAGGCGCGTTCCG
>CAYOZR010000055.1:0-12108 GCA_964408555.1 uncultured Aestuariivirga sp.
GGGCTCGAAGCGCTGGTTGGTCGGGAAGCTGCGCACCCGCTTGAAGGCCGGCAGACCGGTGATGTCCTCGTCCCGAAACGTAATCCGGCCGGAACTCGGCGGCAGCCTTCCGGCGATGAGGCGCAACAAGGTGGTCTTGCCGGCTCCGTTCGGACCGATGACGGCCCTGATCTCGCCCTGGTCGAGAGTGAAGTTCACCGCCGACACGGCAGCAAGTCCGCCGAAGCGTTTTCCGAGATCGCGGGTCGACAGCAGCGTCACGGCAGCCATGGCAGCCACCTTTCGCGGATCGTCCCCAGAATCCCCTTGGGGAAGAACAGCACCAGCATGATGAGAACCACGCCGACGGCCAGAAGATTGGCATTGGTGAAGCCGCTGGCGAGATCGACGAGAACGAACATAAGACCGGTGCCGAGCAAGGGACCGAGGATCGTCGCGGCGCCGCCGAGCAGGGTCCAGAGCAGCGGATGGATCGAGTACTGAATGGACGCAAGCGTCGATCCGGCATAGGCGAACATCAGCGCGTAGGCCGCACCCGACAGCGCCGAGAGCGTGCCCGAGACGACGAGGGCGAACAGCTTGTAGCGCGTCACATCGTAGCCGAGCATCGCGGTCCGCGTCTCGTTCTCCCGAATGGCGACCAGCACATGTCCGACGGGGGACTTGACGATCACCAGGCAGGTCAGCATGGCGAGCATCAGGAGTGCGAGCGCCAAATTATAGCGCGTCGCCGGATCGGCAAGATCGACCGGAAACCCGGCAATGGAAAAGCGGCGGATGGTTTCGGGTATGACGATGCCTTCGTCGCCCCGCGTGTAGTTGCCGAAGTAAAGCACGGTCAGGAAGGCGGCCTGCGAAAACATCAGGGTTACAATCATGAAGGCCACGCCGCTGGCGCGCAGGGCAACGATGCCGATGGCGAGCGAGAACAATGCGCCGATGGCGATTGCCGCCAGGAAGGCGATCGGCGCGCTCAGGCCGGCAAGCGTCGTTCCGAGCGCCGCGACATAGAGACCGGCGGCGAAGAACATGGCATGGCCGAGGCTCAAGAGCCCCGTATAGCCGTAGAGGAGATTGTAGCCCATCGCGAAAATGGCGAAGAGCATGATGCGCGTGAGACTGAGCCGCACATAGTCGCCGACCACGAACTGCAGCGCGAAGAGCAGCAGCACCACGCCGAGGTGGAGGGCGATGGCCCGGCCATGGGTACTGCTCACCGCGCCGGTACTCCGAAGAGACCTTGCGGGCGAACGACGAGAACCAGCGCCACGAGAAGCGTGCCGAGGATCGAGGCGAGGGTCGGCGAGAAGAAGACGGAGATGATGCCGTCGCTCATGCCGATCATGATGGCGGCAATGACGCTGCCCTTGATGCTGCCGAGACCGCCGATGATGACGACGATGAAGGACATGAGAAGCGGATCGAGGCCCATGAGATAATGGGCCTGCTGGATGGGCACCAGAAGGACGGCGGCCAGCGCCGCAAGGGCGGCACCGGTCACAAACACCACGGCATAGACTTGGCCCACCGGGATACCGAAGGCGGAAGCCGTCTCGCTGTCGTATTGGGTGGCCCGCATGATCAAGCCGAAGCGGGTGCGCGCCAGAACCCACCATGCGGCGAGAAGCAGGAGGGCCGCGGCCGCGACCACGAACAGCTTGTAGCCGGAATAGCCGAACCACGGAAAGACGATACGGAAACTGAACGGGGCCGAAACCGGCTTGGCATCGGCCCCGAACACGGTGAGAGCCAACTGCTGGATGACAAACAGCAGTCCGATGGTTGCGACGATCGTTGCCTCGGGCTGGTAATCGAGCCGCCGGAGCACCAGCCTCTCGGTGGCGAGTGCCGCGGCGCCGACCGCCACGGGAGCGCCGATCAGCGCCAGCAGAAAGCCCGCGGCGGGATGGGCCGGAACCAGGCGGGACAGCCACCATGCCACCATGGCGCCCAGCATATAGAACTCGCCATGCGCCACATTGACCACGCGCATGACGCCGAAGACGAGGGAAAGTCCGAGCGCGGTCAGCGCCAGCACGGCGGCGGCCACGGTGCCTTCGAGGATTGCGAGCAGCAGATGGGGACCGAAGGACAAGGTGCTAGCTGGCTCGATTCCCCCTCCCCCCTGTGGGGAGGGGAATTTTACAGGCTCTGGGTCGTGTAGTCGGCTTCGGGCTCGTACAGACCGTCCTCGATCGAGGTGCGGTGCACGGCCTCGGTCTTGCCGCCCTTCACTTGGGTAATGTTCTGGTGGCCGAAGCATTGGTGGATCTTGCCGTTGAAGGTCTTGTCGCCTTGCGGATGTTCGTTGCCTTCCTCGAACACCGTCATCGCTTCGGTCGCCTCGACCAGCTTGCCCCGGTCGGCGGGGCCCCGATAGCCGGCCGCCTCCATCGCCTTCTTGATGACGAAGAGGGTTTCCCAGCATCCGAACATGTGGGAGTAGGTCGAGATGTCGGCCGGGTCCGAGACGCTGGCGCCGTTGGCATCGACGCCGACCTTGCCGCGATAGAAGGTGTCGAAGGGCGTGGGATTCGGCCCCGCATGGCGGGGATAGGCCTCCCAGAAATAGGAGCCTTCGAGGAACTCCAGCCCCGGGCTGGCCAAATCGACGGCCTCGAGACTGTCGATGAAGCCGAACAGGGCCGGATGCTGCGAGCCGAAATGTTCGCCGAGCTCCTTGACGAAGGTGAGCACCGCCGGACCGACCATGACATGATAGAGCACGTCGGTATTCGCCGGGATGTCCGGGAAGTAGCGCGTGAACGAAGATTCGGTGGGCGGGATCGGAATGAGCTGCACGACTTCGCCGCCCTGCTCCTTGATGGCGGCGGAGAAATAGTCGCGATGATCGTGGCCGAAAGCGAAATCCGGGAAGATCATGGTCACCTTCTTGCCGAGATTGCCGGCAATCCAGGGCGCCATGGATTTGACCTGGCTCTTCACATCGGTGATGCCCGGCTGGAAGGTGTAACGGTTGAGCTTGCCCGAGGCCACGTGATGGCCTTCGGAGACGACGAAATAGGGGAGCTTCAGTTCGCCCGCCCGCGGCGCCGAGCCCATCACCACATGGCTGAACAGGGTGCCATAGGCGACATCGACCTTGTGCTGCGTGGCGAACTTCTCGACGACCTCGGCGCCGCGGCCGGGATCCGTGCCGTCGTCTTCCGCCACGATTTCCAACGGACGCCCGCCGATGCCGCCCTGCTCGTTGATCAGCTGGGCCGCCGCCGTCGTGGTGCGCTCGTACCACCGGCCATAGGATGCGCCGATGCCGGTGCGGTGCACCTGAAATCCGATCCGGATGGGCTCGGAAGACGCGGCCTGGGCGTAGCGGACAAAGCCCGGACCCGCCGCAAAACCGCCGGCCGCCGCCGCCGTCGCGCCGAGAACCTTGAGCGCCTTGCGGCGGGTGACGGATGCCGGCGGAACGATCAAACTTTTCTTGCTGCTCATGGGACGTCTCCTCTCCAGATCATTTTTATGTTCTTGGTTAATCGACGCTATCGGGGGGCTTTGGGGGTGTCAAGCAAGCGCGAACCCGGCCATGCTAGCGACCGGCCAATTCGGGAATCCTCGTGGCCGGCGGCGTATTGCGGCTGCGGCCCGACCTGACGATGCCGTCGATGACGGTCATGCCGATGCCCGGCAGATCGCCCAGCGCGATCGAGTGAAGCAAATCCCTCCCCGACGAATGCTGCGCCTTGTCCATGAAGACGAAGTCGGCGGCCTTGCCCGTCTCGATAAGTCCGCAATCGAGATTGCGCAGCCGCGCCGTATTGCCGGTCGCGAAGCAGATCGCCGTTTCGGCACCAACTTCGCCCAGCGATGCCAGCATCGAAATCATGCGGATGATGCCCAGGGGCTGGACGCCGGAGCCGGCGGGCGCGTCGGTTCCGAGGATCACCCTTTCGAGCCGGCCCATGTCCTTTGCGGTTCGCAGGGTAAAGAGAGCGGCGCGCTCATTGCCGTTGTGGACGATTTCAAGACCGCGCTCACAGCGTTCGCACAGGCAGCGGATCTGGGAGTCGGGCAGCGCCGTGTGGCCGCCATTGATGTGCCCGATCACATCGGTGTCGGCTTCGAGCACGACATCGGCGTCGATCAGTCCGGAGCCCGGGATCGAGGGGCCGCCGGTGTGAATGGTCGAGTTCATTCCGTACTTGCGGGCCCAGTGCACCATCTTGCGGGCGGTAGGACCGTCTTTCACCTGGCCGAGGCCGACCTCGCCGAGGTAGCGGACGCCGGCGCTTGCCATCTCGGCGAAATCCGCCTCCTCGAGGCCCGGTTCGATGACCGGCGCGCCGGCATGAACCTTGACGCCGCTCGGCCTGAAATTGCGGAAGGCGCGTTCGGCGAAAATCGCCATGGCCTTGACGCCGACGGGATCGCGCGGCCGGCCGGGCATGTGGACCTCGCCGGCCGAGATCATCGTGGTGACACCGCCATGGAGACAGGAGTCGATCCAGCCGAGCTGGTTCTGCCGCGGTGTCCAATCGCCGGCGACTGGGTGAACGTGGCTGTCGATCAGACCGGGCGCTACCGCGACGCCGTTGGCATCGACAATGGTGGTGGCGCCGGAGGTATCGAGATCCTTCTGGCGGCCGATGGCCGATATCCTGCCATCGACGGCAACGATCGTATCGGCGCCCAAAATGGGGTTCCCGATGTCTCCGGACAGCAGGAGGCCGATATTGCGGATGACAAGCTTCGTGGGTCCAGCCGCTTTTGCTTCCTCATGTGCCATGTGCGTATCCTTCTTTGACCTGTTCGATGATGGCTTGCCGCACGCGATCTGGCGTCGCCGGCACCTTTCCGATGCGGGCGCCGGTGGCATGCCAGATGGCGTTGAGAATGGCGGGGGCGGTGGGGATGAGCGCCTGTTCGCCGATCCCCTTGGCGCCGAACGGCCCGACGGGCGAATTATCTTCGATGATGATCGATTCAACCGGCGGCATGTCGCCGGCCGTAGGGATCAGATAGTCGTGCAGGTTCTCGCCGCGGCCGGGATGGAACTCCTCCATCAGCGCAAAGCCCAGGCCTTGGGCGATGCCGCCTTCGATCTGGCCCTCGATAAGGGTGGGATTGATGGCCCGACCCACGTCATGCGCCGCGGTCATCTTGACGACCCTCACGGTTCCCAATTCCATATCGACATCGACTTCCGCCATATGGGCGCCAAAACCGTAGACGGCATAGGGGTTGCCCTGACCATTGGCATCGAGCGGACTGGTGGGCGGGTCGAATGTCGCTTCCTCACACAGAACGTAGCCAAACCGGTCAATGGGCAAATCGGACAAGGCGATTGTGCGTGTTGCCCCGCCGCCGCCGATAGTGAGGCTGCCATCCGTGAAGACCATGGAAGCCGTATCCCCGGCATTGGCGAACCTGAGGATGGCGCGGCGCAGCGCGCTGCCGGCGAGTTCGGCGGCCTTTCCCGTGACGAAGGTCTGGCGCGAAGCGGAGGTCTTGCCGCAATCGGGCGTAAGGTCCGTGTCGGCGGAAATCAGATCGAAGCGCGACAGCGGTGCGCCCAGCGCATCGGCGCAAATCTGGGTGATCACCGTGTTCGATCCCTGGCCGATATCGACGGCACCCTGATGCAGCGCGATGCGGCCGTCGGGTTTCAAACCGACGCGAACGGTGGAGGGATTGGCGAGCGAGGTGTTGCCGCAGCCATACCACATTCCGGCAACGCCGACGCCGCGCCGCGCCGGCCCGCGCTGCCGGCGGTTTGTCGCTTCGGCATCCCGTAGCGCGCGCCGCCAATGGGGTTGCAGCGCCTCAAGACAGGCGAGAATGCCGGTGCCAGCGCCGATCACCTGTCCCGTCGCCGTCGGCTGATGGGCGCGAAGTGCGTTGAGGATGCGGAACTCGAGCCGGTCCATGCCAAGCTTGATGGCAAGCTCATCGAAAATCTGTTCCTGGGCGATCGCGGCCTGCGGCACGCCGAAGCCGCGAAACGCACCCGAAGGCACGACATGGGTATGGACCGCCCGCGCCAGCGCCCGATAGTTCGGCACGTAATAGGGACCGGAAGCATGGACGGGCACGCGATTGGCGACGGTCGGGCCCCAGGACGCATAGGCGCCGGTATTGAAATCGCCGTGGAAATCGATGGCCTGCAATTTTCCATTGGTGTCGACCGCGGCGCGCATCCACATCCGGCTTGGATGGCGCTTGGTCGTCGTCATCACCGACTCGCCGCGCGAATAGACCATGCGCACCGGGCGCCTCAGATGCCAGGCGGCAACGGCGAGGAAGGGCTGCACCGAGAGATCGAGCTTGGCGCCGAAACCGCCGCCGACGGCGCTCGGTATGATGCGGACACTCTCCGGCGGGATTCCCAGAATCTTCGCGGTGTCGTCGCGGTCCAGATAGGGCGACTGGGTGCAGGCCTGAATGACGATGCGGTCGCCGTTACGGCGGGCGAAGCCCGCCTCGGGCTCGATATAGGCATGTTCGACGAAGCCGGTTTCGAATTCGCCTTCGGCGACGATGTGGGCGGCGGCCAGCGCCTTTTCCACATCGCCCTTCACCACGCGGCCGCGAACCAGGATGTTGCCGGCGCGCTTGGCATGAACGAGGTCCGCACCCTCGGCAAGCGCCTCATCCATCGTCAGGCATGACGGCAGTTTCTCCCATGTCACCGGAAAGCCGGCGAGATCGAGAGCTTCCACCGCCTCGGCGTCTCCGGCGACGGCGGCCACCGCCTCGCCCCGGAATCGCGCCTCGGTTTCGGCAAACACCGGCTGATCGGCGAGCGGCGTAATAACGCCGAAGCAATTCTCGCCGGGGACGTCTTTCGCCGTGAACACCCGGACCAGGCCGGGATGCTGCTTCAGGTAAGCATCCAGATCGCCGAGGGAGAATTTCGCGCGATGATGCGGGCTGCGGACCACTCTCAGGAGAAGTGAGTCCGCCGGCCATTCGTCGGCGCCGAAGATTTCTGATCCGTCGACTTTCCTGACGCCATCAAGCCGTTCGATCCGCGCGCCGACCGCATGACCGGCATCAGGCAGGGACCGCGGCGGTGCTTCGCGATGGGCGTCCATGACAGCAGCAATGATTTTCCGGTATCCGGTGCAGCGGCAGAGAACACCGCCGATGGCATCAAGCACCTCGGATTCGGACGGCGAAACCTTCCGTTCGAGGAGTGGCAACGCCGAGATGAGCATTCCCGGCGTGCAAATGCCGCATTGGGTCGCACCGTGGCGCAGGAAGGACGCCTGTAGCCTCTCGGCCAGGGTGGAGCGCTTGGTCAATCCTTCAATGGTGACGATGTCGCGGCCTTCAACCTGCGCGGCGGCGACAAGGCAGGCACAGACCGGTTGATTGTCGAGCAGCACGGTGCAGGCGCCGCAGTCACCGGTATCGCAGCCGATCTTGGTTCCCCTAAGGCCCAGCTCCTCGCGAAGAAGTTTGCTGAGGCGGGTGGCGGGGCTCGCGGAGGCGCCGACCGGTTCGCCGTTCAGCCGGAAGGAAATCCGCGATGCGCCGATGCGGTCCATCATCGGGCGCACTCCTCGACGCAGGTCTCGACGGCGCGGCGGATCAAGGTGAGGGCCGCGCCCTTGCGATAGGCGGCCGTGGCGCGCCCGTCGTCGATGGGTGTCAGGCCGAGAAGGTGCTTCTCCGCGATGTGTTCGCTCACTCCCGTTTCGGCCGGAGCGCCAATCAATGCGGCCTCGGCTTCCGTCATGCGCCGGGCCACGGCCGAGCACGCGCCCACCGCGATCCGCGCCTTGGCGATCCTGCCGTCCCCGCCCCTTTCGATTATGGCGGCAACCATGGCGATGGAGATCACAAGATAACGCCGGGCGCCAAGTTTCAGAAATGCCGAAGGGCCCTCGATGGTCCGCGGAACCATTATGGCGGAGACCATCTCGCCCGGCCGCAGAGCGGTCTTGCGGTAGTCAACGATGAATTGGGACAGCGGCATCCGGCGCGGCGCCGCGCCGGCGGCACAGATTTCCACGTCCGCATCAAGGGCAAGAAGCGGCGGTACGCCGTCGGCGGCCGGCGAGGCATTACAGAGATTGCCGGCAATCGTGCCGGTGTTCTGAATCTGGATCGAGCCCACCTCGCGCGCCGCGGCCTTGAGTGCATCGAAGGCGCGCGGCAGTTTGCTCCGGACAATGTCCGTCCAAGTCGTGCGGGCGCCGATGCGGATTTCCCCGGACCCGATGGCGATGCCCGACAGTTCCTGGATGGCGGAGATATCGACAATGCGGCCGCTCGCCGGCTGCCCGTTGAGGGCCGGGTAGAAATCCGTACCACCAGAAAGGATTCGGGTTCCCGGCATCGCAAGGGCCTTGAGCGCCTCATCGAGCGAGACGGGGCGGACATAATCGGTGGCACTTGCCGCGGTCATCGTGGCGCCTTCAACACAAGCGTTTCAGGAGCGCCAGGAAGACCTTGCGTTCCGGCGCCGAAAGCGGCTTTAGGGTTTCTTCGGTGATGGCCAGTGCACGCGGCTCATAATTTTCCGCCATCCGGCGGCCGGCCCCGGTGAGATCGACGACGATCCGCCTGGCATCTTCCGCGTCGCCGCGGGTCTCAACCAGACCCCGGCGGAGGAGCCTGTCGACAACGCCCTTCACGGTGGCCGCATCCATCGCCGTCTGGCGTCCCAGGGCATTTTGCGATGAAGCGCCCGCCTCCCTAAGCTTGGCCAGAACCGCCCATTGCGTCGGCGTCGTCTCATCGCCGATCAGGGAGGCGAAGAGTCCGGCGTGGCGCTGGCTCGCCTGGCGCAGGACGAAGCCCGCCTGCTCGTCGAGGCGATAGGCGAAGCCGCCGCCGCGGTCTCGCGGCGCAGGCGGTCTCAGAGCCACGACCTTCCGCATTTCCGTCACCGCAATCCGTCTTCGCCCTTGATCTCGTGCTTGGCGAGACCGCCGACGCGCGGCAAAGGCCGCCCGCTGTCGGTCACCGCGACAGCCACCATGATCTCGTTGGCGCGGGGCGCGTCGTTGACGCGCACTTCCATGCCGTCGAAATGACTGCGGACGAAGGCCGCATCCTTGTGGCCGAGCGGAATATCGAGGGCCACGCCGAGTCCGCCGCGCTTTTTCGAGGACGGAATCAATGCCGCACCTTTCCCCAGAACCTTGCGGAACGGCGCGCCGAGCTTGGGATGCAGAATGGCGGCGGCGTGTTCAAGCTCGCCATTCTCGCCGACGGCCGCGGCCTTGCCGTAGCTCTCGACCTTGCCGCCCTCGATCCCCAGCGCGGCGACGGCCTTCGCGGCGAGGATGCCGCCCAGTTCCTCGCCGATATCGATAAGCTCGGCGAGGTCTTCCCGATAGCGGCCGGCAAAGGGATTTTCGATCACGGCGATGGCCGCCGCGCGCCGGGTGGGGGGCACGACTTGCATGCCGCCTTCAATGTCCGTTTCCTCGACAATGGTGACGAACTTCCGGACCTTCGACTTCATCGCAATCCATCCTTCCCAACGATTTCACCGGCTTTCAGGCCGCCCACGCGCGCGTGAATGCGTGCGCCCGTCGTCATCACGAGGATGACCGCCATCTCGTCATGGCGCGGCGCATCGGAAACACCCACCTCCATCGCGTCGAAGTGGCTGCGCACATAGGAGGCGTTGACATGGGTGACCGGAATGTCGATCCGCGTTCCCGGCCCGCCGACCTTCTTGGTGGATGGCACGATCGCCTTGGTATCGCCGAGTACCTGGCGCATGGCGTAGCCGCCGGGCGCATGCCACAACGCGCCATGTTCGATTTCGCCCGCCTCGCCGACAATGGCTCCCTTGCCGTAGCCTTCGATATCCTTGGGGGCCCCACCGAGCGCGGCGAGGAGCTTTCGCGCCATCTCGAGGCCAAGTGGCTCAAGGTCCTTCATGAAAGGAGCGATTTCTTCAACGTAACGCCCGGCAAAGGGATTGTGGATCACCGCCACGATGCTGCCGCGCCGCAGCGGCTTTGCCGGCGCCGGCCCGCCCTCGTGGAGAATGTCCTCGACGGCGATTGAAAACTTGCGCGGCTTGACCTCAGGCATGACAGGCATCCTGCACCTTGAAAGCAAGAGACGGAAGATACGGGTATTCAGGCGAAGGCCGCAGCATGCCGGCCGTCCGCGTCGTGCCTTGGAGATGCAGAGCAGCGGCAGCGATTTGGCCACCCGCCACCAGTTGCCGGGTGCGACGGGCACCGGCATCGAGGGCCAGTCCGATCTCAGCCGGGGAAAGTGGTGCGACCGAACATGTCACGGGCAAGTCGCGCAGATCCGAATCGGGTTGCAGACTGGATGCGGGCTGCCGGGCGATACCGGGATGACCGGGCAGATCGACGGCATTGGCGATGATCGTCGCCGCCGCGTCCGCAGCGGCGGCCGTTCCTGCAAGCACGGTGACCGCATCGGCAATGCCGAGAGAAAAGCTGCGCCCACGCCAGCCGCTCGTCGCAATGCCGCCGATGCCATCTTCCGCCCGGATCGTTGCGGTGCCGAAGAGAGATGGCGCATCCGGCCGGTCGATGAGGCCGATCACAAAGGATTGGCCGCGGCCGAGATGAATCGCAATGTCGCCGCCGTTATTGACGTAGGCCTTGCTCAGCCTGGCCGCGCCGAGCATGACGCTCAGAATTTCCCCGGCGACCGCACCGGCAACCGCCGCCATCGGCGTGATGAAGGTTGCGCCGGCGAATGGCAGAACGGCGTCATGCATGCGGCGGGCAACCGGCCCCGTAAGGAAACAGGAGCCGGGACGGACCGGCGAACGCAGCTCATCCAGTTCGCGGCACAGTTCATCGAGAAGTCCGTGGAACCGGTTGGCAGCGGCGCCATAGGCCGAGGCAACCTCCGCCGCCGCGCCAAAGGCCTCGACGATGAGATCGATGGGGCCATCCTGCAGGTGAAGGCGGCGGCCGTCGGCGAGCCTGGCGATGCAGGGACGACTCTCAACCATGGCCGGTTCCTTCCCGTTGCGGGTCGAGCGGCCATGGATTCTCGGGGTGTTGACCGACCTGGAGCGTGTTGTCCGTGCCTTGCAGGGAGGCCGCATCGCGGATTTCGCCGACATGGCCGCCGAGTGCCGCATAGTCCTCGCGGCGCATGGTAAATTCGATGGGTGCAACAAGCGCCGGCGTCGGCACGTAGCCGAAGGCATCGCGCGGCAGCCGCGTCACATCGACCATGAAGGTGATGCCGCCGCCCGGCCAGACATAGACCGGCGCCCCGCCGCAGGTCACCCGGGTGAGCGAGTTCGTGACCGACCGGGTGAGCCGCACCGGATTTTCCGTGACCCCGGCGCGCAACGAGCCGCCGGCACCGCCCATGAACAGCACGGTGCTGCGGGCCGGCTCGCAGTTCTCCTTGATACGTTCGACCGACTCCGCGAGACCGGCGGGGAGATCGCGTTCGATGGGCCGCAGCTTGTCATCGAGCTCGAAATAGGCATGGTGCTCGCCGGTCGTGCTGACCATCAGGAGACGCAAGCCCGGCCATGCTTCCTTCGGATCGAAGCGGCCCAGAATGGAAAGCGGGTCGGAGATATCGGTGCCACCCCAGCCGGTTCCCGGATTGGCGACCTGGAAATAGCGCCCCGGCGTCGAGCGCCGGCCCTTCAACTTGATGCCGGTGTCGCGCACGCCGAGGAATTTGCCGGCCTGATGCTCGGAGAGAACGCCGGTTATGTGATCGTCGACCACCACGACATCGTCAATCTTTCCCAACCACTGTTTGGCGAACATGCCGATGGCCGCGGAGCCGCAGCCCACCCGCATGCGCTCTTCCTTGACACCATTGACGATGGGCGGCTGGCCCGCCTGCACCAGGACGGTTGCGCCTTCATCGACGGTCAGTTCGACGGCGTTGCCGTTGCTGAGGTTCAACAGCGTTTCGCAGGTGACGCGGCCTTCCTTCTTGGTCCCGCCGGTCAGATGATGAACCCCGCCGAGCGACAGCATCTGCGAACCGTATTCGCCGGTCGTCACATGGCCGACGGACTCGCCCCGCGCCCGCACCAGATTGCACTCGGCCCCGAGGTAGCGGTCGGTATCGATCTTCACCTTGACGCCGCAATAGCTGAAGATGCCCTCGGTCCCGACGGTCAACATGGCGTAGCCCTCGACACTCGACGGCACCAAG
>CAYOZR010000055.1:12118-19770 GCA_964408555.1 uncultured Aestuariivirga sp.
GCGGGGCCAGCGGTGACCATGTCGGCGCCATCGGTTTTGGACGACACGGTGAAAGGTCGGGGCTTGTAATCCGGATAGGTGGTTCCCGCGCCGATGGCGGTCACGAATGTCGACGGCCGATTGACGATGCCGCCGTTCCATTCTCCGCCGCGGCTGAACTCGACAAGTTTCCGGCCATGCTCAAGGGCGCGATTCAGAACGATGTGCGGGTCGAGGCGGACCAGCCGGCCGTCGCGGTTGGCATAGCGGTCGCAGGCGCCGGCCATGCCGGGCCGGATGTAGCAGAGCACGGGACAGGCATCGCAGCGAATCTTGCCGCCGCCGTCTCTCGTCTCGGTCCCGCTCTCGCTCATGCTGAATAGCTACCGGGCGCAGGTTAAACTACTCATTTGTGTACAAATAAATTGCACCGCGATTGCGTCGAAGTCAAGCCGGCACAGACCCTAACCCCGGCGCCGCAAGTCAGACGATTCCGGCGGTTGCCACTCCGCTTACCGGGCGTTCGGCTGCCTTTGCCTTGCGATAGCCCGAGGCGCGGTAGACGCCGGTCGGGTCGATGGCTCCATCCTTGCGGCGGCGGGCCTCGGCGAGGATGGGCGATACATCGGTGTTGAAGGCCTGCTTGACGATGCGGTGGCCGAGCATCGCGTCGTTTTCGTCCTGTGCGGCCGCGAGGGCGGCGCGATCGACCAGCAAGGCCTGTACATAGGCCCGGACGATCTCGATGGCCGAGCCGATGAGGCTTTCGACCGGGTCGGTGACATTGTGCGACTGGTCGATCATGTAGGCCGGCGAAAAGCCCGGGGTTTTGCTTATTGCAGCGTCGACCAGCTCGTTGAAGACGAGGAAGAGGCGGAACGGATCGATCGAGCCCGAATCCAGATCGTCGTCGCCATATTTGGAATCGTTGAAATGGAAACCGGCGAGCTTTTGGGCGCGGATGAGACGCGCCACGATCTGTTCTATATTGGTGGTGGGCGCGTGGTGGCCGAGATCGACGAGGCATTTGGCCTTGGAGCCGAGTTCGCTCGCCGCCATGAGACTGGAGCCCCAGTCGGCAATCACCGTCGAATAGAAGGCAGGCTCGTAGAGTTTGTGTTCGAGGAAGACGAACCAGTCGCCGGGGAGTCTTTCGTAGATCGCCGAGAGCGATTCCATGTAGCGGCCGAAGGCGGCGTTGAGATTGGACTGGCCGGGGAAGTTGGAGCCATCGGCGATCCAGACGGTCAGTGCCGTCGAGCCCAGCTTGCCGCCGATCTCGATGCATTCGATGTTGTGTTCGACGGCTTGTTGGCGCGTGGCCTTGTCGGGGTGCGTGAGGGAGCCGAACTTGTAGGAGAGGTTCTGGCCCATTTGGTCCTGGAAGGTGTTCGAGTTTACGGCATCGAAGCCGAGACCCTGCGCGGATGCGGCCTGACGCAGCGCCGAATAGTCCGGCACCTTGTCCCACGGAAAATGCGGCGAGACCTTGGGGGTCATCCGTGAAAGCCGATGGATGACGCCGCAATCCTCGAGCTTGTCGAAAATATTGCGGGGCTCGCCGGGGCCGGGGAAACGGGCAAAGCGGGTGCCGCCGGTGCCCACACCCCAGGTCGGAACCGCCACGGCAAAGTCCATGGCGCTCCTCGTCAGCTTCTCGATGCCGATGCCGCGGCGGGCAAGCTGCCGTTCGAGGGCGGCATAGTCCTCCGTTAACGCCGCTTCGGCCTTGCGGTTCTCGGTTGCAATAAAGTCGGCCGTAATCGCGAAAGACATCGGCCTTACCTCGTGAAAGACGCGGCGTTGCCGGCATCGACATTGAGGAAATTGCCGGTCGATTTCGCCGAGAGATCGGAGGCGAAGAAGTAGACCGCCTCGGCGATATCCTCCGGATAAACCGAGCGCTGCAGCAGCGAACGTTTGCGATAGTGCTCTTCCAGCCCGTCTTCGGCGATCTTGAGGGACGCGGCGCGCTGCTGCCGCCACGGCCCCTGCCAAATCTTGGAGCCGCGCAAGACGGCGTCGGGATTGACGACATTGACGCGGATGCCGATGGGCGCTCCCTCCAGCGCCATGCAGCGGGCCAAATGCACTTCCGCCGCCTTCGCCGAACAATAGGCGGAAGCCCCGGGCGATGCGGCAACGGCATTCTTCGAGCCGATGAAGATCATCGAGCCGCCCAGCCCCTGGCGCTTCATCAGGCGATAGGCTTCGCGGCCGACCAGGAAATAGCCGGTGCCGAGGATCGACATGTTCTTGTTCCAGAGATCGAGGGTCGTGTCCTCGACGGCGGCCGCAAGGGAAATGCCGGCATTGTTGACGGCGATGTCGAGGCCGCCGAAACCGAGGACCGCTTCGTTCACGGCCTCTATGACCGCATCCTCGCGGGTGACGTCCATGAGGACGCCCTTCACATTGTCCTTGCCGTAGACCTTGGCGAAGTTGGCCACGGTTTCATCGAGCGATCGATTGTCGATATCGGCGAGCACCACGCAGGCGCCTTTCGACAGAAGCTTCGCGGCAATGGCCGAACCGATGCCGCCCGCGCCACCGGTGACCAGCCCGACGCGGCCCGCGAGGCTCCGCGGTTTCGGCATGCGGGCGAGCTTTGCCTCTTCCAGGAGCCAATACTCGATGTTGAAAGCTTCCTGTTCGGGCAGACCCCGGTAGGCCGACACGCCCGAGGCGCCGCGCATCACGTTGATGGCGTTGACATAGAATTCCGAGGCGATGCGCGCCGTGGCCTTGTCCTTGGCGAAGGACAGCATGCCAACACGGGGCACGAGATAGATCACCGCATTGGGATCGCGCATTTTCGGCGAGGCCGGATGCTTGCAGCGTTCATAATAGGCAGCATAGCCGGAGCGGTAGCCCTCGATCAGCGCGTCGAGGGCGGCTGCATCGGCATCGGCCGGCACGATCAGCGGGCGGATCTTGGTGCGCAGGAAATGATCGGGGCAGGAGGTGCCGAGAGGCGCGAGGTGGCCGAGCTGTCTTGAATTGACGAATTCCAGCACTTCCGGCGCATCGGTGAAGTGACCGGCCTTCATCTCGCTCTTGCAGATGCGGCCGCGGATTTGCGGCATCAGACGCAAGGCGGCCGCTCTTCGCTCCGCTTCGTTGAAGGGTTTCACCACTTCGCCGCCGAAGGCCGGCTTCTTGCGGTTAGCTTCCAGCCAGTGGGCCGCCTTGTTGACGATGCGGAGTGTTGTCTCGTAACAGCTCTTTGCGTCATTGCCCCAGGTGAAAAGACCATGGCTGCCGAGGACGACGCCGGCATATTCCGGATGCTGCTTCGCCATGGCGCCGAGCTTGATGCCGAGATCGATGCCCGGCCGCTGCCAGGGCAGATAGCCAATTTCCCGGCCATAAATTTCCTTCGTGAGTCCTTCGGAATCCTTCGAGGCGGCAATGGCGATGACCGCATCCGGGTGGACATGATCGATATGCTTATAGGGAACGTAAGCATGCAGGCAGGTGTCGATGGAGGCCGCGCGCGGATTGAGATTGTAGGTGCAGTGATTGAGATTAAGCACCATCTCGTCTTCCTGGTCGAGGTGCTTGTAGAGAGTTTTCAGGGACTCGAGCTTGTCGAGATAGAGGGTTGCAAAGCCGTCGCGCTGCATCGAACCGATATCGCCGCCCGAGCCTTTGACCCACAGCACCGTCACCGGCTTCAGGTTGAGGGGATCGGCCATCTCGACCTTGGCGGAGGTGTTGCCGCCGCCGAAATTAGTGATGCGCAGATCCGCGCCCAGCAGATTGGATCGGTAGAGGAGCAAGCCCGGCTCGTCGAGCGAGGCCGCCTTTGCGTCATCCCACAGGGAGGGAACGGTCACGGAACTGGTCATCTTGCCTTCGCTGAAATTGCGGCAAGGCGCGCCAACCCGCTGGGGCCAGCGCGCTGTTGCCGGTTATCGGATTAGAAATCGAACTGGCCGATGTTTTCCTTGGTGAAGGTATAGGGCGCACCGAGGAGAATTTCGGAACCGTTGATGACCTGCAGCTCGCCGAGCTTGCCGGCCTTGACCGAAGCCGCACCCGGCTTCAGCGAGCCGTCGGCCACGGCGCGGAGCACCTGCATCGCGGCATAGCCGAGGTCAACCGGGTTCCACAGAACCACCGACTTCACGCAGTCCTTTTCGACATAGGGCTTCATGGCGTTCGGCGTGGCGAGACCGACGACCGCGATCGTGCCGCACTTGCCGGCCTGGGTCACGGCCTCGGCGGAGGCCGGGGTTGCAACCGAGGTCATGCCGAAGATGCCCTTCAGCTCGTCGCCATACTTGTTGATGAGGGTGGTCGCCTGGTTGAAGGACAGGTTGTTGTCTTCCTGGGCTTCAACGGTTTCCAGCCACTTCATCTTGGGATGGCAGGCGGCGGAGTAGGCCGCCATTTCGGAAATCCAGCGGGCCTGGTTCGGCGTGGTGAAGGTGGAGGTGACGATGGCAAAGGCGCCGTCCTCACCGATTTCCTTCGCCATGTTGTCGATCAGCGACTTGCCGATGCCGTTGAACTGCGCCTGGTTGACGAACCACTGACGGGCGTCGGGCGTCGAGTTGGCGTCGTAGCCCACGACATTGATGCCCTTCGACAGCGCCTTCTTCAGCACCGGCGCAATGGCCACCGGATCGTTGGCGGCGAACAGGATGCCGTCGACGCCGGAGGTGATGTAGTTGTCGATGAAGGTGATCTGCTCATCGATGTTGGCCTTGGTCGGGCCGTCGGTCTTGGCATCGACGTTGCCGAGTTCGGCCGCGGCATCGGCAATGCCCTTGGACGTGGCATTGAAGTAGCCGATGCCGATGAGCTTCGGAATATCGACCACGGTGATCTTCTTGCCCATGCGATCCGGCGCGCCGGTGGGCTCGCCGCCGTCATAAGGCTTCGCGGTTGCCGCGGCGGGTGTGCCGTCGCAGGCCAATGGACTGGTTGGCAGGTCGTCGCCGCCGGTCCAGGCGGACGCGGCAAACGCCGTTCCGCTCATCAGGCCAAGGCTCAGAACGATGCCGAAAGTAAGCTTTTTCATGTCTCACACTCCGTTTGCTTGTCCTGCTCCATTGGCGGATGGCGCGCAGGACGTCCTCCCAAAGATCAGCCGCCCCTGTTCCTGTCGAACACCGCGCTGGCGAGGATCGCCCCGATGAGCACGATGCCGATAACGACGATGGTTCCATCTCCCTTGACGCCCGAAAGCGCCAATCCGTTCTTGAGGGCCTGAATAAGGATCAGGCCGAGCGCCGTCCCCAAAACAGTGCCGTGCCCGCCGAAAATACTGGTGCCGCCGAGCACGACGCCAGTGATGACGTCGAGTTCCAGGCCGGTTCCCATGTCCGACCTTGTGGTGGTCACCCGCGACACGAAGACAAGGGCCGCGAGCCCGGACAGAAAGCCGGCCGCCGAATAGATCCACAGCTTTGTGGCATTTGCGCGAATGCCGGAAAACCGCGCCGCGGTTTCGTTGGCGCCGATCGCATAGGTGGCGCGCCCGAACGGCGTCATGCCGAGGATGACCGCGGTAATGACGGTGGCGATCCCGAGAATCCACAGCTGAAATGGCACTCCCAAGAGCTCGCCCTGGCCGAAGAAAAAGAACCATTCGGGATAGCCACGAACCGACCGGGCCTGGCTGATGCCCTCGGCCAGGCCGCGATAAAGCGCCAGCGTGGCGAGCGTGGCGATGAGCGGCGGCACACTGAAGCGGGTGACGATGAGACCGTTGCCGAGACCGGCAAGCGTGCCGCAGGCAAGCGCCGCGGCCATGGCAAGGGGCAGCGGCATTCCGGCATTTTGCCAGAAGACGCCGAGCAGGATGGCGGTTAATCCGAGGATCGATCCGACCGAGAGGTCGATGCCTCCGGTCACGATGACGAATGTCATGGCCAGCGCCACGAGACCCACTTCCGACATCAGGCGGCCCTGGTTCAGCAGGTTTTCGGCGGTGAAGAACTTGTCCGACAGAAGCGCCAGGACGATCAGGGCCAGCACGGTCAGCACGGCCAGGATGGTTTCATGGCGCTTGAGCATCGCGGCGGTCATCTGGACCTCCGCCGCCGCGCCATGTCGGCAAGAACGGTGGCAAGAATCATCAGGCCCAGCACGGCGCGCAGCCAATAGGCCGAGACATTGAGGAAGATCAGCGCCGAGCCGATGGTGGCGAAGAGGATGGCCGCCAGCGTCGAGCCGATCACCGTTCCAGTGCCGCCGAGGATCGACACACCGCCGATCACCGAGGCGGTGATGACGGTGAGTTCGAGATTGGGCGGCACGGTGGACTGGATCACCTGCAACTGCGTGGCAAAGAGAATGCCGGCGATGCCGGCGAAGAATCCGTGCAAGGCAAAGACGCCGACGACGGTGCGTTGCGGACTGAGGCCCGCGGCACGGGCGGCTTCCAGATTGCCGCCAACCGCATAGACGGCGCGGCCGAAATCGGTGTAGCGCATGAACAGCGCGGCAAGGCCCGTCAGGGCCACCATGAAATAGACGGCCGAGGGAATGCCGAACGGGCGCATTTGCGCGAGCATGAAGCCTTCCGGCATGTCGGTGATCCAGGCGCCTCCCGTCGCGCTGATCAGCCCGCCCTTCAGGATCGACAGCATGCCGAGGGTGACGACAATGGAGGGAATGCGCGCGTAGGCGATGAGAGCGCCGACACCGGCGTTGACGGCAACGGCGAAAAGAATCGGCACCGACCATGCCATCCAGATGGGAAAGCCGGAGACCGCCAGGGTGCCGGCGATAGTTGCGATCACGCCAATGAGCGAGCCCACCGAGACATCGATGTGACCGGAGACGATGACGAGCGACATTCCGATGGCGGCAATTGCGATATAGGCGTTGCCGGCGAAAATACTGTTGATGTTGGTGTCGGAGAGAAACCGCTGGTTATAGGCGCCAACCACCACGAAGAGCACAACGATCGCCAGAAACACCACGATTTCCTGGCCGAAGCCGGCAAGAAACCGCCGCCAGTTGGCACGCCCGATCGGCCGGTGGATCGCGGCATCGGTCATGCTGCGGCGGCCCTGCCGGTTGTCTGGGTCATGGCGGCGCCGACGGCTTCGGGCGTCACCTGATCCTGGTCGAAGCCGGCAACGATGCGGCCGCCATTCATCACCAGAACCCGGTCGCTCATGCCGAGCACTTCGGGCAGTTCGCTGGAAATCATCAGAATTGCCATGCCGTCCCCAGCAAGCTTTCGCATCAGCTGATGGATATCCGCCTTGGCGCCCACATCGATGCCGCGCGTCGGTTCATCCATGATCAGAATCCGTGGCGCCGCGGCCAGCCACTTGCCGAGCACCACCTTCTGCTGGTTGCCGCCGGAAAGTTCGCGCACGATCTGCTCGGGCCCGCGCGCCCGGATGCCGAAATCGGCGATCGCCTTCCTCGCTTCCACCGCCATTCTTGCAGTGTCGACGAAAATCCCGCGCATCAGCCGCTTGAGAATGGGCAAGGCGATATTTTCTGCAATCGTCTGCGTCCGGATGAGGCCTTGCAGGCTGCGGTCCTGCGGCACATAGGCGATCACGAGATCGCGCGCCGCTTCCGGCCTTGCAATTCGAACCGGTTTGCCATCCAACAGAATTTCCCCGCGGGTTGACGGCGTCCCGCCAAAAATCGTCAAGGCCAGGTCCGTTAGGACCGATGCCACGGAACCGGACAAGCCC
>CAYOZR010000056.1:0-19345 GCA_964408555.1 uncultured Aestuariivirga sp.
CCAGGTCGATGCCCTTCACCGCATGGAAGGCGCCGTAGTGCTTGTGTAGTCCGCTGATCTTGAGATCCGCCATTGCCTAGCCCTTGACTGCGCCCATCGAAATGCCGCGCACCAGATAGCGCTGCATGGTGGCGACCACGAAGAAGACGGGAATAGTGCCGAGCACCGACATGGCCGCGATCTTGGCCCAGAAATTCGATTGCCCGCCGAAATAATGGGTGACCTGCACCGTGTAGGTCGTGACCTCGGTGCGCGTCAGCACCAGCGCGAAGAGGAAATCGTTCCAGGCGAAGACGAAGGTGAAAACGGCGGTGGCGAACAGCCCCGAACGCGCCATCGGAATCACCACCTTCCACAAGACCTGCCAGCGCGTGCAGCCGTCGACCAGCGCGCTCTCCTCCAGTTCGATCGGAATATCCTCGATATAGCCGCGCATCATCCAGATCACGTAAGGCAGGCTGAAGGCGGTGTAGAGCAGGATGAGGCCGTGATAGGTGTCGACCCAGCCGAAGAACACATAGAGCAGGAATACCGGAAACACGATGGCGACCGGCGGCATCATGCGCTGCGAGATGATCCACACGGCGAGATTTTCCCCGCCGGTCTTGAAGCGGACCAGCGAGTAGGCGGCAATGGTGCCGAGGATCATGGCGAAGAAAGTCGAGACCGACGCAAGCACCAGGCTGTTCCACACGGTGGTCGCATCGCCGTCCTTGAACAGCACCCGGTAATTGGCGAACTGGATCGTCTTCGGATACCACACCGGCGGAAACGCGAAGATTTCCTCCGGCGTCTTGAAGGAAATGATGAACAGCCAGTAGACCGGAAACACGAAGACGGCCACGAGGGCCAGCGCGATAAGATAGCGGAAGGCGAGCCGCGCATCCTTGCGGCGATGGAAGGGAGCGGCACTCATTTGGCCAGCCCCATGCGCCGGATCGCCCAGGTGATCAGGACCGTGAGAAGAGCGATGACCAGGAAGGCGATGGCCGCCGTATAGCTGGTCTCGAACTGCTGGAAGCCCTGGATGTAGGTGTAGATCGAGATCGTCTCGGTCATGGTGCCGGGCCCGCCCGCGGTCAGCGCCCAGATGATATCGAAAATGCGGGCGAGGTCGAGGCCGCGAATCAGGATGGCGATCGCCATCACCGGCCAGATGGCGGGCAGCACGATGCGGCGGAAGGTGCGCCAGAATCCGGCGCCGTCGATTTCGGCTGCTTCGGTGAGCGATTTGTCGACATTGGAGAGGGCGGCCAGCAGGATCAGGAACATGAACGGCGTCCATTGCCAGATTTCGCAGAAGACGATGGCCGGATAGACGAGCTTCGGACTGATTGTCCAAAGGGCCGCGACCGGATGCCCGGCGAACCATCCGAGAATCTGATTGATCGGGCCAAACCGGTTGTCGAATAGGAGCCGCCAGGTGGCACCCGCAACGATTGGCGAGATGATCGTCGGCAGGACCAGGAGGGACACGAAAATCTGCCGCCCGCGCATGGGTTCGAGGAACAGATAGGCCATGGCGAGGCCGAGGACGAGTTCGAGCGGAAGGGCGATTGTGGTGATGAGCGCCGTATGCAGGAGCGACTCCCACAGCCTCTTGTCCTTGAACAAGGTGGCGAAATTTTCGAGCCCGGCGAAAGATGTATCCGATTCCAGCATGGTGAGCCGCATGAAGCTCACCACCAGCGAATAGATCAGCGGAAACAGCCCGATCAGCAACAGCAGGAACACCGCCGGACCGATCAGCCAGTATTTGAAATACCGGTCGGAGCGGACGGCGGCGATGGCGGTGCTGCTCATGGGTCGATTGCCGGCAAGATCAGCCTCCCCACCCTGTCATCCCCGGGCTCGTCCCGGGGACCCATGGTCCAACAAGCTCAGGTGTTGAGCATGCGGCACAATGGGTTGCCGGGACAAGCCCGGCAATGACAAGAGTGGAGCGCTGTCCTCACATCTTCGGATAGGCGCCGGACTTCGCAGCCCAGCTGTTGTAGACGGCCTTTTGCTTGTCGACTCCGACCTTCTCGGTGATCGCGTCCCAATCGGCCGCGGCTTGATCGAGGATCGCCTTCGGGTCATCGCCCGCCCACAGCTTCGAGATGGCTTGGCGCAGCACCTCTTCATACTTGTCGGTCTGCAACAGCGACAGGTCGAGCAGGCCGGAATTGGCGCCGGCCTGCAGGGCCGCGAGATAGTCCTTCGCATCCGGCCATTTCGCCAGATACTCGGGGCTCACGAAATGCGAATCGCGGAACGGATCGCGCAGCGCATAGGGCAACTGCACGCGCTGCAGACTGATGTCCTCGCTGTTCAGCCACTGGATGAACAGATAGGCCGCATCCTTGTTCTTCGACGTCGAGGCAACCGAGAGGGCGAAGCCCGCCGCAAGTTCCGGATGCCCGCCGGGCGGCAGGGCATAGCCCACCTTGCCGGCGATCGTCGATTTCGGCACCCAGCTCAGCACTTCCTGGTCCGTGCCGTAGCCCGCCGCCCAGCGCCCATAGGGCGGCCAGGAGATGGTCATCGCCGTCTGGCCCTGCAGGAAGGCCGCGAGATTTTCCACGAAGCCGAACTGCTCGACTCCCGGCGGCATGAACTTGTTCTCCTCGCGCATGTCGGTGAAGACCTTGACACCGATGTCGGAATTGATAGCGGCCTTCATCGTGTCGGCGTCGAAGAACTTGCCGCCCTCGTTGCGGAAGCGCTCCTGGAACATGTACATGGTGTAGGGCGGCTGGCGGAAGAAGGCGGCGCCATAGATGCCCTTGTCCTTGAGGATATCGGTGAGCGCCGCACCCACCTCGTCGAATTCGGCCCAGGTCTTCGGCACCGCCAAATCCTTGCCGGTCTTTCCTTTGAAGGCCGCCTGCACCGCCGCATCGGCGAAAATGTCCTTGCGGTAGTAGAACAGGAACACATCGCCGTCGTCCGGGAAGCCGAAGATCTTGCCGTCCACCATCATCTGGTTGTCGCGATAGGTGGGGGCGATCTTCTGCAGCTCGTCGCGGAAGCCGTATTTGTCGACGTAGGGATCGAGCACTTCGAGGGCACCGGCCTGCGCCAGGTCGGGCATCCAGGCCGGAATCACGTTGAGTGCGTCATAGGCGCCCGCGCCCGACTTGTAGTCCTGCATGATCTTGGTGAACATCTCGGCGGTCGAGACTTCGACCACCTTGACGTCGATGCCGGTCAATTCCTTCCACTTGGGGCCCGAAAAGTTCAGGGGATCGAGGGCTTGCAGTCCCGCCTCCCAGACGATGGTGATCGTCTGGCCCCGGTACTTCTGCGCCTCCTTGACGGCGACGTCCGCGGCACTTTCCGCCCATGCAGGCTGCGCCAGCGTGACCGCGAATGTCGCGGCCATGCCGATCCAACCTAGTTTCCGTCTTGTAACCATTGCGTCCTCCCGTTTCTGACATTATCAGGCGCCGAAGCGGCTCCTGTAGTCTTCCAGACGCGCCTTGAACCGGGGCGAGTCGAGAACTTCCCTGTTGACGACACCGCGCGGCACCAGGCCATGCTGGATATCGAGCACCGCCTTCACGTCGGCCGCCCCATTGCCGGCGAAACACTGGTCGGTCCAGCACAGCGCATGCGGCGCCACGATGACATTGTCGAGCTTGAGCAGCGGATCGGCGGGGTCGGTCGGCTCCTGCTCGAACACATCAAGGCCCGCCCCGGCGATGCGCCGCTCGCGTAGCGCCTCGGTCAAGGCCTCCTGGTCGGCGATCGGTCCGCGCGCCGTATTGATGAAATAGGCCGTCTTCTTCATCAGCCCGAGGCGCTTGGCATTCACCAGATGGCGGGTTTGCTCCGTCAGCGGACAGTTGACCGTGACGATGTCGGCGCGGGCGAAGACGTCGTCGAGGCCGACGAGTTCGATCCCCAGCTCCGCGACAAGCTTCGGATCGGCGTAAGGGTCGTGGGCAATGAATTTCATGTCGAAGGGCTTGGCCAGCCGGAACATCTCGGCGCCGATATTGCCGGCCCCGATGGAGCCGAGCGTCTTGCCCACCAGCCCGACGCCCATATGCTCGCCGCGCGCCGCAAAACCCGGCGGCCCCTGGCGCGCCAGCCTATCCTTCTCCATCAGTTTGCCGGTCAAGGCCAATATGAATGTGATGATCGACACCGCCACCGGGCGGCGCACCCCGTCGGGGGTGATGACCAGGGCAATCCCCGCCACCGTGCAGGCGGGTACATCGACCGTGTCGTAGCCCACGCCGAAACGCGCCACCACCGCAAGCCTGCCGCTTTTCGGTACGCTCTCCGGCGCAAAACGGTGCGCCAGCAGAATGAGCGCGTCGAAATCTTCGAGCTGGGCCGCCCGCAACGGATTTTGCGCCTCCAGATACGCCATCTCGACGCCGGGCGCGTTGCGCAGGGGCTCGACATCGAAATCGGGAAAAACCGGCGAACCGTCCGGCTTCCTGAAATCGCCCGAAAGTGCCACGCGGAACTTGCCCGCCATCACTTGCACCCCTTGCGCAATTTGCCGATCGCCTCGGCGAGCGCGTTCTGCAGCACCCAGACATCGCCCGAATAGCAGCAGAAATCGAAGCCCTGCTTGTAGAGCGCGATGCCGAGATCGGTGGTCGGCACCAACCGGCCGAGCGCCTTCTTGTGTTTCCTGGTGGCGGCGATGGTCCGGTCGATCGCCTTGAGGAACTTCGGATGATCGAACTGGCCGGGAATGCCGAGCGACACCGAGAGGTCGAAATGCCCGACCCACAGGCAGTCGACGCCGTCGACGGCGGCGATCTTCTCGGCATTTTCCGCCCCTTCGGCGGTTTCGATCTGGCAGAACAGCGTGGTGCGTGCATTGGCCGCCGCGAGTTTCTCCGGCACCGGACCCTGCCGGTAATTGTCATGCGCCACGCCGAGCGCCACGCCGCGCTTGCCTTGCGGATAATACTTCATGCAGTCGGCGACGGCCTTGGCCTCGGCGGCCGTGCCGACCATCGGAATCATGATGCCTTCCGCCCCCATGTCGCAGGCCCGGGCGATATGGTGGTATTCCTTCGACGGCACCCGCACGATGGCCGATAGCTGGGCCGCCTCGAAATAGCGCATGGCACTCTTCACCGTCTCGAAGCCGAAGCCGGAATGCTCGAGATCGAACAAAGCGAAATCGCAGCCCGCCGCCTTGAGGATATGGCCGATGCCGGGGGTGGCGAATTCGACGATGAAATGGCCGAGCTTCGCCTTTTTCGTCTGCGCCATTTCCTTGAGACCGTGCCGTGCCATATCCATGTCCTCCTCAGGCCGATCCCTCGCAGACCAGTTGCAGTTCCGAAACGCGCTTGGCCGCCACATGGCCGGCGCTGTCGCGGTTGAAGGCCGCGTAATGGGCCGATTCGAGATGCGCGGCGAAGGCGGCGCGGTCGTCGTAGATTTCGTAAAGCACCAGGCGGGCGTCTTCCCCGGCCGGAGCCAGCACATCGAACCGGCGGCAGCCCGCCTCGGTGCGGCAGGAGGCGCGCGCATTGGCGTCGACCAGCGCCCGGAACGCCGCCATCGCCCCCGGCTTCACGGTGAAGTCGACCATGATGACGAAGTCCTTCACCTGGACGCCTCGCGTACTTGCCAATAGAGCCGCGCCACCTGCTCGAGATGTTCGCGCATGACGTCCGCCGCGCGTTCCGGGTCGCGCGCCGCGATCGCCGCGAAGATCGTCGCGTGCGCCTCATAGGCGATGCGGTTCTGGCCCGGATAGCTCAGCGTGATATGGCGCTGCTCCATCAGCCATTCGACGATCGCCGAATGCATGACGGTATAGATAGGATTTTTCGGAATGGTGGCGATGGCATAATGAAACGCCACATCGGTCCGCTCGAAGCGGCGGATATCGCCGATCGACCCGCGGTTGGCATCGAGCGCCGCCCGCAGCACCGCGATGTCCTCGTCGCCGGCGCGCATTGCGGCATCGCGGGCCAGGCCGCATTCGAAGAATGTCCGCGCCTCCTGGAAATGCCGCATGCCGTCGGGGGCGGAGATCAGATAGCGGGCGCTTCCGGCCAGCGAACCCACCACCGCCTTGGCATCGGGTGCGGCCACCCGCGCCCGGGCCCCGGCCTTCAGTTCGACCAGGCCCATTTTCTGCAGATGGAACAGTGCTTCGCGCACCGCCGGCCGGCCGACGCCGAATTCCTTCATCAACTCGCGTTCGGAGGGAAATTCCTCGCCCGGCGCGATGTCCTGATCCCGGATACGCCGCTCAAGGCGCTCGGACACCTGCTCGTAAAGCTTGACGCGGCGCAGTGCGGGCATGGCCGGTATACCTGTTATACCAATCCAGGCTATGTTGCCCGCGAGACCCTGTCAATGGACCCATCCATGCGCGTCATCGAAGAGTTTCCATTCAAGACCGAAATTCATGACGACATTCGCATACCCATGCCGGATGGCGTTCATCTGGCGGCGCGCATCTGGCGGCCGGTTGGATCGAATACGAAGCCGGTTCCGGCCATTCTCGAGTTCCTGCCCTATCGCCGCCGCGACGGGACGGCTGAACGGGACGCTCTCACTCACCCCTATTTCGCCGGGCACGGTTATGCCTGCCTGCGCGTCGACATGCGCGGTTCTGGCGATTCCGACGGTGTGCTGCGCGGCGAATATCTGAAGCGGGAGCAGGACGACGCCATCGCCATTCTGGAGTGGCTGGAGCACCAGCCATGGTGCACGGGCAAAGTTGGCATGATCGGCATCTCATGGGGCGGCTTCAACGGCCTGCAGGTGGCCGCGCGCCGGCCCAAACAACTGCAGGCCGTGATTTCCATCTGCTCGACCGACGACCGCTACGCCGACGACATTCATTTCATGGGCGGCTGTGTGCTCCTCGACAAGATCACCTGGGGCTCGACGATGTTTTCGCTCAATGCCGCACCGCCCGACCCGGATATCGTGGGCCCCCGCTGGCGCGAACTGTGGATGCAGCGGCTCGATGAAAGCGGATTCTGGCTGGAGGACTGGCTGCGCCATCAGCGCCGCGGCGAATTCTACAAGCATGGGTCGGTGCGCGAGGATTATGATGCCATCCAATGTCCGGTGCTGGCGGTGGGCGGCTGGGCCGACGGTTATTCCAACGCCGTGTTTCGGCTGCTCGCCAATCTCAAAGGCCCGCGCAAGGGTCTCGTCGGTCCCTGGGCCCACAAATATCCGCATTTTGCCAAGCCCGGCCCGCAGATCGGCTTCCTGCAGGAAGCTCTACGCTGGTGGGACAAATGGCTGAAGGGCATCGAGACCGGCGTCATGAACGAACCCATGCTGCGCGCCTGGATCGAGGATCCGATCAGGCCGGCACCCTACAATCCGGTGAAGCCCGGGCGCTGGGTGGCGGAGGCGCAATGGCCGCCAGCAGGCGAACGATCGCTGCTGCCCTTGTCACCAGGCCGGCTAGGTGCGGCCGGCAACGATGTGCTGACGATTTCATCGCCGCAGACCACGGGACAGGCGGCGGGCAAATGGTGTCCCTATGGCATGTGGGCCGACCAGCCGCTCGACCAGCGCCAGGAGATGGGGGGCCAACTGGTTTTCGACAGCTTGCCATTGAACGCGGCGTTCGATGTCCTGGGCGCGCCCATCCTCTCGCTGGAAGTTGCAAGCGACAGGCCGAACGCGCTGATTGCCGCCACACTCTGCGAAGTCTTTCCCGACGGCGCGGCAACCCGCATCGCTTACGGCATTCTCAACCTCACCCATCGCGACAGCCACGAGGTACTGGCCCCCTTGGCGCCCGGGCAGCGCTATCGCATCGGACTGAAACTCAATGACATCGGGCACCGCTTCGGTGCGGGGAATCGGATCCGCATCGCCATTTCAAACGCCTACTGGCCGATCGTTTGGCCATCGCCCGAAGCCAACATCTTGTCGGTCCATTGCGGCGGCAGCGCGCTTTCGCTTCCGGTCCGGGTCCCAAGCGAACTTGACGGCGAACTGCCGGACTTGGCGCAAGCGGAATCGGCCAAGCCGTTGCAGCAAACCGAGATCGAACCGTCGCGCAATACCTGGATGGTTCACTTCGATGCCATGAGCGGCGAGACGGTTCTAACGCGCCTGAATGACGACGGGCTCCACCGCGTCGACGGCATCGGCCTCGAGTTCGGCTTGCGCAGCGAGCACACATACACGATCAGGGCGGACGATCCGCTTTCGGCAAGGCTCGATACGCATTACATCCGGCGTTATCGCCGCGGCACCTGGACGGTTTCGGGCGAAACCAGGATCACGCTCACCTCGACGCGCAGTGAATTTATCGTTGAAGCCTCGCTGGCCGCGAAACAAGGCGAAAAGACCGTCAAGACGGGCAAATGGTCGCTGCGCATTCCGCGCGACCATGTCTAGCTCGCCGCTTCAAGGATCGGCACCAGCGACGGCATATCGAGTTTGCGCGGATTGCAGCCGGCGCGCCGAGGGCTATGACTACATTGAATTGGGCCTCGCGTTGACAGGAGAAGGAGAAGCCCTTTAGCTCGGCATCGAAATCTCTGGGGGAGGGCAACATGGCCGGGAACAACGCCGAAGTCCGCGACTATCGCGCTCAAGTGGAGAATGTCGAGATCGCCTGGATCCCGATGCAGGATGGGCGGAAGCTGGCGGCCCGCCTGCTGCTGCCGAAGCATGAGAAGGATAGGCCGGTTCCCGCTATTCTCGAATATATCCCCTACCGCCGCCGCGACGGCACCCGCATCCGCGACGACGAGACCCATTACTGGTTTGCCGCCCATGGCTATGGCGTGGCGCGTGTCGATATTTCCGGGTCGGGCGACAGCGATGGCCTGATCCAGGACGAGTACCACAAGCGCGAGCAGGACGATGCGCTGGAAATCATCGCCTGGCTGGCGGCGCAAAAATGGTGCACCGGCTCGGTCGGCATGATCGGCATTTCCTGGGGTGGCTTCAATGGGCTTCAAGTTGCGGCCAGGCGGCCGCCGGCGCTCAAGGCGGTGATCTCGCTGTGCTCGACGGTCGACCGCTATGCCGATGACGTGCATTTCATGGGCGGCTGCCTGCTCAACGATACCCTCGATTGGGGCGGCTATTTCGTCACCTGCGGATCGCTGCCGCCCGATCCCGAAATCGTCGGCCGGGACCGGTGGAAGACGATGTGGAAGCACCGGCTCGACAATCTCGATTGCTATCCGATGCTGTGGATGGAGCATCAGCGCCGCGATGCTTTCTGGAAACACGGTTCGGCGTGCGAGAATTACGGCGCCATCCGGATACCGGTTCTCAATGTAAGTGGCTGGGTGGATGGTTATACGGCGGCGGTGTTCCGTTCGGTCGAGAACCTGCCCGGTGCCAAGGGCATTGCCGGGCCCTGGGGCCACAGATATCCGCATGTGGGCATCCCCGGACCGGCCATCGGCTTCCTGCAGGAATGCAATCGCTGGTGGGATCGCTGGCTCAAGGGCATCGACACGGGAGTCGAAAAGGATCCGCCGCTCAGACTTTGGCTGCAGGACAGCCAGGCCCCGCGCCCGCATTTCGACGAGCGCAAGGGCCATTGGATTGGACTGCCGGCGTGGCCGCACAAGAACATCAAGACCGAGACATTCTATCTCGGTGACGGAACCCTGCTGGGCAAACGCGCCCGTGCCAAGCCCCGCTCCATCCGCTCAAGCCTGTCGACGGGGCTCACCTCCGGCGAGTGGTGCGCTTATGGCCTCGGCAAGATCGCCCCGGAACTGGCGATCGACCAGCGCGAAGACGACGTTCAATCATTGTGTTTTGACAGTGCGCCGCTGAAGAAACCGCTTTCCATTGTGGGGCGGAGCTATGTGAGGCTGCGGGTGGCCGCCGACCAGCCGCAGGCGCAGATCGCCGTCCGCCTCAACGCCATTCATCCCGATGGCAAGGTGGAGCGCATTACCTATGGGCTGCTCAATCTCGCCCACCGCGACAGTCATGAGAAACCATCGCCGCTGAAGCCCGGCCAATTCTACGATGTAACCGTCGAACTTAACGAGATCGCCCAGACCGTGCCGGCGGGCTTCCGCCTGCGCGTCGCGGTTTCGACCAGCTATTGGCCGATCGCCTGGCCATCGCCGGAACCGGCCACCGTGACCATCGATCCGTCGAAGTCGGCGATCGAAGTGCCGCGCCTCACCTCCGAGAAGGGCCTGGCCAAGGTAAAGTTCGCGCCCGTCGAAAAGGCGCAGCAAGCGCCGCTCACCATCAAGGATGCCGGCGCCGAAACCCGCCACGTCATCCTCGACATCGAAAAGCAGCGCGTCAATTTCACCATCAAGCGCAACGATGGAACCTATGTGATCGATGACATCGGCACCGAGGTCAGTCTCGCCAAATTGAAGGACTTTGCCGTCAGTCGCGACGGAACCGAGCCGCCGCGCTCGCTGGTGGCGACGACCGTCCACTACCGGCGCGGTGACTGGGATGCGCGCGCCGAGACCGAAGTGGTGATGACGTCCGACAAGACGCATTTCCACATGGAGGGAAGGGTCAAGACCTTCGACAATGGCAAGCTCTTCATCGAACGGAGCTTCAAGCGCTCGTTCAAGCGCGACTGCGTGTAGCGGTGATGCCTTGGAAGGTCTGCCGCCAGACCCGCCAATTTGACAGTGGCGCCTGTCGGGTACAGTCTAGCAAATAACGAGTGTCCACAAGCCCTTGTACGGGCCGACAACGCGAAACCGCGCTCAGGGAGGAGCACATGATCAACCGCCGTGAATTGCTTCGCGATACCGCCTTTCTTTCGGCCATCGCCGCGCTGGGCATCAAGCCCGCGCAGGTTCTCGCCGCCGAAGGCGATGTGCTCAAGGTGCGAATGGAAGTCGACATCCAGGTGCTCGATCCCGGCTACATGATTGGCGGGGCGGAGACGAGCCTGAACTACACCTGCCTGCCGCGGCTGGCCATTCCAGTCAAGGATGCGGGCGGCAATTGGAGCTGGGCTCCTTCCGACTATGTGGAAAAGATCACCCAGGACGATCCCACTCACATTTCCTTCACATTGAAGCCGGGCTTCATGTGGAACGGCGATCTTGGCGAAGTGACGGCCGGCGATGTGAAATATTCCTTCGAGCGCATGCTCAAATCCGACTGGGCCTTGCGCTGGCCGACCCTCGACCACGTCGACGTGACCGACAAGTACAACGGCGTCATCGTGCTCAAGTCGCCCTTCGCCGCGACATTCCTGATGGGTGTCGCCTCCGAGTCGGGTTCGATCGTTCCGAAGGCGGCCACCGAGAAACTCACGGACCAGAAATTCACCACCGAATTTCCCGGCCAGTGCGGCCCCTACAATTTGGCGGAGTGGACGCCGAAGCAGAGGGTCGTGGTCAAGGCCAATCCGGACTGGAAGGGAAAGAAGCCGGCTTTCGGCGAAGTCCACTTCATCAATATCGAGGACACCAGCGCGGCGGAACTCGCCTTCGAAGCCGGCGAAATCGCCATCACCGGCGTTCTGCCCGCCACCGCGGCCCGGTATCTCAAGCAGATGCCGGCCAATTCCAAGATCATCAATCAGGCCGGACCCTATTACACCTGGATCGGCATGAACACCCAGCACGAAAAGCTCAAGGACATCCGCGTGCGCAAGGCGATCCAGCGCGCCATCGACGTGAAGACGATTCTTGAAGCGGCCTATGGCGGCACCGCCCCGCTGGCCCATGGCGTCGTTCCTCTCGGTCTCGTCGGCAACCGGACCGAGTCCAAGTTCTCCTACAATCCGGACGAAGCCCGCGCCCTTCTTGCCGAGGCGGGCGTCAGCGATCTTGCGCTGCAATTCAAGACGCTGAACGAGGCTTATCGCGTGACCGCGGCCCAGATCGTCCAGGCCAATCTCGCCGACGTGGGTATCAAGTTGGAGATCGTCCCGCTCGACTCAGGTCCGTTCTGGAATCTCGGGCTCGAATCCAAGGGCGATGAATGGAAAACGCTCGAGCTGTGGTGGATGCGCTACCGCACCTCGGCCGATCCGTCGGACGGCCTGCAATGGTTCGTCAAGAGCCAGGTCGGCATCTGGAACTGGGAACGCTGGTCGGACCAGGAATTCGAGGATCTCTGGGCCAAGGGCCTCGCCGAAACCGACAACGCCAAGCGCCGGGACATCTATCTCCGCATGCAGGAGATCATGGAGGATACCGGCGCCTATGTATGGATTACCCACGATCCGCTGAACTACATCCACAGCGACAAGATCGTTCCCGACTTTGACACGGCAGGCGAAGTTCTCGTCGAGCGATTCAAACGGGCATAATACCGTCGCGGGCCGGAGCGATCCGGCCCGCTTCGATTCGAGGGCACGATCGGACCAATGCTGTATTACGCGATCCAGCGCATCGGACTGTCGATCCTGATTCTCATCACGTCCATGGCGATGCTGTTCACCGCCTTGAAATTGATCCCCGGAGACCCCGCCACGATCATGCTGGGTGCGCGGGCGAGCGCTGAAATGAAAGCCCGTATCACGGAACAGCTTGGTTTGAACGACCCGGTGATCGTTCAGCTCGGCACGTTTTTCGGCCGGATTTTGCAGGGCAATCTCGGCACCGACATGTGGAGCCAGCGGCCGGTCAGCCAGATGATCCTGGAAAATATGCCCTATACGCTGGTGCTGATCGCTGTCGGGCTCGGCTGGGCCGCCTCGATCGGCATTCCGCTCGGCTGCTACTCGGCCGTCAGGCGCAATTCCTTCATCGACAAATTCACCGGCGTCATCTCCGTCGGCACCATTTCCATTCCATCCTTCGTCGTCGCCATTTATCTGATTCTCCTGTTCGCCATCGCGCTCGACTGGCTCCCGGTGATCGGGGCCGGCGAGCCGGGCAACTGGAACGATCAGGCGCTGCACCTGATCATGCCCGGTTTCGCATTGGGCCTCGGCTGGGTCGGTTATTTGTCGCGCATCGTGCGGGCCTCGATGCTGGAAGTGATGGGCGAAAACCATATCCGCACCGCCCGCGCTTTCGGCCTTCCCGAATTCCAGATCGTCAGATCCTATGCGCTGCGCATTGCCATCCTGCCAACCATCACGCTGCTGGCGGTCGCCATCGGCGGATTGCTGTCAAGCGCCGTCTTCGTGGAAGCCATCTTCGCCAGGCCGGGCATCGGCAAGCTGATTGTCGATGCCGCCAGCATGCGGAATTTTCCGGTGGTGCAGGGCGGCGTTCTGAGCACCGTCGCCCTGTTCGCGATGACCATGCCGATTGCCGATCTTCTCGTCGCCTGGCTTGATCCCCGTGTCCGTGCAACTCTCTGACGCGCATCCGGCATTGACCCCCACCCGCCTGTCGCTTCTCTGGCGGCGCCTCAAGAGCGATCCGATGGGGCTGATGGGGCTGACCCTCGTGCTGATCGTCGTCTTCTGTGGGCTCTTCAGTCCGTGGATCACGCCTTTCGACCCGTTCAAGATCATTGTGCCCGACATGTTCCAGGCCCCGTCGCTCACCCATCTCATGGGGACGGACAATCTCGGCCGGGATGTGTTCAGCCGCGTGATCGCCGGAAGCCGGATCGCGCTCTTCGTCGGCGTCTCGACGATCGCCACGGCGCTGGCCGTTGGGCTGTCGCTCGGCCTGCTTGCCGGCTACGGGCCGCGCTGGCTCGACAATCTGCTGCTGCTCATCTTCGACTCGATCTATTCCTTTCCGACGGTCATTCTGGGATTGACCGTCGTGACCCTTCTGGGCGCCAGCGTTACGACACTCATGTTGGTCGTCGTCGTCATTCAGACGCCGGCCTATGCGCGGCTGACGCGTACGGCGGCGCTGTCGCTGAAGAACTCGGAATACATACAGGCCATCGAATCTCTCGGGGCTTCGAATCTCCGCATCATTGCCATCCATATCCTTCCCAATGTCGTGGGCCCGCTGCTCATTATTGCCAGCATGGACATACCCTCGGTCGTAGCCCTCGAAGCGGGCCTCACCTATCTCGGCATGGGCATCCCGCCGCCCGCGCCGAGCTGGGGCCGCATCCTGCAGGAAGGCTTCGGGCTCATTCGCGTGGCGCCGTGGATCGTGGTCTCCGGAGGCATACCGCTGATCGTCACGACGCTCGGCTTCACATTTCTGGGCGAGAGCCTGCGCGACATGCTCGATCCCAAATTGCGGCGCATCGTATGACCGGTGATGTGCTTGACATCCGAGACCTGTCGCTGCGCTTCGAGGCGCAACAGGGCGCCGTATACGCGCTTCGCAATATCAATATGACGGTCCCGCGCGGTGAGATCGTCGGCGTGGTCGGCGAGAGCGGATCGGGCAAGTCGACGCTCGCACTGGCCATCATGCGGCTGTTGTCCGGCAACGCGGTGATCTCATCCGGAACGATCGCCTTCTGCGGTTCTGACTTGCTGAAACTCCCAGAGGACGAAATGCGCGCGATCCGGGGCACCCGGATTTCGATGGTCTTCCAGGACCCCATGACCTCGCTCAATCCGGTCCGCAGCATCGGCCGGCAGATGGCCGACATTCAGTACCGGGACAAAGCGGCTCGCGCCGCCCAGAAGCGGGCTAAGTCGGTCGAAGCCCTGCAACGCGTCGGCATTCCGGACGCGGCCGGCCAGCTCGATCGCTTTCCCTTCCAGTTTTCCGGCGGCATGCGCCAGCGCATCGCGATCGCCATGAGCCTGTTGCAAAAACCGGAACTGCTGATCGCGGATGAAGTCACGACCGCTCTCGATGTGACTCTTGAAGCGCAGATTCTGCATCTGCTGCGCGAGCTGCGCAAGAACATCAACGGCTCGATCCTCGTCATCTCGCACAATCTTGGAGTGATCGCCGAAATCTGCGACCGCGTCGTCGTGCTTTATGCCGGAGAGGTGGTGGAGTCGGGCCCTGTCGGCGATATCTTCAATCGCCCGCGGCATCCTTACACCAAAGCGCTGATTGCCTGCGATCCGGCGCGCCTCGAGACGGTGACGCGGGAGCTGCCGGTCATTCCCGGCGATGTGCCCAATCTTAACCGCATCCCCGAGGCCTGCATATTTGCGCCACGCTGTGCACTGGCGATCGGCCGCTGCCACACCGAGCGCCCCGCCGACGTTCCGGCGGGACCGTCGCATCGCGCGCGCTGCCACCTGGTTGCGGGAGCGCCCGCATGAGCCTTCTCAAGGTTCGGAGTCTGCACGTGCGCTATGCCATCGCGGGGCCCTTGAAGGCCATGATCGCGGGGCTCGCCAGCCGTTACATCGACGCGGTGATCGATGTGTCCTTTGACGTGGCGCGGGGTTCTACCTTGGCCATTGTCGGCGAAAGCGGATCGGGAAAAACGACATTGGCCCGGGCCATCGTGGGCCTCACGCCGATAACGGGTGGAACGATCGAATTCGATGGCCGCAATCCATTCGCGTCGGGTGGCCGCGGCGGCCGTGCCTACCATCGCGAAGTGTCGATGATGTTCCAGGATCCGGTCTCGAGCCTTTCGCCGCGCCGCACTGTGCAGGCCCTCATAACCGAGCCCTTCATTGTCCACGGAATGAAGCACAAGGATCTTGCGGCCGAAGCCCGTCGGCTTCTGTCGCTGGTCGGGCTCCCGGGTGACTTTGCATCGCGTTATCCGCACCAGCTGTCCGGCGGACAGGCGCGGCGCGTCGGCGTGGCCCGCGCCATCGCGCTCAACCCGAAGCTCATCGTAGCGGATGAACCGACGGCGGGCCTCGATGTGTCGGTTCAGGGTGAAATCCTCAATCTGCTGGCACGCCTGCAGGGCGAATTCGGTCTGACCTATGTGATCATCACCCACAATCTCGCCGTGGTGCGCCATGTCAGCGATGCGGCGGCGATCATGTATATGGGCCGCTTCGTCGAGATGGGGCCGACCGCGGAGGTTTTCGCCCACCCGGCGCATCCCTATGCCGCCGCACTCATCGCTGCCCAGCCGCATCCCGACCCGGGCAAGCGGCGCGCCGAGCCGGCACTCCTGGGGGAAGTGACAAGCCTCAGGAACCGGCCTACCGGATGCGATTTCCATCCGCGTTGCTCGAAGGCCAAGGACATTTGCAGGCGTCAAGCACCGCCGGTGACGGAGCCGGGATCGATGCGCATGTTGCGGTGTCACTTCCCCTTGATCCGGGACGGGGCATGATCGGACATCGAATATCGCTTCGATCGTCACGACCAAAGAAACGACGGGTCCCGGCCGGCACGTGGAATTTCAATCGGACTAGGAAATTGTTCAGAGCGTTGCGGACCGTCGCTTTCAAGCAACCTGGTGTCCGCATTCATGCGGCACCTGACTTCGACTATCCCAATTGCAGGCGTCGGCGGATAGCCTCGCGAAAAAACAGTCCGGAATGCGGCCAGCCGGGGCGATTGCCGGGAGCCGCGCTTTTCGGTGGCGGCTTTGGCGGCTATAGTCCATGCCCATACCAGCCCATGGCGTTGTCTAAGAGGCCGACTTGACTCTTTGGTTTGGACTGCCGCACGCATCCGGCTTCGTCGCGCTGTCGGTGGTGATGGCCATGTTCGGGGGCTATGTCGGGCTTGGTCTTGCCGGCCAGGCAAGGGCGGCAACCGGTCTTTACCGCCGTGGCCTGCTGGCCGGCGCGGCTTGGTCGCTGGGACTTGGCATCTGGACCATGCATTTTGTCGGCATGCTGGCGGCCCGCCTTCCGGATGGCACGCTGTTCTCGGTCTTGCTGACGCTCATGTCGTTCCTGCTGTGCGTCCTGGTTGTCGGCATTGCCGCCTTTCTGGTCAGCCGGGGTGAATCGAACCGGCCCTGGACGGCGCTGGCCTCGGTCATCATGGGCGCGGGAATCGTCAGCATGCACTATCTCGGCATGCATGCGATTACCGGCGATTACATGCTGCATCACGATGCGCGCTACATTCTGGGTGCGGCGGCGATCGCCGTTGCGTCGAGCTACGGCGCCCTCAGGGTATTCGATTCCCGCATCCAGCAGCAATCGCTGGCGCTCAGCGCCATGATCTTCGGCTTGGCGGTTTCGGGAATGCACTACACCGCCATGGCGGGAACCCGGATCGTGCCGGCGCCGCAGGCCGCGGCGGCTTTCGGTCCGTCGGTATCGCGCGACGTTCTCATGATCGTCGTTGCGTTTCTTGCCTTCGTCATTTCAAGCGCGTTTTTGCTTTACCTCGTTCCGGAAAGAAGCCGCTCATCCAATATGGAGCGCCCCGTGGAACCGGAGGCCGGGAACATGCCGCCGCCACAGCGTGCCACGCTGGTGCCGGTCGAGAGCGAAGGCGCGACCAAACTCATTCCGGCTTCCGACATCTGTGCGATTCAGGCGACCACCCATTACACGCTCATCTACGACGGCCGCCGGGAATATTTTTCGCCATGGTCGATCACCGAGGCCGAAGGCCGCCTCGACCGGGATCGCTTCATGCGCGTTCACCGCAGCCATCTGGTGGCGATCGACAAGGTCACGGCGCTGCGCAAATCCGGCGACGGCGCCGTGGTCGAGGTCGGCGCTCCCGCCGTGCGCATCGTTCCCGTCAGCCGCAATCACTATGCCGAACTCAAGTCGCGGCTTGGCCTGCACTTGAAGGTGCGGGCCCACGCTGCTTCGCAGCAGTGACGTCGCCGCGTTTCGTGCTCCCAGAACCGCGGTTCATGCGGATTCGCGCGTTTCGTGCATTTCCGGCAGCCGCGCCGTTGCTGGCCAATTTGTTGCATGACCTAATGTCCGGCGACCTCCGTCAAGAGAGGCAGGCAAATGGGAGAAACGCCTCATGATATCCGGTACATTTGACTACCACAGGCCCAAATCCGTGGCCGAAGCCGTGAAGCTGCTTCGCAAGTCAAGAGGATCGCGCGTCCTCGCCGGCGGCCACAGCCTTCTGCCGATGATGAAGTTGCGGATGGCCGAGCCTTCCGCGCTCGTCGATCTTGGCGGGATTGCGGCATTGCGCGGCATCAAGAAGATCGGCGGCAATATCGTCATCGGCGCAATGACCACGCAGCACGATCTTCTGGCCTCGGCGCTGGTCGCCAGGAACCTGCCCATTCTCCACGAGACCGCGCTGCTCATCGCCGATCCGCAGGTCCGCTATGCCGGCACGCTCGGCGGCAACGTGGCGAACGGCGATCCCGGCAACGACATGCCGGCGGTCATGCAGGCGCTGGACGCCACCTATCGCATCGCCGGCCCGGCCAAGCCGCGGACGGTCAAGGCCCGCGCCTTCTATAAGGGCTCTTATGAAACGGCGCTCAAGGCGGGTGAGATCGTCACCGCGGTGGAAATTCCGGTGCCCGGCAAGCATGGCCATGCCTACGAAAAACTGAAACGCAAGATCGGCGACTATGCCACGGCGGCGGCCGCCGTGGTGCTGACCATCAAGGCCGGAAAGATCGCCACCTGCTCGATTGCCTTGACAAATTTGGCGCCGACGCCGCTTTTGGCCGCGGCGGCCGCCAGTGCCCTGATCGGCCGGGCTCCCGACGATGCCGCGATTGCCGCGGCCGTTGCCGCCGCCCGGCAAATCATGGAGCCGGCCAGCGACACGCGCGGCACGCCGCAATACCGCATTAGCGTCGGCGGCATCATGGTTGCACGCGCCCTGAAGCGCGCCGTTGCGCGCGCCGGCGCTTGAGGAGAACGGACATGTCGAAAGTTCACGTCAAACTCAAGGTCAACGGCCAGCCGGTGGAAGGCCTGTGCGAGCCGCGCACGCTGCTGGTGCATTTCATCCGCGAGACGCTGTCGCTGACCGGAACCCACATCGGCTGCGAGACCTCGCATTGCGGGGCCTGCACCGTCGATATCGACGGCAAGTCGGTCAAGTCCTGCACCATGCTTGCGGTCCAGGCCCAGGGCGCGGCGATCACCACGATCGAAGGCATGGCCAACCCCGACGGAACGCTGGGTGCCTTGCAGGAAGGCTTCCGCCAGATGCACGGCCTGCAATGCGGCTACTGCACCCCCGGAATGATCGTGCGGGCCCACCGGCTTTTGCAGGAGAACCCCAATCCCTCGGAAGAGGAAATCCGCTTCGGTATCGCCGGTAACCTGTGCCGCTGCACCGGCTATCAGAACATCGTGAAGGCAATTCAATATGCCGCCGCCAAGCTTCGCGGCGAGGAATTCCGGGAGGCCGCAGAATGAACGACATGTCCCCAAACCGGGCCGAGCGCGAGGCCAAACTCGAAGGCATGGGCTGCAAGCGCAAGCGCGTCGAAGACGTCCGCTTCACCCAGGGCAAGGGAAACTATGTCGACGACATCAAATTGCCGGGCATGCTGTTCGGCGATTTCGTGCGCTCGCCCTATGCCCACGCGAGGGTGAAGAAGATCGACACCAAGAAGGCGCTGAAGGTTCCCGGCGTGCTCGCCGTCTTGACCGCCACGGAACTGAAGGGCGTCAACCTCGCCTGGATGCCGACGCTGGCCGGAGATGTCCAGATGGTGCTGGCCG
>CAYOZR010000057.1:0-18904 GCA_964408555.1 uncultured Aestuariivirga sp.
CCTATGACGACCAGGTCTATGTCGACGACCGCACCATCGACAGCCACATCAAGCGCCTGCGCAAGAAATTCAACCAGGTCGATCCCGCCTTCGACGGCATCGAGACGTTGTACGGCGTCGGCTACCGTTTCAAGGAGCTTTAGTCCCCGTTCCGGGGGGCCTCCATGCTGGACAAGGTCAAAGCCAACGACACGCTGGAGCGCGCCGAGAGCGAGGACAACCTCGATGCGGCCGAAGCCGAAGCGCTGCCGCAACGGACGGGCCTCCGGCACCGGTTCGCGCCGCAGCGCCTCACCAGCCGCATCGTGCTGCTCAATCTCATGGGCCTGGTCATCCTGGTGGCCGGTATTCTCTATTTCAACCAGTTCCGCCAGGGCCTGATCGATGCCCGGGTGCAGAGCCTGACCACCCAGGCCCACATCATCGCCGCGGCGGTGGCCGGTTCCGCCACCGTCGACACCGGCTCGATCGTCATCGATCCCGACTCGCTCGAGGATCCCACCGACGAGACCTCCCCCGACGCCGACCGGCTCGGCAATCTCGACTTCCCGATCAATCCCGAGACCGCCGGCCCGGTGCTGCGCCGCCTCCTCGCCAATACCACCATCCGCGCCCGCATCATCGATCCGGGCGGCAATCTGGTGGTCGACAGCCGCTTCCTCTATGGTCGCGGCGACATTCTCCAGACCGACCTGCCGCCGCTCGAGCCGGGCGGCCGCAGCGCGCTCCTGCGCTGGTGGAAGCGGATTTTCGACTGGTTCTTCGCCTACGATTATCCGCTGCATGTCGAATACGGCCTCGACAACGGCAAGGACTTTCCCGAGGTCGCCGCCGCCTTGAACGGCGCCTCGGTGAGCGTCGTGCGTCTCAACGAGAACCGCGAGATCATCGTCCTCGTCTCGGTTCCAGTGCAGCGCTTCCGCGCCGTGCTCGGCGCCCTGGTGCTCTCCACCACCGGCGGCGAGATCGACGACGTGCTCAGCGCCGAGCGCCGCGTCGTGCTCTTCACATTCGGCTTCGTGGCGCTGGTGACCATCCTCTTGTCGGTGTCGCTCGCCGGCACCATCGCCGAGCCGATCCGCCGCCTCTCGGCCGCCGCCGAGCGGGTGCGCCGCGGCATCGACAAGCGCGTCGAGATTCCCGATTTCACCGCCAGGCGCGACGAGATCGGCCATCTCTCCGGCTCGCTGCGCGACATGACCAACGCGCTTTACAACCGCATCGATGCGATCGAGGCGTTTGCCGCCGATGTCAGCCATGAGCTCAAGAATCCGCTGACCTCGCTGCGCAGCGCCGTCGAAACCCTGGCCTTCGTCAAGACCGACGAGCAGCGCGCCCGGCTCATCGCCATCGTCAAGCACGATGTCAGGCGCCTCGACCGGCTGATCACCGATATTTCCGATGCCTCGCGGCTCGATGCCGAACTGGCCCGCACCGAGGCCGCGCCCTTCGATGTGCTGAAACTGCTCACCGCCATCGTCGCGCTCGCCAATGAAACCCGCAAATCCGGGGCCGCCGAAATCGTTCTCGATGTGACGCGGCTGCCGCAGGGCGCCGATCCGATCCGCGGTTTCATGGTGCTGGGCAACGATTCGCGGCTCGGCCAGGTGGTGCGCAATCTTATCGACAATGCCCGCTCCTTCACCGCCCCCGGCACCCAGGTCCACGTCCGCCTGCGCCGGGCCGGCTCGGACATCGAATTCCGCGTCGAGGATCGGGGACCGGGGATTGCCCCCGACAATCTCGAGCGCGTCTTCGAGCGCTTCTACACCGACCGCCCGGAAGGCTCCTTCGGCTCCAATTCCGGCCTCGGCCTGTCGATCTCGAAGCAGATCGTCACCGCCCACAAGGGCCGCGTCTGGGCCGAGAACCGATATGGCAAGCCCGATGAACAGGGCGTGCGCGCCGTCCTCGGCGCCCGCTTCCTCGTCCGCATTCCCGCCGTGAGCGATGACTGGACCCCGCCGCAAGCCGCTTGAGCCAACCCTGCTGCACGCCAATTGCGTGGCGATTGGCGGCCTCGGCGTGCTGATCCTGGGCAAGCCCGGATCGGGCAAGTCCGATTTGACGTTGCGCCTCATCGATGTGCCGGGCTCAGGCCTCGGGCGGAAGCCCATCAGGGCAATTCTTGTCTCCGACGATCAGGTTCTGGTGCGGGTGCAGGCCGGCAAGCTCCATGCTTCGCCGCCCAAAACCATCGCCGGCCTCCTCGAAATCCGTGGGTTTGGCATCGTGCGGGTGCCCTATCGCAAATCCGTCCCCCTGGCGCTTGCCGTGCGCCTGACGCCTGCGGCGCGCATCGGCCGCATGCCGGAGCCTTCCCGTTTCGACATCGCCGGGCTTTCCGTGCCGCTGATCGAGATCGATCCCGCCTCGCCTTCCGCGCCGGCTAGGCTGCGCGCCGCCCTGTCGTCGCGGTGAGCCCTGCCGGTTGCGGAACCGGCCGGTTCCGGGCATTCTCCGCCTCCCCTGATTTGACCCGGGAACTGCGAGTGCGCGGAGACAGAAGAATTCCATGATCGGTCTGGTTCTGGTAACCCACGGCCGCCTGGCCGAGGAGTTCCTGCATGCGCTTGAGCACATTGTCGGCCGCCAGGAGGGGATCGAGACGGTCTGCATCGGCGACGACGACCGCATGGAGGCGCGCCGCGCCGACATTGCCGCGGCGGTGGCCCGCGCCGACCAGGGCCAGGGCGTCATCATCTTGACCGATATGTTCGGCGGCACCCCGTCCAATCTGGCGATCTCGCTTCTGGTCCTCGGCAAGGTCGAGGTGGTGGCTGGCCTTAATCTGCCGATGCTGGTGAAGCTGGCGCGCGTCCGCAAGGACGCCAACCTCGAGAAGGCGGCGGCCGCCGCTCAGGATGCGGGGCGCAAATACATCAACATCGCCAGCCAGGTTTTGGGGGAGTAGCGATGCCGGCCCTGGTGCGCGAGATTGGCATCGTCAACGAGCGCGGCCTGCACGCCCGCGCCTCGGCCAAATTCGTCAAATGCGCCGAGGCCTTCGATGCCGATATCGCGGTCAGCCGCGACGGCCAGACGGTTCCCGGCACCTCGATCATGGGCCTGATGATGCTTGCCGCCTCCCAGGGAACTTCGATCACCGTGACCGCCACCGGCCCCGAGGCCGAACCCGCGCTTAAGGCTCTGGCGGCCTTGGTCGCGTCGAGGTTCGATGAGGAGTGAGTAATGACGGACCGCAGGTCCGGCAAATCGTGCCTGTGGCACGATTTGAGTTGCGAACGCGCCGAACCCATGTGAGGCGCAAGCGGCAATTCTACCGCCACTCCGTCATCCCGGCGAAAGCCGGGACCCATTGATCCGTGTGACGCGATGCGCATCAGTTTCGGGTTTTCCATGGGTCCCGGCTTTCGCCGGGATGACGAAACAGAGAAGATGTGCAACTCCGCTCCCTTCACCTCACCCTGAGGTGCTTTGCCGAAGGCAAAGCCCCCATCTGCCATTGCCTTGTCCACTTCTGCGGCAAAGAACAGAGCTTTCTCGATGCCAATTTGTTCGAGTGCATCGTCTTTTTCCGGTTCGCTGTAAGTTTGGACGAATTTTGCAGCGAGCAGAAGAAGTTCGCCTGAGGCAATTTCATCTCCGAGTACACGTCTTAACTCGTAGAATACCTCCCCAATCTTTTGTGGACGATTCACGTCAACTTTCGATTACAGGTGACTCAATTTACGCCGCGAGAGTTGCTCTGTGAAGCCAGTGGCATGGCTTGAGTCTTGAGACGTCTTCGGCACTTGTTTTTGATGGCGAACTCACCTTCATCTGGGCTACCCGTTTCCTATCGAATTCCGTTCGATATTCCTTGACAATGTTCCTATTATGTTCTATTCGTCTCAGTGTCCACTCCGGAAGGGGTCTCGGTCATGGCGATGATCAGTGATGGGGTGGATGCGGCGCCCGCGGGCTGGGGAATTACGTGACCTCGGCGCTCGGGAGCCTCCGGTAAGACCCCGGGACACTACGATCCCGGCGCCGCAAGGCAGGAAGGCCAGTTGTCCTCCGAGGCAACCGCCGAAGAGCGAACCGGAGACAGAAATCGCCGCGAAAGCGTGGGCGCTGACCTTGCGCTCATCGCCGGTCTCGGACCATTGGGACCGGTACACCGCGTAGGGCAGCGCCCGCGCAACCCTTCTCTTTGTCAAAAGGGAAGGAACGACCCCCGGAAACGCCAGGACGCGTTTCCACCAAGGGCGAAGCTATGGCCGAAGCCCACCGCTGTTTGACAATTGAATCCCCCCAAAAACACATAAGGACTTCTTTATGTCCTTATTGCTTTGCTCCGGCGCTCCTGCTAAGCAACCGCCGACCAATCCCGCACCACAGAGGACCCGCCCCATGGCTTCGCCCCAGGACCATCACGTCGCCGACATCGCCCTTGCCGAGTGGGGCCGCAAGGAAATCGAGATGGCCGAGGTCGAAATGCCGGGCCTGATGGCGACCCGCGCCGAATATGCCGCGAGGCAGCCGCTGAAGGGCGCCCGCATCTCGGGCTCCTTGCACATGACCATCCAGACGGCGGTGCTGATCGAAACCCTCAAGGCGCTGGGCGCCGATCTGCGCTGGGCCTCCTGCAACATCTTCTCCACCCAGGACCACGCCGCCGCGGCGATCGCCAAGGCCGGCGTTCCGGTCTTCGCCTTCAAGGGCGAGAGCCTCAAGGAATATTGGACCTATACCGCCCGCATCTTCGACTGGCCGGACGGCAAGCCCACCAACATGATCCTCGACGACGGCGGCGATGCCACGCTCTACATTCTCTTGGGCGCCAGGGCCGAGACCGATGCTTCCCTCATCGCCCATCCCAAGAACGAAGAGGAGGAATGCCTCTATGGCGAAATCGCCAAGCGCCTGAAAGCCAGCCCCGGCTGGTTCTCCAAGGTGCGCGAGGCGATCATCGGCGTCTCCGAGGAGACCACCACCGGCGTCCACCGCCTCTATGAATTGCAGAAAAAGGGCGAACTCCCCTTCCCGGCGATCAACGTCAACGACAGCGTGACCAAGTCGAAATTCGACAACAAATACGGCTGCCGCGAATCCCTCGTCGACGCCATCCGCCGCGGCACCGACGTGATGATGGCCGGCAAGGTGGCCGTGGTCTGCGGCTATGGCGATGTCGGCAAGGGCTCGGCGCAATCGCTGAAAGGGGCGGGCGCCCGCGTCGTCGTCACCGAGATCGACCCCATCTGTGCCCTCCAGGCGGCGATGGACGGTTTCGCCGTCCAGACGATCGAGGACATGGTCGAGACCGCCGACATTTTCGTCACCGCCACCGGCAACAAGGATGTGATCGCCATCGATCACATGCGCCGCATGAAGGACATGGCGATCGTCTGCAACATCGGCCACTTCGACAACGAGATCCAGGTCTCGGAACTGCGCAATTTCAAGTGGACCAACATCAAGCCGCAGGTCGATCTGGTGCATTTCCCGAAAGGCAACCGCATCGTGCTCCTGTCGCAAGGCCGCCTGGTCAATCTCGGCAACGCCACGGGGCATCCGAGCTTCGTGATGTCGGCCTCCTTCACCAACCAGACGCTGGCCCAGATCGAACTCTTCACCAATGCCAAGACCGGCAAATACGCCAAGCAGGTCTATGTGCTGCCCAAGCACCTCGACGAGAAGGTGGCGAGCCTGCATCTGGCCAAGCTCGGCGTCAAGCTCACCACGCTGAGCGACGACCAGTCCGCCTATATCGGGGTTGCCAAGAACGGCCCCTTCAAGCCGGACTATTACCGCTACTGACGAATACAGCTATATCTCCGCGCCGGGCGGATGCGGTCTGATTCGGGCCAGTTTCTGCGATTTTTACCGGAGAAACAATGCGCGCCGGGCGTGGCAAAATCTGCGCGTATGCGATGTTCGTGGCGGCTTTCGCCGGCGCCTGTCCATCCGCCGCCCGCGCCGCTATTTTCGCGGAAGTGCGCCCCGAGCCCGCCGTGCTTTTCGTCGCCGTCATCTCGCTCGTCCTGCTCATGTGGGCGGCCATTGCGGTGCGCAAGAAGGCGCGCGAGGAAAATGCCGCCCGCCGCCGCATCGGCGAACTCGAAGTCCGCCTCAACCAGGCCGAAGCGGCGATCGCCGCCGAAGCCCATGTGCTGGTCATCTGGCGCGGCCGCGAACCCATGCCGGAAAGGATCGCCGGCAGCATGCATGGCACCGCCAAGGTTCCGGCCAAGCCCGAGGAACTGGTGGACTTCGCCCACTGGCTCGATCCCGCCTCGGCCACAGCCTTGGCCGATGCGGTCCGCAGGCTTCGCGAGGCGGGAACGGCCTTCAATATCGGGGTGCGCAACAGGCTCAATGAATTGCTCGAAGCCGATGGCCGCACCGCCGGCGGTTTTGCCACCCTGCGCTTCCGCCCGCTGGCCGGCGAGCGCCGCCAGGTCACCGAACTCGAATACGATGCGCGGGCTCTCGGCAAGCAGGTCGAGCGGCTCAGCGCCGTGCTCGATGCCTCGCCGATGCCGGTCTGGCTGCGTTCGCCCGAGGGCAAGATCGTCTGGGTCAACCGCGCCTACGTCGCCGCCGTCGATGCCCGCGACAGCGGCACCGTGCTCAAGGCGGGCGTCGAGATCGCCAAGGAAGATCGCCTCGACCGCTCGCGGGCCGATCCCCGGACCGGTTTCGCCGGCCGTGTCCACGCGGTGGCCGGCGGCGCCATGCGCGCCTTCAACATCCATGAAGTCGATCTGCCCGAGGGCAGGGCGGGTTTCGCCATCGACATGTCGGCCCTCGAAGAGTCGGAGAAGGAACTCGACCGCCACATCAAGGCCCATGCCTCGACCTTGAACCGGCTCGACACGGCCATCGCCATTTTCGGCCCCGACCAGCGGCTCAGGTTCTGCAATGCGGCCTATGCCTCGCTGTGGCCGCTCGATCCGGCCTGGCTCGACACCAAGCCCTCCGACGGCGAAATCCTCGACCGCTTGCGCGTGTTGCGCTGCATTCCGGAACAGGCGAATTACCGCGAATGGCGGGCCCGCCAGCTTTCGGCCTATACCACGCTCGAAGTGCGCGAAAGCTGGTGGTATCTGCCCGACGGCCGTTCGCTGCATGTCGTTTGCGAGCAGCATCCCTTCGGCGGCGTCACCTACCTGTTCCAGAACGCCACCAGGGAAATCCAGCTCGAGAGCCGCTATAACGAGCTGATCGGCGTGCAGCGCGAAACCCTCGACAATCTCGAGGAGGGCATCGCCCTCTTCGGGTCCGACGGACGTCTCAAACTGTTCAACCCGGCCTTCGCCCAGTACTGGAATTTCGACGTGAGTTTCCTCGAGGAGGAGCCGCATGTCGAAGCGCTGGCCGAGCGCGCCCGGCAGACCGGCGGAGGTGCCGGGCTGTCATGGGATGAAATCAAATTCGGCGTGACCCGGCTCGATGTCGCGCGCAAGCCGGTGGGCGGCAAACAGACGGCGGGCGAACGCACCCTGCAATACGCGACGGTGCCGCTGCCCGACGGCAACACGCTGCTCACCTTCTCCGATATCTCGGCCTCGGCCCGCATGGAGCGGGCCCTGCGCGACCGCGCCGATGCGCTGGAGGCCGCCGACCGGCTGAAGAACATGTTCCTGTCCAACGTCTCCTATGAGATCCGGACGCCTCTCACCAGTGTCCTCGGTTTTGCCGAGAGTCTGTCCATGGGCATTGCCGGGGAACTTTTGCCCAAGCAGAAGGAATATGTCTTGGACATCCGCAAGTCGTCGGAGGAGCTCAAGACCATCATCGATGCCATCATCGATCTTTCGGCGATCGACGCCGGCGCCATGGAATTGCAGCTCGAGACGATCGACGTGCCGGCCCTCTTGCAACAGGTGGCCGGGAAACTCTCGCCCGCCATCCAGCGCCGCGACTTGACCGTCGATATCGAGGTGGCCGCCGATGCCTCTTCCTTCATCGCCGATCTCAAGCGCATCGAACAGATCCTGACCAACCTCCTGACCAATGCCATAGGCTTCTCGGCCCAGGGCAATACCGTCAAGATCGGTGCCCGCCGTGCCGGCAACACCATTCAGCTCTGGGTGGCGGATTCGGGCCGCGGCATCGATCCGGAATTCCAGAAACAGGCCTTCGACCGCTTCCAGTCGCGGCCCGTGCCCGGCGGGCATCGCGGTCCGGGCCTCGGTCTCGCCATCGTCAAGAGCTTCGTCGAGTTGCACGAGGGGCAGGTCTCGCTTCTGTCCAAGATCGACCAGGGCACCACGGTTCTGTGCTCCTTCCCGATCGAGGGTCCGCGTTCCGTTCTGCGTACCCAGATTGGCGCCGCGCAAGACGGCGCCCGCAAGACCGCATGATGCTTGCGCCATGACGACGATCGAGCGGCAGTTGCAGTCGCAAGCGGAGACCGAGGCGCTCGCCGCCGAGCTGTCGCTCTTTGCCCAGGCCGGAACCGTCATCCTGCTTGTGGGCGGGCTGGGTGCCGGGAAATCCACCTTTGCCCGAGCTTTCATCCAAGCGCTGGCATCGCCCGGTGCCGCCTTCGATATCCCAAGCCCGACCTTCACATTGATCCAGAGCTATGACGAAACCCGCATTCCCGTGGCCCATGCCGATCTTTATCGCCTGACATCGGCATCGGAGCTGGACGAGCTCGGTCTCGAGGATTTGCTGTCGAGTCACATTCTTCTCGTCGAGTGGCCGGAGCGCCTTGCGCTGGAAGCGGTTGCGGGCAGTCTCCGCGTGACGATCGACGGACATGGCACGGTGCGCGGCGTGAGGCTCGAGGGAGAGGGCGCCTGGTCGTGGGCCTTGCAGCGCAACGAAGCGATTTCACAATTTGTCTCCGCATCGCCCTGGCGCGGTGCCTGGCGCGAATTTCTCGAAGGCGATGCCTCTTTCCGCCGTTACGAAACTCTCAAGGGCGAGGGCCCGCCGGTCGTCCTGATGGACATGCCGGCGAGGCCCGACGGGCCGCCGGTGAAAAACGGCAAACCCTATAGCGCCATTGCCCATCTGGCCGAGACCATGAACGCCGCCGTCGCCGTGAACGAGCAACTATGCCGCATGGGCTACAGCGCGCCGCGCGTCCACCGCTGCGATCTCGACCGGGGACTGGCTATCATCGAGCATCTTGGATCGGAGGTCTATGGGCGGATGATGCTGGACGGCGCCGACATGCGCGAGCCCCTGTCGGCGGCGGTCGAGCTCTTGGCCGACATGGCGCTTCGCGACTGGCCGTCCGAAATCCCGGTCCCGGGCGGTGGCCGTCATTCAATCCGACGCTACGACCGCGAGGCCCAGGAAATCGAAGTGGGGCTCCTGCCCATGTGGTTCTGGCCGTATTTGCACGGAACCGAAGTGCCGCGCGCCATCCGCGAGGAATTCGAGCGTGAATGGGCAAGAGTGCTGCCCCTCGCCGACCCGGCATCGCCCATCTGGACGCTGCGCGACTACCATTCGCCCAATCTTCTGTGGTTGCCCGAGCGCCGTGGCATCGCCCGCGTCGGCCTCATCGATACCCAGGATTGTCTGCTCGGCCATCCCGCCTACGATCTCGCCTCGCTGCTGCAGGATGCGCGCGTCGATATCGCTTTCGAGCGGGCGGATGAACTCTTCGATCGCTATTGCACGCTGCGTTCGAAACAGGGCGTCTTCGTCCGCCGCGATTTCGAAACCGCCTACGCGGTCCTCGGCGCCCAGCGGGCGAGCAAGATTCTCGGAATTTTTGCGCGGTTGTCGAAGCGCGACGGCAAGCACGGCTATTTGCATCACTTGCCGCGCGTCTCGCGTGGGCTCGAACGCAATCTGCAGCACCCGGCGCTGGCGGGCCTGAAGACATGGTTCGGCCGCCATCTGCCGGCAGCGGCACGCGAGGCGCGGAGATGAGCGGCATCGGCGAAGTCGCCATGGTGCTTGCGGCAGGGCTCGGCACGCGCATGCGCCCGCTGACCGATACGCGGCCGAAACCGCTCATCCAGGTGAACGGCAAGGCGCTGATCGATTACGCTTTTGACCGGCTGCGCGAGGCGGGGGTAAAGAAGGCGGTGGTCAATGTCCACCATCTGGCCGGGCAGATTATCGCCTGGTCGAAACGCCAGCCGGTTCCGGCCATCGAAATTTCCGACGAGCGGGCGGAAATTCTCGATACCGGCGGTGGCATCGCGCTGGCCCTGCCGCGCCTGGGGGCGGACCCCTTCTTCGTTCTGAACAGCGACAGTTTCTGGATCGACGGCACGGTTCCCGCCTTGCAGCACCTGCGGGAAGCCTGGGACGGCGCACGCATGGACTGTCTCCTGCTGCTCTGCCCTTTGGAGCGTACCGTTGGCTATGACGGCAAGGGCGATTTCGCGATCGGCCCGGATGGCGGGCTCGCCCGCCACACGGAAAACGCCGGCGCGGCTCTCGTCTATGCCGGCTGCTATCTGGTCGATCCGCGCCTGTTCGACGATGCGCCGTCCGGCAAGTTCTCGATGAACCTGTTATGGGATCGTGCCATCGCCAGGGGCAGGCTCTTTGGCTTGGCCCATGACGGCAAATGGATTCATGTGGGCACGCCCGAGGCGATCGCCGGCGCCGAAGCAGAACTCGCGGAGTGATGGGTCATGCGGGTCTATTCGATTCCACCCGCTCAACCCTTTCTCAGGCTCCTGGCGCGGGCCGTCCTCCACGGCTTTCCCATGACGGACGGTTCGCGTCCGGGGCCGGGCGATCTTCCCAACTGGACGATCCTGGTACCGACGCGCCGCGCCGCCCACGAACTCGAACGCATATTCTATGAAGAAGGCGGCGGCATCGCCCGCCTCATGCCGCGCATCAGGCCCCTCGGCGACGTCGATGAGGATATCCTCGGTGCCGAGCCGGACTTTTCTCCCGCCGAATTCGATCTTCCGCCGGCCATATCGCCGGTGGGCAGAGAGCTGGCGCTGATCGCCTTGATCGGCGAATGGGCCGCCGCCAACCCGCATATCCGCCTGGCGCGGGAGATCGCCGATTCGGCGCATCAGTTGCAGGCCCTCGCCGCATCGCTCGTTCGCCTTATCGACGGGCTCGAAATCGAGGAAATCGGCTTCGACGGGATAGCCGAGCTCTTCGGGCTCGAATCCGCCGGACACCGCGAGGCCATTCTCGATTTTCTTGCCCTGGCGCGCGTCGAGTTGCCCGCCTTGCTTCACCAATGGCATCTGATCGGCCCGATGGAACGGCGCTCGCGGCTCTTGCGGCTGGAAGCGCGGCGGCTTGCCGAGCATCCGCCTGGCGGGCCGGTGATTGCCGCGGGCTCGACCGGCTCCATCCCGGCAACCCGCGCCTTGCTCAAAACCATTGCCGGCCTGCCCATGGGTGCCGTCGTCCTGCCGGGCCTCGACACGCACATGAATGATGCGGACTGGGCGAGCGCCGGGCCCCAGCATCCGCAATATATCCTCAAGCTGCTGCTTGCCGATCTTGGCGTGACGCCCGCCGAAGTGGCGGAGTTTCCGCAGGCCGGACCGGCGCCGCGCGACTGGCTGGCAAGCGAAATCATGCGGCCGGTGGAAACCGCGGAAGCCTGGCGGGACACCGTTACGGCGAAGCGCGAGACGATCCGCAGCGCGCTTGCGGGCGTCGAACTTGTCGAAACCCGCTCGCGCCAGGAAGAGGCTCTCGCCATCGCGCTCATTCTCCGCCACGCGCTGGAGAACCCGGGAAAGACAGCGGCATTGGTAACGCCCGATCGCGAACTGGCCCGCCGGGTAAAGGCCGAACTGGCGCGCTGGGCGATCGAGATCGACGATTCCGCCGGCGAGCCCTTGATCCGCTTCGCCGGTGCCGCCCTTGTCAATCTGGTCCTTGAGGCGGCGCTGACGGATTTTCCGGCCGAAGCCTTGAACGCGCTCTTCAGTCACGCGCTTTGCCGTTTCGGCATGGAGCCGGAAACCGCGCGCAAGGCATCGCGGGCGATCGAGATCGCCCTTTTCCGCAATGGATACAATGAACGCGGCATCGCCGAATTCGCCGCCGCGGTTCGGCGTTGCCGCAGCCTGAGCGCCGCCGATACCCATGCTCACCCACTGGTCCGGAACCTTTCGGACGAGGACTGGAGCGGCATGGCGGATTTCGCCAGCCGCGCCGCATCCTGTCTCGGGCCCTTGTCGCGCCGGCAATCGGCACCGCTCCTCGATCACCTTCATGCGATCATCGAGACTTGCGAAGTCGTTGCGGGTTCCGCCTTGTGGTACGGGGAAGCGGGCGAGGAACTGGCATCGCTCACCGATGAACTCATGGCCGAGGCGCCGCGCCTTGCCGACTGCAGCTTCGCCAGTGCCGCGGCGATCCTGCGCCACCGCATGATGTCGGCACCGCTGCGCCCGCGGCGTCCGGCCCATCCGCGGCTTGCGATACTGGGGCTTCTCGAAGCGCGCCTGGTGCGGCCCGATATCGCCGTCCTCGGCGGCCTCAACGAGGGCATCTGGCCGCGGCGGCCAGACTCCGGTCCCTGGCTCAACCGGCCGATGCGCGAGAAACTCGTCATGCCGCAGCCGGAACGCGACATCGGCCAGACGGCCCACGATTTCATCCAGGCCTTCGGCTGCGATCGGGCCTATCTCGTCTGGTCGCGGCGTATCGGCGATTCACCGGCGATTGCCTCGCGCTGGATATTGCGCCTGCAGATGCTGATCAAGTCCGCCGGGATCGCGGAAAAACCGGGCGCCGGTAACCCGTGGCGGCAATGGGCCGCGGCACTCGATGAACCAAGAGCGGTGACGCCATGCGCGAAACCCTTGCCGAAGCCGCCGGTCGATGCGCGGCCCAGCCGCCTCAGCGTCACACGGATCGAGACTCTGATCCGCGATCCCTATGCCATTTATGCCCGCCATGTTCTCGGTCTCCAGCCGCTCGATGAAATTGCCAAGGCACCGGATTTCGCCCTGCGCGGCACCTTGTTTCACGCCGCGCTGGGCGATTTCTTCAAGCAGTTTCCCGCCGCCCTTCCCGCCGATGCGGGCGAACGCCTGATCGAGACGGGACGCCGGTATTTCGCGCCGCTGATGGACGACCCGCAGATTGCCGGTTTCTGGTGGCCGCGCTTCCTGCGCATCGCCCAGTGGCTTGCCGCTGAGGAGCCGGACTTGCGCGCCGGTGTTGCGCAAGTTCTGGCCGAAATCGACGGGGCCCTGACGCTCGATATCGCCGGCCGGTCCTTCACGCTCACCGGTCGTGCCGATCGCATCGATATCTTTTCCGGAGGCGGTGCGCGGATTGTCGATTTCAAAACCGGCAGCGTGCCGAGCGCCGCGCAGGTCAAATCGGGCCTGGCGCCGCAACTGACCCTCGAAGCCGCCATGCTGGAGCGGGAGTCATTCCCCGGCGCCGGTGCAGTTCCAGCCCGCGAACTCGTCTACATCAAGCTTGGTGGCGGTGAACCGCCGGGCGAAATCCTGCACATGGAGCTTGATGAACCGGCAGCGGATGTCGCCAGCCGTCATCTGTCGGGGCTCGTCGATCTCCTCACCGCCTATGCCGGGGACGGGCAACCCTATATGCCCCGCGCCATTGTCGAGAAAGAAGACGAGGAGCGCGACTACGACCATCTTTCGCGCTATCGCGAGTGGGCGCTGTCGGGAAAATCGGCGCCATGAAAGCCGCCAGGGCGACGGACAGGCAGATACTGGCATCGGACCCCGCATCCTCCGCCTGGGTCGCCGCCAATGCCGGTTCGGGCAAGACCCATGTGCTGGTCGACCGTGTTATCCGCTTGATGCTGGCGGGTGCCGAGCCCGCCCGCATCCTGTGTCTCACCTTCACTAAGGCCGCCGCGGCCGAAATGGCCAGCCGCCTGTTCGAGCGCCTCAGCGGCTGGATTGCGCTGGACGACAGGATCCTGACGGCGACGCTTGAGAAACTCGGCGCCACCCCGGAGTCGCCTGACAGTTTGCGGATGGCGCGCCGCCTCTTCACCCGCGCCCTGGAAACGCCGGGCGGTCTCAAAATTCAGACCATCCATGCTTTCTGCGAGAGATTATTGCAGCTGTTTCCAGTCGAGGCCGGCGTGGTGCCGGGCTTCACGGTGATGGACGATCGCACTTCACGCGAAGCCCTCGAAGCGGCCCGCGACCGGATCCTTGCCAGAGCCCAGGCCGATCAAGCGGGCGAGCTTGGACAGGCTTTGGCCGAAGTCGTGCGTCACGTTCAAGCCGATGCTTTCAACGAACTGATGAGTGAGATTCTTTCCCGGCGGGCCGACTTGCCGGAAGTCTTGTCGAGCAAGCAGGGCATCGACGGCGCCATCGGCATATTGCGGGCGGCACTGGGTCTTGCGCCCGGCGAAGACCGGGAAAGCGTACTTGCCGGACTTGCTATTTCGACTGACCGGTATGCTCGCCTTGCCGAGGTCCTGTCCGGCGGAACCGCGAAGGAACAGGAGCGCGCCGCCACGCTTGAAAATCTCTTGCACACCGGCCCGGCGACGCTTCTCGACCTGAGGGACGTGCTGCTGACGCAGAAGAATGAGCCTCGCGCCTTGTCCGGCATCGCCACCAAAGCCGTCTTGCGGGTTCATCCGTGGATCGAAGACTTTGTGACGGCCGAGCAAAAGCGGCTGGTCGATGGCATCGCCCGGCTCGCCGACCTCGAGCGGCTTGTCGCGACCCGGGCGCTACTCGTTCTGGCGGGCGAGATCGCCGGCGAATTCGAGCAGGTCAAGCGCCGTTCCGGTACCTATGATTTCGACGATCTCATCGCCCGCACCAGGCAGCTTGTCGCCACCAGGCCCGATGCCGCCTGGGTGCTCTACAAGCTCGATGGCGGCATCGAGCATGTACTGATCGACGAGGCGCAGGACACGAGCCCCGCCCAATGGGACATCGTGCGCTCGCTGACCTTCGAGTTCTTCGCCGGGCAGGGCGTGCGCCAGAAACCCGAGCGCACTCTGTTCGCGGTGGGCGACCGGAAACAATCGATCTACAGTTTCCAGGGTGCCGATCCGGACGTGTTCGAGATCGTCCACGACGAATTCAAGACCCGCATCGAGGCGGCCGGACAAGCTTTCAACGATGTCGACTTCACGGTCTCCTTCCGCTCCACCGCCGAAATTCTTAAGGCCGTCGATGCGGTGTTTCACGACGATGCCGTGGCGCGCCAGGGACTGGACGGCAAACGCAAGAGGACGCTGCTGCATGAATCCAACCGCCGCGACGAACCGGGGCTGGTCGACATCTGGCCGCTGATCGAACCCGAGGATCGTGAAGAGCAGAAGCCATGGATAGCACCCGTCGATCGCGAACCTGCCAATTCGCCGCGCCGCAAGCTTGCCCAAGAAATCGCCAGAACCGTGAAATCATGGATCAGCCGGCGCGTGATCGAAGCGAGCGGGCAGCCGGTGCGCGCCGGCGACATCCTCATTCTGGTGCGCCGCCGCAACGGTTTTTTCGACGCTCTTGTACGCGAGTTGCGCAATGAAGGCGTGCCGGTGGCCGGCGCCGACCGGTTGCAATTGACCGGCAGCATCGCCGTTCTCGACCTCTTGGCGCTCGCCCGTTTTTGTCTCCTGCCGCGGGACGATCATTCGCTCGCCTGCCTGCTCAAGAGCCCGCTGGTGCCGCAGCCCCTGAGCGAGGAACAACTCTTCGATCTAGCCTGGCAGCGCGGCACGCGACCCTTGTGGCAGCGCCTGTCGGAGAGCGGCGATCCGCGCTGCATCGAGGCCCACCGGCAATTGTCGGCATGGCTCGCATCCGCGAACCGCCGGCCCTTCGAATTCTTTGCCGGTGTTCTAACCGAAAGCCGCAGGCACATTCTCGCTCGTCTCGGCGGCGAGGCCGGCGATGCGCTCGATGCCCTTCTGGATTCGGCACTCGCCTATGAGCAGGACCATTCCTCGTCGCTGGCCGGCTTCGTCGCCTGGTTTGTGGCCGGAGAATCCGAAATCAAACGCAATATGGAACAGGAGTCCGGCGAAGTCCGCATCATGACGGTGCATGGCGCCAAGGGCCTCGAGGCGCCCATTGTCGTTCTTCCCGACACGGCCGATGCGCCAGATGCAAGACAGCAATCCTCGCTGATGATGGTCGAAGTGCGCCATGGTATCGCCAAGCTCCCCTTCTGGCGTCTCGCCAAGCGGCCGGAATCTTCACAAGTCGCGGCCTGGAAGGCTCAGGCGAAAGTGGAGCAGGCCCATGAATACCGCCGCCTCCTCTATGTCGCCATGACGCGGGCCCGCGACGAGCTTCACATCTGCGGCTATCGCGGCGTCAGGGAACCTCCCGATGACTGCTGGTACAATATGATCGCGCCGATGCTGAAGCCCATGATGCGTGAGATTACCGATGCGGACGCAAATATCGCCGGCTGGAGATTGGGCGCCGATCCGCGCCAAACCGGAGAGATGCGTCAACCGCCCTCTGATAGCAAAGCCTTGCCTGCCTGGACCGGCAGCAAGCCGGCGCCGCCTGCGGCTGCCGATGCCTGGCAGGCGCCGTCGCGCCTTGGTCATGAGAGAACCAATACAGTGGAATTGCAGCGGCGCGCCCGGCGCGGCAACCTGCTCCATAAGCTACTGCAGCATCTGCCCAACCTGACACCGGACACGCGCGAGGATTACGCCCGGCGCGCCATCGGGAGGGAAGGCCTCGATCCGGGCCTATGGGCGGAACTGCAAGCCGTGCTTGACGCCCCGCAATTCACCGCATTCTTTGCCCCCGGCAGCCTCTCCGAGGTGCCCGTGATCGCGCGGCTCGAGCGTCTTGGCCGCATCATATCCGGCCGGATCGATCGATTGGCCGTGACCGCCGGCGAGGTCACGATCCTCGACTACAAGACCGGCCACAACTGGCCGGAAACGGCGGCGCAGGCCGATCCGGATCATATTCTGCAACTTGCCGCCTATCGCGAGGCGGTTCGCCAGGTCTATCCGGGCCGCGCCGTCCGGGTCGCACTTCTGTGGACGGCGGCGCCGAAACTCGTGGAAATTCCGGGCTCTATGCTCGATCGGGCGCTGGAACCCACCTGAGCCATCACAAGCCCGTGCGCCGGCCTTGACCGGGCTCGGACCCGCCCCTACCTTCCACGGCAACCCCAATCGGCGAATCCCCCGCCCAGCCAAGAGGTTTTCATGTCCACCCACAAGGTTTCCGACGCGTCCTTCGAGATCGATGTGCTCAAGTCCGACGGCCCGGTTGTGGTCGATTTCTGGGCCGAATGGTGCGGTCCCTGCAAGATGATCGCTCCGGCACTCGAAGAGATTGCGACGGCCCTGGGCTCCAAGGCGAAGATCGTCAAGATAAACATCGACGAGAATCCGAACACGCCGTCGAAATATGGCGTGCGCGGCATCCCCACCCTGATGGTGTTTAAAGGCGGCAAGGTCGCGGCCACCAAGGTCGGCGCCGTGCCGAAGAACCAGTTGCAGTCATGGATCGAGCAGTCGATTTAACGCCGCGCCGTGCCTGAGACTCGGCTCATCTCCTGGCCCCGATGTGCCGCAAGCACCCGGCCGGCCAGATAGAGCGAACCGCATATGAGAATTCGGGGGGCAGGCGTCGTTAGCGACGCCTGCCTCAGCGCATCCTCCAATGAGGCGGCAGTCTCGGCGGCAAGGCCCTTGCCGCGCGCGGCTTGCGCCAGCGCCTCGGCGGTAACGGCATTTTCCTCTTCGGGAATGGCGATCGTCACGGCACGATGGGCGATGCCGGCGAAGGCGCCGATGAAGCTCGCAATGTCCTTGGTGTTGAGCATGCCCCAGACGAGGACAAGCGGCCGGGAATGACGGTCGTTGAGATCGGAAAGAGCCTGGGCGAGAGCGCGGGCCGCCGAGGGATTATGCCCGCCGTCGAGCCACATCTCGGCATCGGCCGGCACATGCGACCATAGCGCGCCGGGACCAAGCCTCTGCATGCGGGCGGGCCAGGTCACGGATTTGAGCCCCTGCGCGATGTGGTTTTCGGTAATGCGCACATCGCCCAGCGCTCGCAGGGCCGCAATCGCGTTACCGGCATTGTCGACCTGATGGCGGCCCTGCAAATGCGGCAATGGCAAATCGAGCAGTCCGTTCTCGTCCTGGAACACCAGCCTTCCGTGCTGCTCGAAGCTTTGCCACTCCTGATTGGCAATAGCCAGCGGCGCGCCCACGCGCCCCGCCACGCGTTCGATCTCGGAACGCGCCTCGTCCGACTGAACGCCGATAATCGCCGGAACGCCGCGCTTGAGAATTCCGGCCTTCTCATGGGCGATCAAGGTCAGCGTATCGCCAAGAAATTGCTGGTGGTCGAAGTCGATGGCGGTGATGACGCAGGCTCTCGGGCGCTCGATGACATTGGTGGCATCGAGCCTACCGCCCAGCCCCACTTCCAGAATCAGATAATCGGCGGGCGTGCGGCTGAAGGCGAGAAAGGCGGCGGCCGTGGTGATCTCAAAGAATGTGATGGCTGCGCCGTCATTCGCCGTCTCGCACTCTTCCAGCAGAGCCGTCAGCGCCGGCTCGGATATGAGTTCGCCCGCCACCCGGATGCGCTCGTGGAATCTCACCAGATGCGGCGAGGTATAGCAATGGACCCGCAAGCCGGCCGCTTCGAGCATGGCGCGAAGATAGGCGACCGTTGAACCTTTGCCGTTCGTGCCCGCCACATGGATGACCGGCGGCAGCCGCTCGTGCGGATTGCCAAGGCGCTGCAAGATACGGCTCATCCGGTCGAGGCTCAGATCGATGATCTTCGGATGCAGCGACAGAAGCCGCGTCAGAATGGCGTCGCTCATGGCCAAGTTGTCATGCCTCAGGCTTTGCTCACGGGAACCGCCAGGTCACTAACGCCGTTTACTTTCTGCGGCAGTTCCGGCGCCTTCATCAGGATACGGGCGATCCGGCTTACCGTCTCGCGCATCTGGTGGCGGTGCAGCACCATGTCGACCATGCCGTGTTCCCGCAGATATTCGGCGCGCTGGAAGCCTTCGGGAAGCTTCTCGCGGATCGTCTGCT
>CAYOZR010000058.1:0-18797 GCA_964408555.1 uncultured Aestuariivirga sp.
TGCGATGGTCGAAGGCGGGCCCTTGCGGAGTTCATTTCATGTCGAATGGCGGGCGCCCGATGCGCGATCTTCTGGTTCAACTTCTGGCGACGGTAATGATCCCGGTGACGGTGGCGGGCACTGGCCTGTATTACACGCGCTGGCAGCAGAATTTGAACGACCTCAAGACGATGATCGATCTGGTCAGCGACCAGACGCCGGAGAAACGCAAATACGGTGTCGCCATGTTCGAATATCTCCTGAAGAACGACAAGGTGCCGGTGGAATTCGTGGCGGCACAGCTCGCCTATGCCAATTCCTCCGCCGACAAGGAGCTCCTGCCGCTGATGGAGCAGGCGCTGCTCAAGGCCTCGGCCGAGAACGCCAACGCCGCCGAGAACTTCCGCCTGGCGCTGGAGCGGATGCCGAGCCGCATTTTCGTCCACGCCATGAACGATGCGCAGCGCAATTGCCTGCGCCTGCTGATGGGCAATGTGAAGGATACCGACCGCACCAACATCACCATTCCCGGCTATGCGCGGGCCACCTGGAGCGGCGAGCGCCACGAACTGCGCGTCTTCCGCGAGACCGACCGGGCGAGAGCCGCGGAGCTTGCGGCAATTCTCACCGATGCCGGGCTTCGGGTCGAGGTGCAGGACCTGTCGGGCAATGCCGAGACCGCCAACAAGGCGCGGCCCAACACCTTTGAGCTGTGGTTCGGCCGGGCGGCATTGCCGGCCTCCTGCGGCGCCTAGCGCGCTTTCCGGCGAAGTGGACTCACTTCGCCGAAAAGAAATCGCGCCAGATTGAATACTTGGAGCATGTTCTTATCGCCAAAGTGCGAGCACTTTGGCGGAACATGCTCAGCCTGGCATCCTTCCTGCAGCGCAGCCAGCGGTGACGGAAACCGGCCGCGGCCTGGCTCATTCCGGCACAGGGCATGGTTTCAGGGACGTCCATAACGTGGTAGCTGCCGCAGCAGTAAGGGAAGCGGGAAACGCATTCGACAACGCCTTGCGCCAGGCGCGGCTGGCGGAGGCGGCGCATTATGAGGCCGTGCTCGGCATCAAGGATGCGAAGTCGCTGCGGCTCCAGGTGCTCAAGGACGACATCGCCGCCGTCATCGCCCATTCGCGGGAGGCGCGGCAGGTGTTCGATCTGGCGCTGGTGCCGGGCGAGCCGCCGAAATTGTGGATCGATCTCATCACCTGGGTGGCGATGGAGCCCGATTACCGGACCTACCGGCTGGTGCAGGACAATCAGGCCGGGCGCGACATCCTGCACGAGACCGCCGACCGGGGTGAGATGGTGGAACGGCTCAAACAGTACATGGCGCACCGGATCATCGCCCGGGAACGCCAGATGGCGGCAACGCCGCCGGTGGCCATCGCCCACGGATTTTCCGCCGGGGCCCTCGTTCTGGCCTGGCTCGCCGGTTTCGTGCTCGGCATACTGGCCTTGCTGATATCTGCTATCTTATTGGGAATATTGAAATTTTGACGATCCCGCCGGTCGTTACATTCTGCAACACCTTTTGATTTAACCTTAATTTGGCGGATTGATAGGCATGAACCACAATTGCCAGGGCCGCATGCCCAGGTTTGGGATGCGGTATATTCAATCGCGGGTTCGTGGGGTTCGGTGAATGATGGGATATGCGGCGCGGCTTGAGACAGATGGCGCCGGAGAAGTTTCGCGGACGCCGCGGGCCAACCGGGACTTGGCGCAACGGCTGGCTGAATTCGACACGTTGGCTGGCGGGCTTGATTATGCCGCGCGCGGCGTGACCGGCTTCAATTTCTATTCGGCACGCGGCAGCCTGCAGCACGTCCTGCCTTATGCGGAACTGCGCGGGCTGGCGCTGGCCACGGCGCGCAAGCTTTTGTCGGCCGGTCTGAAGCGCGGCGACCGGGTGGCGGTCGTTGCCGAAACCGGACCGGAGTTCATGGGCGTGTTTTTCGCCTGCCAGTATGCGGGCCTGGTTCCGTGCCCGCTTCCCTACACCATGTATATCGGCGGCAAGGAGGCCTATATCGAGCGGGTGGCGGGCATGCTCAAAGCGGCGCGCGCCTGCGCCGTGGTCGCGTCCGAGGATCTCGCAGCCTATATCCGCGAAGCCGCCGCGGCGGCGGGCGTGGCGAAGGTCTTCAGCCATGCCGCCCTGCGGGCGCAGCCCGAATCGGCGGTCAAGCTCCAGCCGTTCGGCGCCGATGAGGTGGCCTATATCCAGTATTCGTCGGGTTCGACCTCCGATCCCAAGGGCGTGCTGATCACCCAGAAGGCGATCGTCGCCAACACGCGGGGCATTCTGCGTCACGGCCTGCGCATCAAGCCGGATGACCGCGCCTTCTCGTGGCTGCCGCTGTATCACGACATGGGCCTCGTCGGCTTCTGCCTGGCGCCGATGATGGGGCAGGTGACGGTCGACTATCTGGCGACACCGTCCTTCGCCCGGCGCCCCGCCCTGTGGCTAAGGCTGATGTCGGAGAACCGGTCGACGATCTGCTATTCGCCGAGCTTCGGCTACGATTTGGCGGCGCGGCGCATCAACGGCGAAGCGGCGGCCCTCGATCTCAGCAAGCTGCGGGCGGCCGGCATCGGCGGCGACATGGTTCGCGCCGATGTGCTCGACCAGTTCGCCGGGGCGCTGGCCCCGGCGGGTTTCGACGCCCGCGCCTTCATCCCGAGCTACGGCATGGCGGAAACCACACTGGCCATCGCCATCACCGACGTCGAGAAGCCGATCCGCATCGATACCATCGAGCGCGAGGCCTACAAGACATCGCGGCGCGCGGTTCCGGCCAAGGCCGGCGAGGCGCCGGACAAGGTGCGCAGCTTCGTGGTGTGCGGAAGACCTTTGCCCGGGCACGAGGTGGTTATCCGCGGCGATGACGGGCAGGGGCTCGGCGAGCGCGAGATCGGCTGCATCTTCGTGACGGGCCCGAGCCTGATGGCCGGCTATTACCACAATGACGCGGCGACCGAGGCGGTGATGGGCGACGGCGGCTGGCTCGATACCGGCGACATGGGCTATTGGCTGGACGGCGAAATCGTCGTCACCGGGCGGGCCAAGGACTTGATCCTGCACAATGGCCGCAATATCTGGCCGCAGGATATCGAATGGGCGGCGGAACAGATCGAACCGCTGCGCTCCGGCGACGTCGCGGCCTTCGCCGTCGAAGGCGAGGACGGCGAGGACGATGTGGTGGTGCTGGTGCATTGCCGGCTGGCCGATGCCGCCGGAATGGAAGACTTGCGCCGCAAGGTGGCGGGCGTGGTACATCACAGCTCCGGCGTCGAATGTAGCGTGGTGCTGGTGCCGCCCAAGAGCCTGCCCTTCACCTCCTCCGGCAAGCTGTCGCGGGCCGGCGCCAAGCAGAAATATCTGGCGGGCGAGATCGCCGGGATGGCGCTCGCGACTTTTCTGGAAGCCGCCCAGTAAGTCTTCAGGGCGATACCCGAAGCGAAAGACAGCATGGGCAAGACGATTGCCATCACCGGCGCCACCGGCTTTGCCGGGCGCCATGCCGCCGCCGAACTCCTGAAACGCGGGCACCGGCTGGTGGCGCTGGTGCGCGATCCGGCGCGGGCGCGGCTCACCGGCGACATGCGGATCGTCGAAGGCGATCTCGGCAATGCGGCGGCACTCGCGGCGCTGGTGCGCGGCGCCGATGCGGTGGTGCATCTGGCGGGCGCCATCGCGGCGCTCGGCCGGCGGGATTATTTCACCGTCAACGAACAAGGCACCGCGGCCATGGCGGGAGCGGCGGAGCGGGCCGGGGTTACGCGCTTCGTCCAAATATCGTCGCTCGCCGCGCGCGAGCCGCAGCTCTCGGCCTATGCCGCCAGCAAGCGCGCGGCGGAACAAGCGCTCGAGGCGAGTGCCGCCGGGCTCAATGCGATCATCCTGCGCCCGCCGGTGGTCTATGGGCCGGGAGACCGCGGCACGCTGCCGCTGATCGCGGCGCTGACGCGGCCCATCGCCGTGATCCCCGGGCGGTCCGATGCGCGCTTTTCATTGATCCAGGCGGAAGATCTGGCGCGCGTCATCGCCGATGCGGCGGAGAGCGGAACGCGCGGTTGCTTTGAATTGAGCGATGGGACGCTTGGCGGCTATCGCTGGGCCGATCTCATCGCCGCCGCGCAGCGGGTGGAAGGCATTTCGATCCGTCCCATCTTCCTCCCCAGATTCGTGCCGTCACTGGTGGCGGCGGCGGCCGGCGGAATTTCGCGCCTCACCGGCAAGCCCGGCATGATGACGCACGGCAAGATCGCCGAACTCTATCACGGCGACTGGGTGGCGCGCGGCGAGGGGTTGCCGCTCGCCGATGCGGCCGGTTTCGAGGCGGGTTTTGCCCGGACCGTCGAATGGTACCGCCGCGAGGGGTGGTTGCCGCCCGGGCGCGGGGCCGATAGAAGGCGGGCTAGCCACACAAAAGAGACCAACGCATGACCGACACGATCGTGCAAATCTGCGAGCTGCTTGAGCCCTTCAACACCAACGGCACCAGGCTCAAGTCCGAGACCGACATTGCCACCGATCTCAACATCGATTCCGTGACGGTGATGGATTTCGTCATGGAGGTGGAGGACCGCTTCGACATCGAAATTCCGCTCAACCTGCTCTCCGAGACCCGCACCATCGCCGAACTCGCCCAGGTGGTCGAGGCGCGGGTGAAAAAGGCCCGGCCATGATCGATCTTCTGGAGAAACACCGGTCCATCGCCGAACGCCACGCCCGCATCATGGCGGCGGGCGCCAATGCGGTTGGGCTCACCAACGAGAAAATCCTGTCGCCGACGCGGGCCATCATCAACGGCCGCGAAACCATTCTCGCCGGCACCAACAATTACATGGGGCTAACTTTCGACGCCGACTGTGTCAGGGCGGGCCAGGAGGCAATGGCGAAATTCGGCACCGGCACCACCGGCTCGCGCATCGCCAACGGCACCTACAGCCTGCACCGGGAGCTGGAGGCGGAGCTCGCCAAATTCCTCAACCGCAAGCATTGCATCGTCTTCACCACCGGCTATCAGGCCAATCTCGGCATGCTGGCGGGGCTCGCCGGGCCCAAGGACACGATCTATCTCGACGCCGATTCGCATTCCTCGATCTATGACGGCTGCACGTTGTCGGGCGCCAGGCTGGTGCGCTTCCGGCATAACGACGCCGGCGATCTCGACAAGCGGCTGGCGCGCTCGGAGGGCGAGGAGGGCGGCAGGCTCGTCGTCGTGGAAGGCATCTATTCGATGATGGGCGACCGGGCGCCGCTCGCCGATTTCGTCGAAGTGAAGAAGACGCGCGGCTTCCAGCTTCTCGCCGACGAGGCGCATTCCTTCGGCGTGCTCGGACCGCATGGCCGCGGGCTGGCCGACGAGGCGGGGCTCGAGGACGAGGTCGATTTCGTGGTCGGCACCTTCTCGAAGAGCGTCGGCGCCATCGGCGGCTTCGGCGCCGGCAACCATCCGCTGTTCGAGACGCTGCGTTATGCCATGCGGCCCTACATGTTCACGGCGTCGTCGTCGCCCGCCTCGATTGCAACCTCGCTGGCGGCGGTCAGGAAGCTCGCCGCCGAGCCCGAACGCCGCGAACGCCTGCGGGTGAATTCGGCACGGCTCTTCGCCGGCTTCAAGGCCTTGGGCCTCGAGTTGGGTTGCGACACGGTGAGCCCGGTGATCGCGGTCAAATGCGCCGACGAGCCGTCGACCGTCGCCATGTGGAACGCGCTGCTTAACGCCGGCGTCTATGTGAATATCGCGCTGCCGCCGGGCACGCCCAACAAGCTGTGCCTTTTGCGCTGCTCGGTCTCGGCGGCGCATAGCTTTGCCGAGATCGACCGGATCATCGAGCTGTTCGGCGAAGTCGTGGCGGCGGGGCACGCGAAGCAGGCGGCGAGCGGGTAAGGGAGTTAGAGCGAGTTGGTTTTTCATTGATTCAGCTTGCGGTCATTTTCCTTCTCCCCGTGGGGACGAGGGAAAGTTTCTCCGCGCTTCAATCACAGACAATCGCGCTCCAGCCGCTCGTTTTTCCGTCATCCCGGCGAAAGCTGGGACCCATTGAGCCGTGTTACGTGATGCCGATCTATCTTGGGTTTTTCGTGGGTCCCGGCTTTCGCCGGGATGACGATAAACTGACGTTTCAGTATAGGCGGCCTTCCATCTAACGCACCGCACCGCGTTTCAGGAGCTGCGGCAGCAGCATGAGGCCGGCGACGATGGGATGGCGGCGCTGCCAATCGGTGAGCGCGATCTTCTGTCCCGAATGGCGCTCGATTTTCCAGGCGATGTAGTCGGCGCCGCCGGTGAAGGTGAAGGCGGCCTTGATCAGCCGGGCGATGGACCGGAGCTTGCCGGTCGCGCGGCGCAGCGGCCAGTTGGCAGCGATGGCTGGTACCGCTTGAAGCAGCCTCGCGGCTTCGCGGTAGTAGTCCGCATTGGCGGCGGCGATTGAAGCGGCGCGGGCGGACGTCTCGGCGCGCAGTTCGGTGGCATAGGTGGCGGCGAAGCCCGTGGTCCAGACGGCCAGCGGATCGCCCGATGGCGAAAGACCTCTGGCATTGGCGAACATGGTGCGGACGGCGGTGCGGATGGCGGCGATGACGCGGTCATGATCGTCATCGCTGGCGGCGAAGACGAGCGCCGAAGGCTGGGCGAAGCGGGCCCAGAAATAGGGATTGTCCGCCGTCATCCGGGCGGCAAACAAAGACAGTGGCAGAACCGCATATTTGGCGCGGGTGCGCTGCCCATCGATTTCCATCTCTGTGTAGTAGACATTGGGCGGCAGGAGGGCGCAGGCGGCGCGGCTCAGCGCATTGGAACTCACGCCATCGAGAGCGCCGGTCAGCACATAGAGATCGATGAGGGACTTAGCCGTGGCAACCCCGCGCAGGCACGAGCCATAGGCAAGCACGGCGCGCACATCCCGGTGCGAGGCGCGCGCATGTTCGGCCATGGCCGCGATTTCGCGTGGCACCGCCCTGGCGAGCGTCGTTGCGACGAGTTCTTCGAGGCTTTCCATTCAGCCGCAGATATAGGTGAAAACCGGTCCGGCTTCGACCCGCAGCGGTTCGTGCTCGGGCGGCTCGAAGAATTCGCCGTCGATGACGAAGGTGACCGAGGTGCGGATGGCGAGGCTGGTGCTGGAAAAGCTCGCAGCGCCCGCCGGCACCTTGCGACTTTCGCCGCCATACATGATGGGCAGGAGCCAGCGCAACATGTTGGGCACCGGATAGGGAAAGACCGAGCTGCGAATGGGCCCGCCACCGCCGCCCCAGAAGGGCCTGGCGCCGAGAATGAGTTTCTCCAGCGTGGTCGACAGCATCAGCAATTGCTGGCCGGTGGCGATGCTGCGCCCGTCGGCGTCGATGGCGATGGGATAGGGCCGGTCGAAGCGCGCCTGGTCGGCGGGATCTGCGGGCGTGAAAGCCGAGCGGGCGGCGGTGCCGGCCAGAATGGCGAAACTCGCCCAACTGCTGCCGACGCCCTTGGCACTGAAGGCCTGCTGGCAAAAGAGTGTCGCCGTGGAGATCGCGCCGGTGCCGAGAAACATGCCGTGGCGCGGCCTGCCGTCGCGCGGATTGACGGCGCGCAGCGTCGGCCGCGGCCGCAGGATGCGGGGCTGCGGGTCGGCGAGGAATTGCGCCTGGGCATCGATCGAACGATAGCGGAATCCGAGATCGGCGGCCGTCATGTTGGTGGTGCCGTGCGGCAGCAGGCCGAGGCGCGGCAATTGCGCGAAGGGCCGGCGCTCGGCCAGTTCCGTCTGGATCGCCTGGATGGTGCCGTCGCCGGAGCTCACGAAGAGTTCGGTGACGCCCGCGGCGGCGAGATCGTCGAGGATTTGCGGCAATTGGCCGAAGCGTTCGAGGACATGGACCGGAACGGCGGAAGCGCCTTTAAGCTTTTCGGCGAGGACGAGACCCCTGCCGCCCGATTTGCCCGAGGCCGGATTGACGATGAGGCCGGCGCGCGTCATCTGGCCGTCATCCAGGAGGTGAGGGGACCCCGGCGCCGTGCCGCCAGCGCCTGGGTGAGCTGGAGTGCATGCAGCACGAGGCAGATGACGGTCCACAGGGCGACGGCGATCAGGCCCCAATCCGGCTTTCCGGCAAGCGCCAGGACCGTCAGCAGGATCAGATTGGGATTGCGCCGCGCCGTCACCTGGCGGAACAGCGTGTCGATGGGCCGCCAGATGTGGATTTCGAGCCCCAGCCACTTTATGGCGATGCCTTCGATCGCCCGCTGCACGGCATAGCCGCCGAGAATGGCGCCGGTCACCCACCAGAAGATGGCGGGCGGCCAGGCAATGCCGGCGGCGCCGAGGCCCACCGCCCAGGCCACATACCAGAAGGGCGGATGCACCAGGTCGATGCCGTGATCGAAAATGTCGCCCCACTTGCTGGAGGTAAGCGTGGCGCGGGCGAGCTTGCCGTCCACCGTGTCGAGAAAGGTCATGGCCCAGGCGGCAACGAGTCCCGCAAGAAAGCGGCCGTCGAGGAAGAGCCAGAAGGCCAGAAGCATGAAAAGAGCGCCCGCCGCCGTCACCATGTTCGGCGAAATGCCGCGCGGCGCCAGCCAGCGGGTGGCGTGGAAGGCCGGCACCGGCCACAGGTGCTTGGTGACGATATCGGTGGCGCCTTTGTAGGTGCCCATGAACATGCGCCATTCGACGGCGCCGCGGTTGGCGGCGGACACCGCCATGGCATAGGGCGTCTCGCGCTTGCGCAGGGCTTTCCAGAAATCGGCGTCGAGTTCGGCGGGAGTGCGCCGCAAGAGCTTGAGCTCCGGCGTTACCTCGCGCTTGCCGGCCAGGATTTCGGCAATCGCCGCGGCCTGTGCGCCCCGCACCTGGGCGGCGATCGGCATTTGGCCATCGGCACCTTCGCCGACAAGCAGCAGGTTCGGGCGCTTCAGCAGGATGGGAATGAGCGGCTGATCGATCGCGGCATCGGCGCGGACCACGACGACCGGGCCGTTGTGGCGGGCCGCCTCGGACAGCGCGATCGTTTCCTTCAGCCCTTCCTTGGCAAATTGCTGGGCGAGCCGTTCGGCCAATGTCCGGCCCCACAGGGCTGGACCGGCTTCACCGGCGATGCACAGAACCGGGGCAAAACGGCGAGGGGCCACGGGTACCGGCGCCGCCACGGCCCGCGTCTTCGCTACCGTCTTCCTGCGTAGCGATTTTCGCGGTTTCTTGGTCATTGGCCGTGTCTATGACGTCGCGGCTTTCCGCCGTCAAACGGTTTCGGCGCGCAAGGTGATGGTGGCGGCCACCGCGCCGAAGACGATGACCGGCAGCCAGGCGGCGAGCCACGGCGTCACGAAGCCCAGTTCGCCCATGGTCAGGGCGATGCCGTCGACGACGAAATAGATGAAGCCGATGCCGACGCCGGCGGCGAAGAGCGCGCCGATGCCGCCGCCGCGGCGGAAACGGGTGGCGAGAGGAGTGGCGATGCCGATCATCACCAGGGCCGAGAAAAACAGCGACAGGCGCTTGTGCCACCAGGTTTCGTAGACCCAGGCCGGCCGGATGCCGAAGCCGGCATTGTCGATGAAATAGCCGAGATCGGCGAGCGACATTTCCTCGGGATCGCCGGACCTGGCGCCCGCCGCGGCGGGCTTCATGGCGCCGGAATAGACCAGCGCGGAGAGCCGGTTGGGCGGAAGATTGTCGCGGTAATAGACGATGACATCCTTCAGATTCCAGCGGTCGCCCTCGAGGCTGGCTTGGCGGGCGAATATCTGCTCGCGCAGGATGCCCGTGACATCGCGGCGGAAGATGATGACGTCCTCAAGCCTCGTCGAGTCGGCGTTGGCCGCGGCGGCGCGGAGAATGTCGCTGCCCGAGCGCATCCAGATCGGATCGCGCTCGCCAAGCTTGAGCCTCTTCTCGCCATAATCGCCCACTCCCCATTCGCGCAGGACCGGTGCCGCCGCCGGGATTGCCCAGTCGGTCAACAGAAAATGCAACCCGCCGGCCAGAAAGCCGAGAGGCAGAAGCATGACGGTGATGCGGAAGGGCGAAAGGCCCGCCGACCAGAGGGCCGGAATCTCGTTGCGGTAGCTGAGTTCGGTGAGCACCAGAAGCAGTGCGAGCAGCATGCTGATGGGGAGGAAGGTGGCGAGCGTGCTGGGCGCGCGCATCAGCATATACTCGGCGACGATGCCGATGCCGCCCGAGCCGAGGGCGAGGATTTCCTTGGCATAGGCGACGACGTCGAGGGATAGCACGAATATCGAAACGCCGAAGAGGATGGCGAGGAACCGCACCGCGATCATGCGCATGAGCATCCAGGTCACGATTTTCATGATGCAAGTCCCGGAAATACGCGGCGGCGCAGTTTGCGCGCCGCATCGCCGGCCGCATCGATCGCCGCTTCGAGGCGATCCTGGCGCAACAGGAAACAGGCGACGGCGAAGCGCCAGAGGGCGAAACCGGTCAGCAGGGCGAAAGGCAGCCACATGGTGAGCCACGGCGACAGGCCGCTGGTCTGCGTCGCCAGGCTTCCCTGCTCGATTACTTCGTGGAAGGCGACGAGCAGCACCAGCGCCAGGCCGAAGCGCCAGGCGCGCTGGCTGCGCCGCCGGCCGACAGCGAAGGGAACCGCGAGTACCGGCAGGATCAGCGGCGTCAAGATCCTGACCAGCCGCTTGTGCAGTTCGGCGCGCATGGCATCGGGTGTCGTGCCGGCGGGGGGGGCATCGAGCTGGGCGTAGAGTTCGGGCAGGGTGAGTTCGCGTTCATCCTCGCCGCGCGGCCGGAATATGTCGTCGGAAATCTTGCCGAGCGGCGTGTCGGTCGAGGCGAATTCGGCGATGCCCGGCAGGGGCGCTGTGCCGGCCGCTGGGGAGGGCCGCTCGCCGAGCTTGAGACGGTGGCCGTTCTCGAGGCGCAGCACCGGCCGCGGCTGACCCTCGATTTCGATCAGGGAGCCGCGCGCGGCGGTCACCGTTTCGGAGCCTCCGGCACCGCGGTCGTCGAACAGGAAAACATGGTCGAAGGCATTTTTGCCGCGATCGAGCCGGTCGAGAATGAAGGTGCGGGTGCCGGCCTGCATGAAGACGCCGGCTTCGGCCAGGTAGAAGACCTCGACATTCTGCACGTCGAAGACCACCGAGCGGTAGGCATAGCGGGTATGCGGCTGCAGCCAGCCGAAAATCGCCAGCGAAACGACGGCGAGTACCGCGGAGAGGATAATCACCGGCCGGGCCAGCCGGTGCAGCCCGACGCCCGCGGCCATGAAGGCATCGATCTCCGAATCCTTCGACATCTTGTTGAAGCCGAACAAGAGACCGAGAAACAGCGCGGCGGGAATGGCGGTGCCGAGATAATGCGGCACCAGATAGGCGAGTAGCTCGAAGACCACGGCGAAGGAATTCTTCTTGCCCAGCGTGGTATCGAGCAAACGCACCATGCGCTCGGCCAGGAGCATCATGAGACCGATCGCCATGGCGCCGGCGAGCGGCCGGGCGATCTGCTTCAGGACATATCTGTCGACGATGGAAATCAAGGCTCAGGACCTCGGCCAGTTCGATTGCACCGCGTGGAGCAGGCGGCGGCGGGTTTCCTCGGGCATCTCGATGGCGGATTTAAGGTCCGGCGGCCCCGGCCATCCGGCATCGGCGAAGCGCAGGCCGTCGAACTCCTGGGCCGTGCCATAGCGCGGCAACACGTGGAAATGCACATGCGGATCGGCCATCATCAGCATCAGGTAATTGATCCGGTCATAGGGCCGGAAAGCCCTTAGCCCATGCTCGATCTCGTGGATGATGAGCGGCAATTCGGCAAAGGCCTCGGGGGCAAGTTCCGAAAAGGCCCGGTCCTCGCCCTTGGCGCCGAGGATCAGCGCGGCGAGCGTGACCTGCGCCGGGCGCAACAGCACGCACCAGTGGCGGTAGTCGCAGACCAGGGTTTCGGGATAGCCGAATTTCATGAGAGTGGCATTCACCCGGCCAGTCTATCGCACCGGCAGCTTACGGTGAAAGGGCGAATTCGGAGATGGTGCGGACAGAGCGGCTCGCTGGATTCCAGGCCCTGATGGTGAGGCCCGTGTGCCAGCCGCCGTCCTGACGGGTGATGGCATAGCGATACCAGGCGGCGGGCTCGTGGTGTTGGGTTTCGCCCATCGAGGCGGAGGGGACGCCCACCACATTGACGGTGCCGAAGGGGGAGGGGAGCCGCACCAGGCTGTGGGCGTGATTGTGGCCGTGCAGCACCAGTTCGGCGCCTTGGCTCGCCAGAATGTCGCGGAAGCGGGCGGCATCGGCCAGCGCCTTGCGCGGCAGTGCCTGACCAGGCAGCGGCGGATGATGGATGAGGACGCAGCGGTAATAGCCGCGCTCGCGCAGATCGCGGAGCAGGGTGGCGACCGATTCCAGTTGCAGCGCGCCGAGTTCTCCCGCCGCCTTGTGCAGCGGCTGGGGCAGCGCCGAACACAATCCGATCACGGCCACATTCTTCCGCAGGCGGACGAAAGGAAAGGGGCAGGCGACCTGCGGGTTGGTCCGCGTCTGGGCCACCCGCATGTCGCCGGTCATGTAGGGGGCAAGATAGCCCAGGCCGTGCTCCCAACCGAAACGGACATAGGTGTCGTGATTGCCGGGAACGAAGCTCAAGTGCTTGGGCGTACCGAAGCGCTTGAGCCAGCGGGCGGCGGCGGGAAACTCGTCGCGCGCCGAAATATTGACGATATCGCCGGTGAGCGCGATATGGTCGGGGCTGGCTACGGCGATATCGGCGGCAATGGCATCGGCGATCGCCGGAATGTGCAGACGGTGGCGTTTAAGCCGCCAGGACAGATAGCCCAGCGGCCGTTTCAGGGCGAAATCGCGCCAGGCGGCACCGCGCGGCAGGGGGCCAAGATGAACGTCGGAGAAATGCGCCAAAGTGAACAAGGGGGTGGGGTTCCGTTGACTTCCGCAGAATCGGATGCGATGGAGACGCCCGTTCATACGCTTCCGCAACTCCCGGGTTCAAGCATCGTGCGAGTCATCATTCTTGCCGCCGGCCAGGGCAAGCGGCTCCTGCCGCTTACCGCCGAGATTCCCAAGGCGCTGCTCGATATTCACGGCCGCAGCCTGATCGGCCGCCAGATCGACGCCTTCGCCGCCTGCGGCCTCAAGGATTTCGTGGTGATCACCGGCTATGGTGCCGCCCGCATGGACGAGGCGCTGGCGGCCATCGGCCGGGAGCGCGGCGTGGCGATCGCCACCGTCTACAATCCCTTCTATGGGGTGGCCGACAATCTGGCGAGCTGCTGGATCGCCCGCCACGAGATGAAGGGCGACTTCATCCAGGTCAATGGCGACAATGTATTCCGCGCCGATCTGGTGGAGCGGCTGCTGGCGGCGGCGCCGGCACCGGTCACGGTTGCCATCAACCGCAAGGCTTCCTACGACACCGACGACATGAAGGTGATGCTGGATGCCGGGCGGCTCACCGAAATCGGCAAGATGCTGCCGGTCGACACCGTCGATGCCGAGGCCATCGGCTTCTATATCTTCCGGGGCGAAGGTGTCGCCGCCTATGCCGCGACGCTGGACCGGGCGATGCGCGAGCCTGCCGGCCTGCGGCAATGGTTTCCCGCCGCCGTCGGCCGGCTGGCCAAGAGCATGGACGTCGGCACCGTCGCGATCAACGGCATCCGCTGGTGCGAGGTGGATTTCCCCGTCGACCTGCAACAGGCGCGGCAGCTCGCGGCAAGCTGGGAGTGATCAGCCGCGCGCGGCGATGATCTTCTCGGCGAGTTCCTTGTCGGCCGGCTTGTCGACATCGATCGCGGCCTCGGCAAAGGGCATGATGACCGGCTTGACGGTGAGGCCGAGACGGGCGGAGACGGTGGCAAAAGCCCTCGCAAGCGGCAGCCGGCGAAACGTAAAGCGCAGCAAGGCCACGGGCCCGAAGGCGGCAACCAGCCGCCAGGGCTTCTTGCGCACCGGTTCCAGATATTGCCAGCGTTCAATGAGCCGGAGGCCGCGGGGGCTCAGCAGCGCGAACAGGTTGCAGCCGGAAACCCGGTCGTTGCCGAGGCGGAAGAAGGTGCGGATCGACTCGGGATGGGCGGCAAGGATGGTTTCGGCGCGGGCCAGGCCCACGGTGAAGTCGGCGCCGGATTTCTCCGACTCGGCGCAGAAATAGGCAAGCATCGGCGGTGTCAGCAAAGCGTGATCGCCGGTGGTGATCAGCACCGGATATTGCAGCGCGCCTGACTCCAGGGCCTTCAGCACGGAGGCGGGGGCGCTGGTCGAAGACGCAAGCAGGCGCGCCGCGGGGCCCAGCACGGCATGGGCGGCTGCCGCATCTTCGATGGAAACGGCGATCCGGTCGAACAGGCCGGACGCGGCCAGCGCATCATGGACGCGGCGCAGCATAGCAACGCCGCCCACCGGGATCGTGCATTTGTTGGCCACGCCATAGGCCTTGGCCATGGCATCGCCGGGGTCGCGGCCGGCGGCAAGCACCAGTGCCTGCCAGCGCGGCGGGCTCATGCCAGCGCCTTTTCATAGATGCGATAGGTCTTGTAGGGCCTGGCGCCGATCGCCTCGATCATGTGCCGCATCGGCAGATTGTCCTCGAGAATCCAGCTCAGTTCGCCGCGTTTGGTGCCGCGCGACAGGTGATAGCGGCGTAACGTTTCGATGACGCCGAGGGCGAGGGCGGAGCCGACCAGCGTGCCGTGATGTTTCTTGCGCACCCCCATCAGCGGCATGCGCACCGAGGCGGGCGGCCTCGCCAGCAGATGCCAGGCAAGCTTGGCCCAGCCGAACGGCAGCAGGCGGCCGTCGAGACCGGCGATCCATTCGTTGATGTTGGGCAGGGTCACCGCCATGGCCGCGGGCTCGCCGCGATACAGCGCGATCGCCACATATTCGCCGCGCACCAGCATCTTCAAATTGTTGCCGAGGGCGCGGATTTCCTCCGGCGTGAAGGGCACGAAGCCCCAATTCTCCGACCAGGCATCGTTGAAAATGGAAATCACGATGTCGAGGTCGCGGGCCAGATTCTTCTTGTCGAGCGGCCTGATGACGATGTCGGAAGAGGCCAGCGCCCTCTTAATGGCGGCGCGCATGGCGCGCGGCAATTCGACTGAGCCGTCATAATCATAGGCGATCACGTCCTTCACCTTGACGAAACCCTGTTCCTCGACGCGGGGGCCGTAATAGCGCGGCGCATGGCCCATCATCATGTTGGGAGGCGTGTCGAAACCATCGACCAGCAGGCCGGTTTCGTCGTTGATCGAAAAGCTGAAAGGTCCTTGCACCCGTTTCATGCCGCGAGTCTTCAGCCAGTCCGTGGCGGCCTTGAAGAGGGCGGCGAAGACGGCCGGATCGTCGGGCGCCTCGAGAAAACCGAACTGGCCGGTGGCGTCGCGGTGGCGCTCGAGCCGCAGCCGGTCGATCTGCGCCGAAATGCGGCCCACCGGCTGGCCGCCTTGTTCGGCGATGAACAGCTGCACCTCGGCATGGGCAAAATAGGGGTTCTTCTTCGGATCGAGATGCTCGAGACGCTCGAGGATGAGCGGCGCCACCCAGTTCGGATCGTCGCGGTAAATGGCGAAGGGCACTTGCAGGAAGGCAAGCTTGTCCTTCTTGGTCTCCGCCGTGCGCACGGCGATGTCCGGTGTCTGTGGCATGGCGCAGGTGATAGAGGCTCGGAGCCGCCAACTCAAGCGCGGCGGCGTTGCGGCGGGCGAAACCGCCCAAACTCTTCGTGCCGGCGATGGGGTTCAGGGGGCAGGGGTGTGCGGGGCGCTGCCACTCTGGGGTAGAGTGCCCGCGTCCAGCTGCCCTAAGAAGGTTGAAATGCCCAACGAACTCTCATCGCTCGTCCCGATCCGTGGCCTCGGCGAGGCAGAAGCCAAGGCCAGGCTGAAGGCCGAGGGGTACAACGAGTTGCCCCGGCCGGATCGGCGTACGCCGCTGCGCATAATCTTGGAGGTGGTGCGCGAGCCGATGCTGGCGCTGCTGCTCGGTGGCGGCGCGATCTATCTAGTACTCGGAGACCTGAAGGACGCACTCATCCTGCTCGCCTTCGCGACAATGTCGGTGTTGATCACCGTCGTGCAAGAGACCCGCACCGAGCGGGTTCTGGAGGCGCTGCGCGACCTGACCAGCCCGCGGGCGCTGGTCATTCGCGACGGCGAGCGCAGGCGAATCGCCGGCCGCGAGGTGGTGCGTGGCGATTTCGTCGTGCTCAAGGAAGGAGACCGGGTGCCGGCCGACGCGCGGCTCGTTCAAAGCCACGACCTGCAAACCGACGAATCGCTGCTGACGGGCGAGTCGGTGCCGGTGCGCAAGGCCGCCAGCGGCGATGCCGCTCCATCGCAAGGCCGCCGGCCGGGTGGCGATGACCTGCCGTATGTGTTTTCCGGCTCGTTGGTGGTGCGGGGCACGGGAATAGGCGAGGCGATCGCCATCGGCGCCCTGAGCGAAATCGGCAAGATCGGCCAATCGCTCAGCACTGTGGAGGTTGAGCCGCCACGCCTGCAGAGACAGACCCGCCGGCTGGTACGGGTGTTCGCCATGGTTGGGGGTGCGGTGAGCGTCCTGGCGGTGCTGCTCCACGGCGCCTTGCGCGGCGGATGGCTCGACGCGGTGCTCGCCGGCATCGCCCTCGGCATGTCGATGCTGCCCGAGGAGTTCCCGGTGGTGCTCACCGTATTCATGGCGATGGGTGCTTGGCGAATCTCGCGGGCGCGGGTGCTGACCCGGCGCGCCACAGCCATCGAAACTCTCGGCTCCGCGACGGTGTTGTGCACGGACAAGACCGGCACTCTGACCGAGAACCGGATGTCCATCGCCGAGCTGCGGCTCAAGACCGGTAAAATTTTCCGGCTCGGCGAGGTGTCCGGCGCGAAAATGCCGGAAGACTTCCATGACCTGGCCGAGTTCGGCCTCCTCGCCAGTGCGCGCGACCCGTTCGACCCCATGGAGAAGGCGTTTCACGATCTCGGCCGCGAGCAGTTGGCCGGCACCGAACATCTGCATGGCCCCGAATGGAAGCTCATGCACGCCTATGGGCTTCGCCCCGGTCTCCTCGCCATGTCGCAGGTCTGGCAGGCAGCCGACGGCCGCCAGGAGTTCGTCGTCGCCGCCAAGGGCGCGCCCGAAGCCATCGCCGGCCTTTGCCACCTCGGTGCCACGGATGTCGCCGCACTTACGCGGTCCGTCGATGGCATGGCCGCCGAGGGCCTGCGTGTGTTGGGGGTCGCCCGCGCTTCCTTCGCGGGCCAGACATGGCCGCGGACGCAGCGCGATTTCGCGTTCGAGTTCCTGGGCCTCGTTGGCCTCGCCGATCCAATGCGGCCGAGCGTGCCCGAGGCGGTGAGCGAGTGCCGGTCGGCCGGCATCAGGGTGATAATGATCACCGGCGATTACCCGGCGACCGCCAAGGCCATCGCCCGCCAGGCGGGTCTCGACGCGGCGGACGTCGTGACCGGCGAAGAGCTCGAAAGGCTGGGCGAGGCGGAATTGGCGCGGCGGGTGCGGACGGCGACGGTGTTCGCGCGCATCATGCCGGAGCAGAAGCTGCGTATCGTCAACGCGCTGAAGGCCGACGGCGAGGTCGTGGCGATGACCGGGGACGGCGTCAACGACGCGCCTTCGCTCAAGGCGGCGCATATCGGTATCGCCATGGGCGGGCGCGGCACGGACGTGGCGCGCGAGGCGTCGTCAATCGTATTGCTCGACGACGATTTCGGCTCGATCGTCAAGTCGATCCGGCTCGGCCGCCGAATCTACGACAACCTCCGCAAGGCGATGGGCTTCATCTTCGCCGTGCACGTGCCGATCGCCGGACTGGCGCTGCTGCCGCTGCTGTTCGGCTTGCCGATCCTGTTCGGACCCATGCACATCGCCTTCCTGGAAATGGTGATCGATCCGGTGTGTTCGCTGGTCTTCGAGGCCGAGACGGAGGAGGACGACGCGATGCGCCGGCCGCCGCGCGCCCCCGACGAGCCGCTGTTCTCCCGCCGGTTGATCGGCTGGAGTCTGCTGCAGGGAGCGGTCGCGTTCGGGCTCGTTGCCATGATCTTCATCGCGGCGTTCGGGCGGGGCATGCCGGAGGAGGAGGTGCGGGCGCTGACTTTCTTCTCGTTGGTCCTGTCGATTGTCAGTCTGATCTTTGTCAACCGCTCCTTCAGCGCATCGCTGGTCATGGCTCTCCGCCGGCCGAATCCGGCGCTCGCACTGGTTCTCCTGGCCGTCTCGGCGATGCTGGGCCTGACGCTTCTTTGGCCGTTCGCCAGCGATCTCTTCCGCTTCGGGCCTCTGCACCTGGACGATCTCGCCTTGACGCTTGGTGCCGGCGCGCTTGTGCTGGTTTCCCTCGAGATCTTGAAACCCCTCTGGCGTGACCGGCACCAGCCCTGACCGGGTGCGGATGGCGCGCGCGCCCCCGCATTCCCCGCTTGCTCCCGCGGCCATACGGGTGTTAAGCACAGCCGCCAATCCCAGCGAGTCTCGCTCATTGAAAGGTTGGCCGATGGCCCGACGCCAGATTCCCGAATATCTGACCTTCGACGATGTGCTGATGAAGCCCGGCGCCTCCTCCGTGCTGCCGGCCCAGGTGGCGACGGCGACCCGGCTCACCCGCTCGATTTCGCTGTCGATCCCGATCGTTTCCGCCGCCATGGACACGATGACGGAGGCGAAGCTGGCGATCGCCATGGCGCAGGGGGGCGGGGTCGGCGGCATCCACCAGAACCCCGAGCCCGACCGGCCGGCCGCACACGTGCGGCAAGGGAAGCGGCTCGAGGCCGGCAGGGTGGTTAATCCCACGACCACCCGGCCCGCCGAAAAGCGCGGCCCATTCAGAGCCAG
>CAYOZR010000059.1:0-18609 GCA_964408555.1 uncultured Aestuariivirga sp.
ATTTCGGCGACACTCTGCCGCCGTTTCGCCAGGATGTTGAGCCACAGCAGCACGGCCCATAGCCCATCCTTCTCGCGCACATGGTCGGAGCCGGCGCCGGCACTCTCCTCACCGCAGATCGTTACCATGCCCGCATCGAGCAGATTGCCGAAGAACTTCCACCCCGTCGGCGTCTCGTAGCACTTGATGCCGAGTTTTTCGGCGACCCGGTCGGCGGCGGCGCTGGTCGGCATGGAACGGGCGATGCCGGCCAGGCCCCTGGCATAGCCCGGCGCCAGATGCGCGTTCGCCGCCAGCATGGCGAGCGAGTCCGACGGTGTCGCGAACTGGCCGCGGCCGATCACCAGGCTACGGTCGCCGTCGCCGTCCGAGGCCGCGCCGAAATCGGGTGCGGCGGGCGACATCATTAGATCGTAGAGCTCCTTGGCATGGACGAGATTGGGATCGGGATGATGGCCGCCGAAATCCGGCAGCGGCGTTCCGTTGACGACCGTTCCGGCGCCGGCGCCGAGGGAGTCTTCGAGAATAGCCTTGGCATAGGGTCCGGTGATTGCGTGCATGGCGTCGAAGCGCATGCGGAAACCGGACTTGAACAGGCTTCCGATCGCCTCGAAGTCGAACAGCCTCTGCATCAGCGCCGAATAATCGGATACGGGATCTATGACCTCGACGGTCATGCCGTCGATCTTCGAGATGCCGGCGCGCGACAGATCGGCATTGGCCGCTTCCGCGATCCGGTAGGACGATATCGTTTTCGTCCTGGTGAAAATGCGGTCGGTGATTTTCTCGGGCGCCGGCCCGCCATTGCCAGAATTGTACTTGATGCCGAAATCGCCGCCGGGTCCGCCCGGATTGTGGCTGGCGGAGAACACGATGCCGCCGAAGGCCTTGTATTGCCGGATGATGTTCGAGGCGGCCGGCGTCGACAGGAGTCCGTCGCGGCCGGCGATCACCCGGCCGAATCCGTTGGCCGCGGCCATGCGGATCGCCGTCTGGATCGTTTCGCGATTGAGAAAGCGGCCGTCGCCGCCGATCACCAGGCTCTTGCCGGCAAAGCCCTCGAGGGCATCGAAAATCGACTGGATGAAGTTCTCGGCATAATGCGGCTGCTGGAAGACGGAAACCTTCTTGCGCAGTCCCGAGGTTCCCGGCTTCTGGCCGTCGAAAGGTTTGGTGGCGACCGTCGCGATCATTACTGCTTCTCAACTTGCCTGGTGCAGCAGGCCATGGAGCGCGGAATAGCCCATGAAGATTGCAATTCCGATAATTTTCTCGTGCTGGATCAGGCGGCGTGGACGCAGCGGGCGCCCGACGCCGCAAGCGCCATTGCCAGTTCGCCGGCCGGTTCCCGGTCGGAGACCAGCGTCACGGCCGGCGACCACGGCCCATAGACGGCAAGCGATGGCCGGTCGAACTTCGTGGCATCGGCGAGAATCACGGTTTCGGAGGCCCGCCGCATCATCGCGCCATAGATGAGGCCGGGACCGACTCCGGCATCGTTGGGCCCTTCAGGCGTCAGGCCGCTGGCGCCGAGGATAGCCTTGTTGGCATGAAAGCGCTGTAGCGCATCGATCGTATCGGGACCGTGGATCAGGCCTTCGCGCCCGTCATATTGGCCGGGCAGTATCAGCACCTTGTGGGTGGGATTGGTGGCGAGCGCCATGGCGATCGACAAGGCATGGGTGATGATGGTGAGATGATTGAGTTCGGCGGCAAGCCGCCGGACGAAATGCAGCGTCGTCGCCCCGCCGCCGATCATCAGAATGTCGTTGGGCTGAACCAGTTTCACCGCCGCCACCGCGATCCGCTCGCGCTCCGCCACCAGCAGGCCTTCGCGTTCGGCCAGCGCCGGTTCGAAGGCGATGGGGCGCATGGCGCCGCCATAGGTACGGGCGATCAGGCCGCGCCGGTCGAGTTCGGCGAGATCGCGGCGCACCGTCTCGGTCGAAACCCCGAGCCGCTCGCCGAGCTCGTTCACCCGCAGCGACGGCGCCGCGCGCAGTTCCGCCACAATGCGGGCCTGGCGGTCGGACTTGCTGAGCTTGGCGGCTGTCATGACCCGCGACGATGCCACGGATCCGACCGGAATTCCAGAAATTTTATTGCAATTCGGCTATAAAACGACCACTTGACAACATAATTATGTTGTGGTTGCATGCATTACTGTTTGAAATAGGGCAGTTTATGCCCGAAGGTGCAAATATGTTCGACTATGGTCTGTTCAAGTTCGACTCCAAGCAGGACCTCTTCGACAAGGCCATCCGCTTCTGGAATCCGGATAAGACCAAGTTCTGGCAGAGCGTCGGCGTCGATCTCGTCATCGACCGGCGCGAGGGCTATTGCCTCTATGACATGTCGGGCCGCCGCCTCATCGACCTGCATCTGAACGGCGGCACCTACAATCTCGGTCACCGCCATCCCGAACTGGTCGAGACGCTGAAGGGGGCGCTCGATTATTTCGACATCGGCAATCACTGGTTCCCCTCGGTGGCGCGCGCCGCGCTCGCCGAGTCGCTGATCAAGATTGCTCCCGGCATGACCTATGCGGTCTTCGCGCCCGGCGGCGCCGAAGCCGTCGACATCGCCATCAAGAGCGCGCGCTATGCCACCCAGCGCCGCAAGATCGTCTCGATCGTCAAGGGCTATCACGGCCATTCCGGCCTGGCCGTTGCCACCGGCGACGAGCGCTTCTCCAAGATATTCCTTTCCGACCGCCCCGACGAATTCGTCCAGGTTCCCTTCAACGACATTGAGGCGATGGAGCGGGCGCTCAAGGGCAATGACTGTGCCGCCCTCATCATGGAGACGATTCCGGCCACCTACGGCTTTCCCATGCCGAAGCCCGGCTATCTCAATGCCTGCAAGGCGCTGTGCGAAAAATATGGCGCCATGTATATCGCCGACGAGGTGCAGACCGGCCTCATGCGCACCGGCTCCATGTGGGGCTGGCAGGCCTATGGCATCCAGCCCGACATCATGGTGACGGCCAAGGGTCTCACCGGCGGGATTTATCCGATCAGCGCCTGCCTGGTGAACGACAGGGCCGGAGGCTGGCTCAATGTCGACGGTGCCGCCCACATTTCGACCTCCGGCGGCGCCGAGCTCGGCTGCATCGTCGCCCACAAGGTGATCGAGATTTTGCTGCGCCCCGAAGTGGCGGCGAATGTCGGGCGGGTTTCGGAATTCTTCGCCGAGGGCATGAGGGAAATGATCTCCCGCCATGGCGACATTTTCACCGGCGTGCGCCAGAAGGGCGTGATCCTCGGCCTCGAATTCAACCATCCGGAAGGCGCGGTCTATGTCTCGCGCGCCCTCTACGAGCACGGCATCTGGGCGATCTTCTCCTCCCTCGACAAGCGCGTGCTGCAGTGGAAGCCGGGCGTGCTGCTCACCGCCGCCATGTGCGAGGAAATTCTCGACCGCTTCGATGCCGCCATGCCGCGCGCCCGCGAATTGCTGCGCTCGGTGGCGAAGGTGAATTGAGGACGCATGCCATGAGCGAACCGCTGATGAAAGTTCCCGACGCGCAACTGGAACAGGCGCGCATGATGCTCGACCGGGCCCGCTGGGCGGCGGCCAGGTTTCAGAAGCTCGACCGCGCCGCCGTGCGCCGTATCGCCGAAGCGGTTGCCAATGCCGGCCACGCCAAGGCGCAGGCCTATGCCGAGTGGGCGGTGCGCGAAACCGGCATGGGCGTCATCGCGCACAAGCGCATCAAGAACGAGGCCTGTTCCAAAGGCATCTTCGAACTCTATGCGGGCGAGGATTTCGTCGCCCCGCGCATCGACGCGGGCCGCAAGATCGTCGAGCTGCCGCGCCCGGCCGGCGTCATCTTCGCGCTGATTCCGGTCACCAATCCGGTGGCGACCGTCTATTTCAAGACCATGCTGGCGCTCTTGACCCGCAATGCCATCATCCTGAGCCCCCATCCCGGCGCCAAGGCCTGCTGCGCCGATGCGGCGCGAACCCTCGCCGAGGCGGCCAAGGCGGCGGGCGCGCCCGATGGCGCCATCCAGGTTCTGGCCGAACCCAATATTCCCTTGATCGAGAAGCTCATGTCGGACGAGCGCATCGACCTGATCGTGGCGACCGGCGGGCCATCGGTGGTCAAGGCCGCCTATCGCTCCGGCAATCCGGCTTTTGGCGTCGGGCCCGGCAACGCGCCGGTGCTGGTCGACGACAGCGCCGATCTGAAGCTCGCCGCCAAGCGCATCGTCGAATCCAAGGCCTTCGACAATTCCATTCTCTGCACCAACGAGTCGACGGTGCTGGCCTTTTCAACCGTCGCCGATCGCCTGCTCGATGCCATGAAGGCCGAGGGCGCTCATATCTGTTCGAAGGAGGAAACGGACAAGCTTCGCGCGCTTCTCTTCAGGGATACGGGCTTCAACATCGGATTGATCGGCAAGGATGCGAGCATCATTGCCAAGGAAGCAGGTTTCAACGCTCCCAATGCGAAAATCCTGGTGACACCCGTCGATCTGGTTCAGCCGGAAGAAAGACTGGTGCGCGAAAAGCTCTGCCCGGTGCTGGCCTTTGCCCGGGTGCAGAATATCGATCAGGGCATTTCCGCCGCCCGCTCCATGATGCGCCGCGCCGGCGCCGGCCACTCGGCCGCCATTCACTCGAAGACCGAAACCAATATATTGGCCTTTGCCGCAGGCGTGCCCGCGTTGCGTGTCGCCGTCAATGCCGGCTGCTCGTTGGGGGCGTCGGGTTTCGAGACAAATCTCGGCCCCTCCATGACCATCGGCACGGGCTTTGCCGGCGGCTCCTCGATCGGCGACAATCTGACGCCACATCATTTCGTCCATTATGCGCGGATCGCCTACAACAAATCGGCTGGCGAAATTTTCGGCCGCTTCAACGGGCTCGATCCCCTGAACCTGCCGAAGCGTGAAACCCCTCTGGTATCGCTCGCTGTCGATAACACCGGTGCCGACGAACTGCGCCGCGAATTGCGCAAAATCATTCTCGAGGAGTTGAACGCGGTTCTTGCCGCTTAAGGGATCATGGCCACGCTGCGCTCCTATATCTTTCTCGACCGGCTGCAACCGCAGACCATGTGCTATCTCGGCACCTGGATCAGGGGTTCGCTGCCGCGCAGCGGCATGGCGGCGCAGATCATCGAAGTGGCTCCCGGTCTCGACATCGAGGCCCTGACCGACGTGGCGCTGAAGGCGGCCGATGTGCAGGGCGGCATTCTGGTGGTCGAGCGCCAGTTCGGCTATCTCGAAATCCACTCCCGCGACATTGCCGCGGTCAAGGCCGCCGCCGAGGCCGTTCTCGACGCCATGGAGATGACGCCGGACAAAGCCATGCGGCCGAAAATCCTCGCCTCGAAAATCGTCACCCGCATCGATCCCGGTCATGCCTTCCTGATCAACCGCAACAAGGGCGGCTCGATGATCCTGGCCGGAGAGTCGCTTTTCGTGCTCGAGACCGAGCCCGCGGCCTATGCCATTCTTGCCGCCAACGCGGCGGAGAAGGCGGCCAATATCAAGATCGTCGACTACCGCATGATCGGCGCCACCGGGCGGCTCTATCTTTCGGGCTCGGAATCGGAAGTGCGCGCCGCCGCCACGGCCGCCGAACAGGCGCTGGAGGTTTGAGATGGGAATGAAGCCTGAAACCGCCGGCGAACTCAGGGGCATGGTGCGCGATGTCTTACGCGAAGTGATGGCGGGGCGCAGTGCGGCGGGCGTTGAATCCGTCCGCATGTCCAATGACGCCGATCTCGCCGCCTTTGTGGCGCGCCTCGCCCAGCCCGCAACGCTCGAGGCGGTCCGCGCCGGCAAACTGCGCTTCACCTTGCAACAGGGCGCCGCGCCGCCGGTGGCGGCAGGCAATGCCCTTGACGGCGTCATCACCGAACAGAAGATCGACAAATTCGCCGGGCAGGGCGTGTTGTTGCTTGCTCCCGGCGCCGTTCTAACCCCGCTGGCCCGCGACAAGGCCCGGCGGCTTGGCCTCAAGATCGAAAGGAGACGCTGATGCTCAGGGCAACCGTTACGGGCCGCATCTGGTCCACCAAGAAGATTTCCGAAGTCCCCGCCGGCACGATTCTCGAAGTGGCTGTCGATGAATCGGGTGCACGGCTCCTCGCCTTCGATCCGCTCGGCTGCGGCGAGGGCGAAAAAGTCATCGTGGCGACGGGTTCCGTCGCCGCCGCATGGTTTCCCGGCAAGCCGCCGCCCATCGACGCGCTGATCATCGGCTCGATCGACGAGGCGGCGGCGCGGCCGGGGAAGAAGTAACCGTCTACCAACGTCCAGAAGGAGGACAACATGTCGAACAATGCCATCGGAATGATTGAGACTAAAGGTTATGTAGCGGCCCTTGCCGCCGCCGACGCCATGGTCAAGGCGGCCAACGTCACCATCATCGGCCGCGAACAGGTGGGCGACGGCCTCGTCGCCGTGGTGATCAACGGCGATGTCGGCGCGGTCAAGGCCGCCACCGAAGCCGGTGCGGAAGTGGCGGGCCAGGTCGGAACCCTGGTTTCCGTTCATGTCATTCCGCGCCCCCATGCGGATGTCTCGAAGCACTTCACGGCCAACCAGGCCAAGTAAATCGTGACGGCCATTCGCGCGCGCGCGAAGGGCGAGCTCCGGGTCTATCTGACACTTGAGACCCTGCAGCCGCAATTCGCCGCCTATATGGGAACGCCCACAAGGGCGCGCGGCTATCCGCCTTACGCGGGCCAGCACGCGCTGATCATCGAGGTCGCCCCCGGCCTGATGATCGAGCGGGTGATCGATCTGGCGCTCAAGGCCGATCCCGATCTCGAGCCCGGAATTCTCTTTGTCGAACGCCAGTTCGGCATTCTGGAGATTCACGGGAGCGACAAGGAGCAGTTACTTACCGCCGGCCGCGCCGTGCTGACGGGCATGGGGCTGTCGGAAGGCGATCAGCTCAGGCCCCGCATCCTGTTCACCGACGTGATCGAGGATGTCGCCGACAGCCATGCGGTGATCATCAACCGCAACCGCCAGGCCTCGATGATCATGCCCGGCGAAACGCTGCTGGTCTGCGAGATGGTGCCGGCGCTCTATGCGGCGATCGCCGCCAACGAGGCGGAGAAGGCGGCGCCCAGGCTGACCCTCGTCGATGTCCAGATGATCGGCGCGGCGGGCCGCGTCTATATGTCGGGAAAGACCGAGGATGTCGAACGGGGTCTTGCGGAAATCGAGCGGGTTCTGGCAGGGATAGGCGGCCGGGATAGTTGAGAGGACGTGCCGTGACCGATTTTGCCAGTCTGAGCCATGAAGACCAGCTCGCCTACCTGCTCGAACTGGCGGAAAAGTCGACTGGCAACTACGAATTGCCGGGGCCCATCTCGGTCAAAATGATCAACCTGTCGGAAAACGCCACCTACAAGGTCGAAGCGCCCGACGGCCGCCGCTGGGCCTTGCGCATTCACCGCGACGGCTATCACTCGAAGACGGCGATCGCCTCGGAACTCGCCTGGCTGATGGACCTCCGCGACACCGGCACCGTGGTAACGCCACGCCCGGTCAAGGGCAAGGACGGCGAGATCATCCAGATCGTCTCCCACCCGCGCATGCGGCGCCCCCGCCATGTGGTGCTGTCGGAATGGGAAACCGGATCGGAACCGGGGATCGGCGAGGACCTCTCGGAGCCTTTTGAAATTCTCGGCGAAGTCACCGCCCGCATGCATATCCATGCGCGAAAGTGGCAGCGCCCCGCCTGGTTCCAGCGCCACAGTTGGGATTTCGAGACCAGCCTCGGCGAGGAAAAGCCCCATTGGGGCCGTTGGCGCGACGGCATGGGCGTCGATGCCGCGAAGGCAAAGCTCTTCGGCCGCACCGTCGATCTGATCGGCGGGAGGCTCAAGGCCCATGGCAAGGGGCCGGAGCGTTTCGGCCTCATCCATTGCGATCTGCGCCTGGCCAATCTGCTGGTTGACGGCAGGACGGTAAAGGTCATCGATTTCGACGACTGCGGCTTCGGCTGGTACATGTATGATGCGGCAACGCCGGTCTCATTTTATGAGCATGAGCCGCAGGTGCCGGGGCTGATCGAGTCCTGGAAAAAGGGCTACCGCAGGGTGCTGGCGCTCCCCAAGGCCGATGAAGACGAAATCCCGACCTTCATCATGCTCCGCCGCCTGCTGCTCGTCGCCTGGATCGGTTCGCATTCGGAAACCGACCTCGCCAAGTCCATGGGTCATCCATACACGGAGGGGACCGCTGGCCTCTGCGAGGATTATCTCAGAAGATTCACATAACTCCAAAACCGTCATCCCGGCGAAAGCCGGGACCCATTTCTCCACGCGACGGATTGAATGCCGTCCAGGCTGAAGCATGGGCCCCGGCTTTCGCCGGGGTGACTGGTGTAGGTGATTACGCCTGAGCCAGCGCCTCGAGGCTCTCAGGCAGAATCTGCCCGCCATCGACGATGATGGTCTGGCCTGTCACGTAGCCCGCTTCCTTTGACGCGAAGTATAGTGCCGCATAACCGATGTCCTCGACGGTACCGAGGCGCTTCAGCGGAACCGAGGCCGCCATGGTCTTCTGGTAGTCCTCGCCCATGGCGATAAGCCCTTCGGTGACGATATTTCCCGGCATCACCGCATTGACGGTGATCCCGTATTTGGCGAGCTCGATGCAGGCGGTGCGCATGAAGCCGAGCTGCCCCGCCTTGGTGGCACCGTAATGGGTCCAGCCGGGAAAGCCGGTGACCGGTCCGGTGATCGACGAGGTGATGACGATGCGGCCCTGATCGGATTTCTTGAGATAGGGCACCGCCGCCTTCACCGTGAGGAAGGTGCCCTTGAGATTGGTGTCGATCACCTCGTCCCATTGTTCGACAGTCATCTCCTCGAGCTTGGCCGGAGGAAAGATGCCGGCATTGGCGCAGAGTACGTCGATCCCGCCGTTCCTGGCGGCCACGGTCTTCATTGCCGCCTCAAGGCTCGCCAGCGAAGTGACGTCGCCAGCCACGCCGAAGGCGCCATGGCCGAGCCCCTTTGCCGCCGCCTCCGCCTGATCGCCGTGGCGCGCCAGGATCGCCACCTTCGCCCCGGCATTGGCGAAGACCCGCGCGATGCCCTTGCCGATGCCTTTCGAGCCGCCTGTGACGAGAACCGAACGGCCTTTGAGCGATGCGGACATATGCTTCCTCCCGATACAAAAAGGGGACAACGGAATGTCCGCTGTCCCCCGATATGGTTATTTCCCGGCCTCAGCCGTCATTCACCATGTGGCCGATATTGCGATAGGCCGCAGGGTTCGACGATTTCAGCACGAAACCCCAGACCAGACCCACCAGAATGATCGCCAGCGCCACATAGGGGATGCTGTTGGCGAAGGGGCTGGTTCCGGCGAAGGTTCCGAGATTGTTCACCAGGAGATAGACAAGCCAGGCCTGCGCCGCGAAGGAGATGAGCGGCGCAATCATGGTGGTGAGTACATTGCCGCCGCCATTCTTCTGGAAATAGCGCATGATGGCAATCGACACGACCGCCTGCAGAACCAGCAGCAGCCCGGTGCCGAGCACGGCGAACAGCGTGTAGACGCCGAGATAGGCCTGGGCGTTTGGATCGCCGAAACCATTGAACAGGGCGTAGAGAACGACCCACACCGCCGCCAGCACCGACTGCACGGTCGAAGCCTTATACGGGCTGCGGAAAGTCTTGTGGGTTGCGCCGAGCGACTTCGGCAGAACCCCTTCGCGGCCGAGCGAATACATGTAGCGGGCCGCCGTGTTATGGAAGGCCATGCCGCAGGCAAACGAACTGGTAAGGATGAGGACGAACATCAGTTCCTTCGCCCAGCTGCCGACAAATTGCTCGATGGGGCCGAGGTAGAAGTTGCCGGAGTCGGCATAGGCCTTGGCCAGCATGTCGCCTTCCGTCGGAAATGCTGAGACGGCGCACCAGCTGATGATGGTATAGAAGACGCCGAGGCCGATCACCGAAATATAGAGCGACAACGGCACGATGCGCTTGGCATCGCGAGACTCTTCGGCGTAGTTCGGCGCCATCTCGAAGCCCACCCACGACCAGAAGGCCATGAAGATACCGACGGCCGCGGCACCGGCGCCGATGCTGACCGTGCCTACCGTTTGCTCCGCCACCGGCACGGTGACGTTGAAGATATTGAGCGCCTCGCCGGAGAAGCTGGTGCCGCTGCCTGCGAAAATCACGCCCAGCGCGAAAATCACCAGCATCAGCACCTCGAGAATGAGGGCGACGCCCAGAATTTGCACCGACAGCTTGACATCGCGATAGGCCAGAATCGCGGTGACCGCGAGCATGATGAGCGCCAGCACCAGCCACGGCACGTTGATGCCGAGATGGGCCGAAATCCAGGAATTGCCGAAGAAGGCAAACAGGCCGGTCAGCGAGGCTTCGAAGACGCTGTAGCAGGCCAGCGACGAAATGCCTGCCGACATGCCGACTTCGCGGCCGAGACCCTGGCTGATGAAAGAATAAAACCCGCCGACCGATGAAACCTTCGTTGCCATGGCGGCATAGCCGATCGAAAAGATCGTCAGCACGATGGTTGCCAGCGCGAAGGCCGCCGGCGTATGGATGCCGATGCCATAGCCCGCCGCAAAAGGCACGTTGCCGAGCATCGCCGACATCGGTGCCGCACCTGTCACCGTCAGAAAGAGCACACCGATCAGGCCCACGGCCTTCGAATGCAGCATGTCGACGTTCTTAATGGTCGATACGTCTATCGTACTTGAAGCTGTGTCCTGAGCCATGAAAGCCCCCTCTGTTCCCCGGTGTATCGTTTCCGCTCCCCCGCCGGCGCGCGCTCTTGTTCCGGGCGCTGTGCCTTGGGCCGCAGGGGATACTAGGGTCTAATGCTTCGCTTTGCCAAGCCCAACATTCGGCCAAGCTCCGCACCCGACATCACATGGCAATAGATCATGTTGATGATCTCGAGCTCCTTGACGTGGAGGTCATGCGATCCCGCAGCGCAGCAATCCTCGACCACCACGACATTGTAGCTTTCATCCGCCAGACTCCTGACCGTCGAGGACACGCACTGATCGGTGAAAATGCCGCAGCAGATGACGTTCTTGATGCCGAGATTGTGCAGGATGAGGCGCAGATTGGTGCCGGTCAGCGCCGAATCGGTGGTCTTGGTCACGACAATCTCGTCGCCGGCGGGCTGCAGCGCGGCTACCAGTTGCGAAGGACGCTCGTTCTTGGGCAGCAGCAAATTGTTCCAGCCCGGCATCTTCTGCGACAGCGACCGGTCGCGCCCGTCCTTGGTGTGACAGGCGATGCGGGCAAACAGGCATTCGATGCCGTTCTTGCGGGCCAGCGCGAGGAGTTCGGCGGTCCGCGGGATCACGGTTGCGTGCATGCGCTCGTGGAACGGCGTCCAGGCATCGTAGCGCCGCTGTTCGCCGGGCGGGAGTTTGGCGCGGTCCGGCCGCTCCAGATAGGTATTCTGCACGTCGATGACCAGCAGCGCCGTTTGCTTCGGATCGAGGACAGGGTCGTCGGGCTCGGGCGCGCCGTCATAATAGATGGAGCGGAATGCGGTCTTCCAGTTCATGGTATCCTCAGAATCGGTAGGTGAAGAGGCCGCGGCGCTCATAAGTCTCGGCCGCTTCCTCGACGAAGGCGGCGACCCGCCCGGCCTTGTAGGTTTCGCGCAAGTTCCTCGCGGCATCGAGCAGTTGCTGCTTCGTCTTGGCGCGGCCGGGACGCAGCAGTTCATACACTTCCATGATGTAGTCCTGCGGCACATCGACAAGTTCCGAGGCCCGCTCGAAATTGAGGGCGAGCGTCGGCCGCCCCGCCGCGCGGGAGATTTCCGCCTGGTCGCACAGCGCCTTCGGCGTGATCCGCAGATCCTCCATGGAAATACTGCCGTCGCAAACCGCATCGAGGGTGATTTCGGAGAGCCGCTTGCCGCGCCCCCCCGCGATCCGCTCCGGTTGCGTCTCGGCCAATGGATAGTCCGCTACCGTAAGCTTTGCCGTCATGACTTCGCCCCGATGAAACTCACGTCCACTTCCTCGGGCTCGGCGCCCTCCGCCGTCATCGCCGTTTCGATCGCATAGATCAGCGCCACCCGCGCGTGATAGCGCGAACCCATGGCCTCGCCGCGCGTCGGCACCACAATGGGTTCCGGCATTTCGCCCAGCGCATAGGCCGCCGCATTGGCGGCAAGACCGCGGTAATGTTCGAGCCGGGTGATCGGCGCATTGGAGAACAGTTCGAGATTATTGTGCGGCAGCCGGTCGCGTTGGTGGATGACCGCCGTACCCTTGGCCTGGATGCCGATGCCGATGCCCGAACCCGAAAGCCTGGCCGCCGAGAGACCGAGGAAGGATGTATCCGCCGTATGCAGGAAACGCACGATGCGCGGCTTGAGACCCCGCCTCGCAATGGCTTCCGACATCGTGGAGAGAACATCCGACAGGCGATGGCCGGCGGTCGTCTGGAATAGCTTCAGCCCAAAGGCCGGGCTGATGCCGATGACGACGTCCTTGCCATCCGATCCCGGCCGGGCAGCACCCGTGGCGCGATAGCGGATGCGCTTGGCCTCGTCCTTTTCATGCATCGCCTCGGAGCGCAGAACTTCCGTCCGGTCGAGCACGTCGCGGATCGAGTTGAGTTCCTGCCGGCGGACCTCCGACACGCGGTAGCCGCTGCCGGGGCCCAGATAATCGTTGGGATCGTTGACAGCGCTGACGACCTTGCCGTTCCGCACCATCGCCGAAGTTTGCAGATAGTCGCCGGAGACACGGAGCTTGACGACATTGAGGAGATTGTCCGCCTCCTCCCGGAAACCGCGCTTGGCCAGTGCCCTGATGACGTCGATCACCGTGATGCCGCGCGCCTTGATCGCCTCGCTGATCAGCGCCACGTCGCGCGGCATATAGCTGCGGGTTTCGTCGGAGCCCGATGCCGCCACCACGCTCTGCTTCATGTCGGCGGTTGCGGTCGACAGCCCCAGTTCATCGTAGACCGATGCCAGAGCCTCCACGGCGCGGCTGCGCAGATCGAGGGCGCGTGACTCCGGCAGCGGCGTCAGGCCGCCATCGGCCTCGAAATCGCGTTGCAGGACCAGATAATCCTCCATTTCCTCGCCATTGAGAAGGGAGGGATGTAAGGAATTGTCGTATTCTGGCGGCGGGCCCATGCCGGAGAAGATGGGATCGGGGCCGGCGATTAGCTAGGGCAGGGTTTTCGCGCCGAGGCGGATTTCCGATTCCGTGGTACGCGCATCGTTGCCCGAGGCGCATTCGAGATCGAGCCACACGGCGATCAGGTTTTCCGCCATGAGTTCGCGCACGCCCCCCGGCATGGTCGATGTCAGCGGCGCCCCGTCGATGCCGCCGTTCTGGGTGCCCTGCACCCCCATGCCGCGCTGCAGGCAGAGGCAGCGCGCTTCGAGATAGAGCAGCGATTTCGACTCGTGAAATCCCATCAGCAATTCCGAGCCCGCCCCCGAGGTGCAGCGCATCTTGATGCCGCGCGAGGCATAGGCCGCCGCAAGAAACGCCTTCGACCAGGGCGTGTCGTCGCCGTCGATGAAGGTCCTTTCCGGGCCATGGACCGAGACCGTTTCGGCATAGGAGGTGAAGCCCGCCATGCCGATGCGGAGTTCCTCGGCCTCCTCGCTCGAACACTGGAACAGGGTTCCCCAGCGCCCGACCGCTCCGCCCACCGCGCAGGCCACCGCATTCGACCAGGCATTGCGCGACACCCGCATGGTGGTTTCGATTTCGTCGAAGCCGAAACCGACGGCGGTTGCCGCGTCCGCCGCAAGCTGCAAGGGATCGTCCTTGGCATTCGTCACATGCGCCTGGTTGCCCGGCGTCTTGCGGGCCCGCATCTTGGAATAGGCGAAAGCGATCTCAAGCGCCGAGAGATGCGACACGACTTCCGCCAGCTTCGCCGGGGTCATGCCGTGGGCGAGGCGGACGAGCGCCTCGCGCGGCACATGCATGTCGACCAGCATGCGCGCCACCTCGCGCGAATCGATCGCCATCGCTTCCGGCGCCACCTCGGGATCGATGTGATGCCGGGCAATGAAACGGTCGATCATGTCGAAGTCGTGTTCGAGCACGCCGTCCAGGGCGGCAACGCGGCCCGCCTTGATGTCGATGCCGGGCTTGGGATCGGCGGGACTTGAAAAGGCGGAAAAACCGTTCTTCGCGTCCTCCACCGCGAACCGGTCGAGACGCAGCGGCCGCTCGTCCCAGTCGGCGTAACGCTTCCACCGGTTCGGCGTCTGGCCCATGTTTCCGCCCTAGAGGTTGGTCTCCGCGCTGCGAATGAAGACGGCGAGCGTGGCGCCGGTTTCGGTCTGCGAGGAATGCTGCGTTCCCTGCTTTAGCAGGACGAAGTCGCCGGGTCTGTAGACATGGCCGTCATTGTCGATCACCTCGCCTTCGAGCACAAGGAATTGTTCGTGGCAGGTGTGCTCATGCGGCTGGCTGGAGGTGCCCGGCGCCATCTTGTAGATGTGAAAGCCCGTGCCTTCCAGGAACGTGTCGTCCAATTGCAGAAAGCTCTGACCGGCGATTTCCTTGCCGTCGATCACGAAGGGCCTGAAGACCGCCGTCCTGATATTGGCGACGAGTCGTTCGTTCATGCCGATGTTTTTCATGCCGCCAGACTGCTGCCGCGAATGTAGTTGTCGAGCCACGGCGTGCGATAGCCGTCTTCCCGCCACAGCACCGGGAAATAGCTTTCATCCATGTCCGCCGAACCCACTTTCTTGTAGCGCGAATAGATATAGCTGATCTTGGCCGGATGGAATTTCGCCGCCGCGGAAATGCAGTGCGCAATGACCGAGCGCCGCGGCTTGTCGCCCTTGTTGTCGCGCGAACCATGCCAGGTGCGCCCGTGGTGGATGACGCAGGAACCCGCCGGTATCTCCATGGGCACGATTTCGTAATCGGAAACGCCCGCTGCCTTGGCGGCGGGATAGAAATCGTGCAGCGGATCGTTCGGGGCATGAAATTGCGTGATCGGCGGAGCAATGGGCCATTTGTGTGAGCCACGCACATATTCGATCGTGCCCTGATGGGCCTTGGTATCGTCGAGTGTCACCCAGCAGGTACTCATTTCGCCGGGCACGATCCAGTCGTTGTAGGAATCGTCCTGGTGGAATCCGAGCGGCTTTGTTCCCGGCGGCTTCCAGATCACATTGTCCTGGCCGATGCGCGCGCCGGGCCAGCGCCGGAGCCTGGCACAAGCCCGGCCCACATCTGCCGCGAGCACGATCGAAGCAACCGTCAGATCGGACTTCCAGCCATTGCAGATCTGGCGCGTCAAGTCGGGCGCGTCGCGGCCCATGCGCCAGTTCCACTCATCGGGGTAGAGTCCGGTCTGGAACTTGCCCGAGAACAGGGGTTCGAAACGCGCCCGCGCCGCGTCGATTTCCGCAGGTGTCAGGACATTGCGCAAGATGACGAAGCCGTCCCGGTCGAAGCTCGCGACGTCGTCTTGGGTCAATTCGATGTGGGGCATGGCTTTCTCCTAAAGTGTGTCGGCGCCGATCAAGTCTTGCCGGGTGGCTTCGAGATGGCGGGTGATCTGGTCGACCGCGCCTATGACGTCGCGTTGGTGCAGGGCCTCGAAGATCGCGCGGTGCTGGACGTTATAGGCGGCGATCTTGGCCGGCGACAGGATCAGCGTTTTCATCCGGTCCCATTGGGCGTGCAGGCGCACCATGTTCACCTGCTGATACATGCGCACGATCAGCGGATTGCGCGAGCAGCGGGCGAGCTCGAGATGGAATTCCGAGTCGAGCTGGGTGAACAGATTCTGGTCGCCGTTCGAAGCCTCGAGCCGCTTCAGCACGTTTTCGATATTGTCGAGATCGCCGCCGGTGGCGTGAATGGCGGCCAGCCGGGTCATGTAAGGCTCGATCGCGAAGCGCGTCTCGATCAGCTGCAGCGGGCTCACCAGATCGGTGATATCGTCCATGCCCTGCTTCAGCGGCCCCGGGTAATTGACGAAGGTGCCGCTGCCCACCCGGCGCGTCACCAGGTTTTTCTGCTCCAACTGATCGAGCACCTTGCGGATGGTCGAACGGGCCGTGCCGAAGGTGACCGCGAGCTGCCGTTCGGCCGGCAGTTGGTCGCCATCGGCATAGATGCCGGTTTCGATCGCCCGCCGCAGCCGCGCCATGATGGCATTTGCCGCGCGTCCGGAGACGGCCACAAATTCATCTGATTCGTCTTCATTTTCAGGGCCATAGGCCGAAGACGTTACATTTTTGTTGGTCACGGCCGCTCCGAATTGGTCGCAATTGGATAGAATTGGTTTGCAATCGGTCTCATTTTATGGATCAATATGGCCTCAGATCGGTCCTCCCCGTCAAGCTTTACTATGGGGATTGCGATTGGGCTTAACCGGTTCAGGGAGTAGACGACCCCCATGGCTGTTCCGTCTGGCGTGAAATACGCCATCATTGGCGCCGGCATTCACGGCCTCTCCACCGCCTACCATCTGGCCCTCAAGCTCAAGGAAACCGGCAAGGGCTCCGGCAAGGACATCCTGGTCGTCGACAAGACGGCGATCGCGGCCGGCGCCTCCGGCATCGCCTGCGGCGTGGTCCGCAACAATTATTATCAGCCGGCCATGCGCGAGCTGATGGCCCATTCGGTCTCCGTCTGGGAGAGCGACCCCAAGGCCTATTCCTATCATTCGGTCGGCTACATGCAGATCAGCCCGGAAGTGATGCACGAGCAGGTGGGCTCGATCTACGAGCAGCAGAAGAAGATCGGCTACACCTCGACTTTCGTCGAAGGCGCCAGGGATTCGCAGAAATACATGGAAGGCCTGTTCGACGACTGGCAGGCCAAGGGCATCACCTCGGTGTTGCACGAGAAGAAGGGCGGCTATGCCAACAATACCGCCTCGATCTATGGCCTTGCCTCCAAGGCGGAAGCCGAGGGCGTGCGCATCATGACCGGCTGCGAGGTGACCGGCTTCGAATTCGGCAACAATTCCCGCGCCGTCACCGGCATCGAGACCAACAAGGGCACGATCAAGTGCGACTACGTGGTGGTCGGCGCCGGCCCCTGGGTCAACAAGATATGGAACATGCTGGAGCTGCCGCGCCATGTCTCGATCAAGGGCAAGGACGGCAAGATGCATGACGGCGTGCGCATGTGGAAATACTGGTGCCTCGAGGAAGGAACCCTCGGCGTCGATCCCAACATGCACAAGACCAATGACGGCCGCATGCCGCCGGTCATCCACGTCGACACCGATGCGCCGCTCTATTCCGATGTCGACGGCCGCCTTCTCACCGACAAGCTCTGGGGCCTCTATTACAAGCCCGACTTCAATTTCGGCGGCGTCCAGGGTGGTGCTTCGCCCTACAAGGTGGAGGGCGAACCCGATTCCATCGCCATCGATCCCTATGGCCCCGACTCGCCGGACTTTATCGTCGGCGATACCTTCATCGAGACCTGGTGCTCCATGCTGGCCCATTGCCAGAAGCGTTTCCACGGCAAGATCGGCCTGTACAAGAGCCACGAGAAGTCGGGCGGGCTGGGCTGCTTTACACCCGATAATTTCCCGGTCTTCGATGTGTTCCGCGACAACGTCTTCGTCATCGCCGATTCCAATCACGGCTACAAGATGATCGGCGTCGGCAAGCTGGCGGCCCAGGAAATCTGCGGCGAGAAGTCGAGGCTCCTGGAGCCCTTCCGCTTTTCGCGCTATGCCGAAGGCCGCCTGCACCCGGTCTCCAACAGCCCGTTCCCGTGGAGCTGACGGAGACGGCCGTTGCGGCGCTGAATTAGAAAATATCGAGGGAAGGAAACAACATGTCCGACTACGAGAATTTCATCAAGACGGCGGGCCGCGCCGACCTGATCAAGCAGGTGCGCAAGAAAATCGACGCCCTCGGCATCGAATATCTCTATCTGCAATTCGTCTCGGTCACCGGCCGCATCATGGGCAAGGGCATTCCCGCCGACCATTGGGAGAATATCGCCAATGGCGGCTTCCAGCTGGTCTATGGTTCGACCGTCAATCTGTTCATGAACCGCCGCGGCGAATATATGGGCTATGGCCCGGAAGCGGCCGAACTGGTCGGCGTTCCCGAACCCGAAACCTTCATGCAATTGCCGTGGGACAAGCGCGTGGCGCGCATGTTCTGCACGCTGTTCCGCAACCGCGAGGAGCGCGAGGACGCCGGCGCCTTTCTCACCGCCGATTGCCGCGGCAATCTTCGTCGTATCCACGACCAGTTCGAAAAAGACCATGGCATGCGCATGCGCCATGGCACCGAGCCGGAAATGATGTGGTTGAAAAAGGACGAGGAAGGCAGACCCAATGGCGGCTATTCCAACCCCTATTGCTACCACATCGACCAGTTCGAAAGCCTGCGCCCGGTCTACATGCGGGTCATCGAATACGGCCGCAAGATGGGCCTCGACATGATCCAGGGCGACCACGAGGACGCGCCCGGCCAGATCGAGCTGAACTTCAACTACGACGATGCGCTGAGAACCGCCGACCGGCTCACCACCTACCGGCAGATCTGCGCCCAGGTGGCCCGCGAGTTCAACATCATCGCCTGCTTCATGTGCAAGCCCTTCATGGGCGTCTCGGCCAACGGCTGCCACCACAACATCTCGCTGTGG
>CAYOZR010000060.1:0-18382 GCA_964408555.1 uncultured Aestuariivirga sp.
GGTTCCTTCTCAATCACTTGATCTCGGAACGTCTCCCGGAACGTGAAGGCGGCTTTCGCTATTCCAATTCCGAGCCCGTCACCGGCCAGGCCGCCCGGTACGATCTCCGGGTGCGGGTCGAAAAGGCGGCGGATGAAGTGGCCGAATCCGCGCCGCAGTTTCCCGTGCTGAAAAAGTTGCGGAGGGCGCCATGACCTCCCTCCCGCCGCCATCCGCGAAAAAGTTCGGCCTGGTCATCGATCTCGATACTTGTGTCGGCTGCCAGGCCTGCGCCACCTCGTGCAAGGAGTGGAACACGCAAGGCTATTCCGCCCCCCTGACCGATGAAAATCCCTATGGCGCCGATCCCTCCGGCGTCTGGCTCAACCGCGTTCACGGCTACGAAGTGAAAGAGCCGGGCCAGGAACAATCGCGCATCGTGCATTTCCCGCGCTCGTGCCTGCATTGCGAGGCGCCGGCCTGCGGCACCGTTTGCCCGACCGGTGCCTCCTACAAACGCGCCGGGGACGGCATCGTGCTGGTCGATCCGGAAACCTGCATCGGCTGCAAGCTCTGTTCCTGGGCCTGCCCCTATGGCGCGCGCGAATACGACTACAGCCACGGGGTGATGAAGAAATGCACCCTCTGCGTCGACCGCATCTACAATGAACATCTCGAGCCCGAAGACCGCATGCCGGCCTGTGTGAAAGCCTGCCCGACGGGCGCCCGCCATTTCGGCGATCTCGGCGACCCGCAATCGGCGGTCTCGCGGCTTGTCGAAGCCCGCGGCGGCTACGATCTTCTGCCCGGGATGGGCTACAAGCCGGTCAACAAATATCTGCCGCCCCGCGCCAGGCGCGATGCCAGGACATCGCCGCCCGCAGCCCTTCCCAAGGGCGATGGCTCCGCCTTCGACCGGCTTTTCGAATGGGCCGACAAGCTCCTGAGCCGAACCAGGAACGGCGGCGCTGGGGCAAAGCAGGACTCGACCGACTATTCCGGCAGGCTCGAAGGCTGAAGCGATGCATCCTGCCTATTCGGTCATCCTCTTCACCACGGCCTCGGGAGCCGGCTACGGGCTTCTGGCGCTGCTCGGCTTCGTGGGTCTCAAGCATGGCCCCGCCTCCAGCCCGGCCTTCGCCTTGACGGCCATCGCCATTGCGCTGGCGCTGATCACCGTGGGGCTCCTGTCATCGGCCTTCCATCTCGGCCGCCCCGAGCGCGCCTGGCGGGCCTTCTCGCAGTGGCGCTCGTCCTGGCTGTCGCGCGAAGGCGTGGCCTCGGTCGCAACCTATGGTCCGGCACTCGCCTTCGCCGCGATCTGGTCCGGCCTGATCGAGGCGCCGCGATGGCTCGGCCCGCTTGGCCTCGCCACGGCGGCGATGTGCGCCTTGACCGTCTTCTGCACGGCGAAAATCTATTCGACACTCAAGACCATCCGCGCTTGGTCGCAACCCCTGACGGTTCCCGTCTATCTCGCCTTCGGGCTTGCCACCGGCGCCACGGTGCTTGCCGCCATCGCCGCGCTCTTCGGCCGTTTCCAGCCCTTCCAGGCGATGCTTGCCGTGGCCGCCCTCGCCCTCGTCGCCTTGCTCAAATTCCTCTATTGGCGCCGCCTCGACAGCGCCACCCGGACCCACACCATCGAGGCCGCCACCGGCTTAGGCACCATCGGCAGCGTCAGCCAGTGGGAAGTGCCGCATACGGCAGAAAACTTCATCATGAAGGAAATGGGCTACGCGGTGGCCCGCAAGCATGCCCTGAAACTGCGCCGGCTCGTGCTTCTGCTGCTCGGCCTGGCCGGCCTCGCCATGCTGGCCGCCCTTGCCCTTCCGATCCTCTCCATCCTCGCCAGCCTCGCCGCCCTTGCCGCGGCGGTGGTCGAGCGCTGGCTGTTTTTCGCCGAGGCCCAGCATGTGGTCTCGCTCTTCTATGGCGCCAAGACCGCCTGAATTCGGTCTTTGCAATCGCCTCGGAATTCATATAAAGACTTCTTTATATTCTTTTTCGAGGTCTCCATGGCGCGTCCAAGTTTCACCGAAGCCCTCAAGTCCCGGCCCTGGCTCCTGGCCGACGGCGCCACCGGCACCAATTATTTCCAGATGGGGCTGGTCTCCGGCGATGCCCCGGAAATGTGGAATTTCGAGCACCCGGAGCGGGTGCGAGAGCTGCACCGCCGCTTCATCGAGGCCGGCGCCGACATCATCCTCACCTATTCCTTCGGCGGCAACCGCCACCGCCTGAAACTCCACAATGCGCAAGACCGGGTGCGCGAGATCAACATCGCCGCCGCGAAAAATGCCCGTGCCGAAGCCGACGCCGCCAACCGCCCGGTCTATGTGGGCGGCTCCATGGGCCCCACCGGCGAAATCTTCCAGCCGGTCGGTACCATGTCCCATGAAGATGGCGCGGCCGCTTTCGCCGAACAGGCCATGGCGCTGAAGGAGGGCGGCGTCGATGTCCTGTGGATCGAGACCATGTCCTCGGAAGAGGAATTGCGCGCCGCCGTCGAAGGCGCCTCCAAGGCGGGCCTTCCCATCGTCACCACCATGAGCTTCGACACCAATGGCCGCACCATGATGGGGATCACCCCCAAGGCCTTCGGCACGCTCACCGCCTCGCTCGCAACCCAGCCCGTGGCGATCGGCGCCAATTGTGGGGTAGGGGCGTCCGAACTCATCGCCACCGTGCTCGGCATCACCGCCGCAAGGCCCGATGCCGCTGTCGTGGCCAAGGGCAATTGTGGCATTCCGCAATACGCCGACGGCCATATCCATTACACCGGCACACCGGACCTGATGGCCGATTATGCCCGCATCGCCCTCGATGCCGGAGCCAGGATCATCGGCGGCTGCTGCGGCACCAGCCCCGAACATCTCGCCGCCATGCGCCAGTCGCTCGAGTCGTACACCAAGGGCGAGCGCCCGACGGTGGAGCTGATCGAGAAACGCCTGGGCCCCGTCTCCGAACTCGCCAAGGGCATCGACACCGCCGCCGCAGGTGCCGCCCGCCGCGAGCGGCGAAGGGGATAATTGATACCAATCAAGGTCTGATTGTCATCGGCGTGCCATCCTGCACCCTATGAATCCGCTTTTCCTCAAGGGCGAAACCTGGGGTTTCCCCGGCGCCGCCGTCGAGTCCATCGAAACCCACGCCGCCCATGTGTTTCTGGTGGCCGGCCGGGCCTTCAAGATCAAGAAGCCGGTGAAGCTGCCCTATCTCGATTTTTCCAGCCTCGAACGGCGCCGCGAGGTGCTGGCCCAAGAACTTGCCATTAACCGCATCTATGCGCCCGCCATCTACCGCGAGGTGATCGAGGTCGAGGGCGAGCCCGTCCTGGTCATGAACCGTTTCGACCGGCATGACGTGCTTGCCAGCCACGTCGACCGCCACGGCATCGATGCCGCTCTTGCGACGAAGCTTGCCGAGACCGCGGCCGAGGCCCACGCCATCGCCCCCGTGGCCGATGCGCCGGGCGCTCCCATCATGGCCGAACTGGGCCTGCAACTGTCGCGCGCCTTCACCGCCTCGCCCGACGTCTTTCACAGTCCCGAGACCCTGGAATTCCACGCTCTCTTCGAAGAGGCGCTGCAGCGCCTCAAGCCTCTGCTCAATTGGCGCGGCGACGAGGGCCTGGTGCGCCGCTGCCATGGCGACATGCACTGCGGCAACATCGTGCTCATCGACGGCAAGCCCACCCTCTTCGATGCCATCGAATTCAGCGAGAAGATCGCCACCATCGATGTCCTCTACGATCTCGCCTTCCTGATCATGGACCTGTTGCGCCACGGCCGCCTCGCCGCCGCCAATGTCGTGCTCAACCGTTATCTGCATCTGCGCCGCGACGCCGAGGATCTGTCCGGCCTCGCCGCTCTGCCGCTGTTCCTCGCCACCAGGGCGGGGGTGCGGGCCCTCGTCGCCGCCGATCTGCTGCATGAACTCTCCGCCAACGGCTCGCAGAAACAGCGCGGCGAGGCGCTCGATTATTTCCGCGCCAGCCTCGCTTTCCTCAAGCCCGCCAAGCCTGCCCTCGTCTGCGTGGGCGGCCTGTCGGGCACCGGCAAATCGTTGCTCGCGGCAAGCCTGGCGCCCGAATTGGGGTCAGCCCCCGGCGCCCTCCACATCCGCAGCGATGTCGAGCGCAAGGTGCTGGCGCGGGCTCCGGAAACCGCGCGGCTGCGCCCCGAACATTATACCCCCGCCGCCTCCGTCAAGGTCTATGGCGCCATGCTGGCCCGCGCCGAGGCGGCCTTGGCCGCCGGCCAGGCGGTGGTGCTCGATGCCGTTTTCGCCCAGGAGAGCGAACGCCGGGCGGCGGAATCCCTGGCGCGGCGGCGCGGCATCGCCTTTCGTGGGCTTTGGCTCGAGGCCGCTGCCGCAACTCTCAAGTCCCGCGTCGCCGCCCGCCGCAGCGATGCCTCCGATGCCACCGTCGATGTGGTCGAGCGGCAATTGCGCTATGATATCGGGCGCCTCGACTGGACCCGCATCGATGCCGGCGGCAGCCCCGAGGACACCTATGAGCGGGTGATGCGCGTCAGGCAGTCGAGCAGCCGGCCGATTTCCGCTTCGGTGTTGTAGTGGGCAAGCCCGACGCGCAGCACGCCGCCCTTTTCCATCAGCCCCATGCGCGCCACCGGTTCGATCGCATAATTATGCCCGGACCAGACGAAGATATTGTCGCGGGCGAAATCCTTGGCGAGCCCCTCCGGATGATGCCCCTCGAGCGTGAATGACACCGTCGGCACCCGCCGGTGCATGGCGTTGGCCGAAGTAATGCCGCGGATCGTCAGCCCCTTGAAGCCGCGCAAGCCCTCGATCAATTTCAGTGTCAGCTTCTGTTCGTAAGCCGCGATCCTTTCCCAGGCGCCGGCGATGCGCATTCGCCGGCTCGCTCCTTCGCCGAACTGTTCGAGATATTCGATTGCCGCGAGACATCCCGCCATGCCCTCGTGGCTCAGCGTGCCGGTCTCGAATTTGTGTGGTAACTCTTCGCCCGCTGGCCGCACCTTGTAGCCGAAGGTTTCCTTGAGCAGTGCCTCGCGCCCCCACAGCACGCCCTGATGCGGCCCGAACCATTTATAGGCCGACGACACCACGATATCGGCGCCCAGCGCCTGCACGTCGATGCCGTGGTGCGGCGCAAATTGCACCGCATCGACATAGATGAGCGCGCCCGCAGCCTTGGCCTGCCGCGCGAAGCGTTGGACGTCGTTGACCGTGCCGGTGCAGTTGGAGGCAAGCCCCAGCGCCACGATCTTCGTTCTCTCGCTCAGCACGCGAGCCAGCGCCTCGTCGGGAAACTCGTAAGTTTCCGGATCGAAATCCATCCATTTGACGGTGAGCCCGAGGTCTTCCGCCAAGAGCAGCCACGGCGCCACGTTGGCGTCGTGCTCCATGCGCGAGACTACGATCTCGTCGCCGCGCCTGAGCTTCCGCCCCAGGCAGCGCGACATATGCAGCGTCAGCGTCGTCATGTTCTGGCCGAAGACGATCTCGGCGGGTGAGGCGGCATTGTAGAAATCGGCGCAGGCCCGGTGTGCTTCGTCCACCAGTTCGCCCGCCGCCAGCGCGGTCGAAAAATAACCGCCGAGATTGGCGTTCTTCTCCCGCAGCGTCTCCACCGTCCGGTCGATCACCCGCTGCGGCACTTGGGTTCCCGCCGGATTGTCGAAATAGACGCGGGGCGCGCGCCCGTCGGTGAGGGCGAGAGCGGGGAACTGCGCCCGCGCGGCGGCGCTGTCGAAATTCGGAGTCATGTTGGAATAACCTTGCGATGGGTGAAGCCGTCTCACCCATAGCTGGGCTTGGGGCTTGCCTCAACCGTCGCTTTCCGGCATGCGGACGTCGCGCAACGACGTGGTTGCAGGCAGCCATGCCGCTATGGATAAAGTACCACTAAAGGCCCCGCCGGAGACCCCCCGATGAGCGATGAAGGCGAACTCGATCTCAACTCCCTGAACGACGAGGATCTCGTCCAGCAGGTCCATGACGATCTCTATGACGGCCTCAGGGAAGAGGTCGAGGCGGCGGTTCACATCCTGCTCGGCCGCGGCTGGACGCCCTACAAGGTTCTGACCGAGGCGCTGGTCGAAGGCATGCGCATCGTCGGTATCGATTTCCGTGATGGCATCCTGTTCGTCCCCGAAGTGCTGCTGGCCGCCAATTCCATGAAGGCCGGCATGTTCATCCTGCGCCCGCTGCTCATCGCCACCGGCGCGCCGCGCCAGGGCAAGATGGTGATCGGCACCGTCAAGGGCGACATTCACGATATCGGCAAGAACCTGGTCGGCATGATGATGGAAGGGGCGGGCTTCGATGTAATCGACCTCGGCATCAACAATTCGGTCGAGAAATATCTCGGCGCCATCGAACAGCACAAGCCCGACATCCTCGGCATGTCGGCGCTGCTCACCACCACCATGCCCTATATGAAGGTGGTCATCGACACGCTTAAGGAAAAGGGCATGCGCGACGATTACGTCGTGCTGGTGGGCGGCGCGCCGCTCAACGAGGAATTCGCCAAGGCAATCGGCGCCGATGCCTATTGCCGCGACGCCGCCGTGGCGGTCGAAACCGCCAAGAGCTTCATGGCCAGGAAGCACAACGTGCTGGCGGCTTCGTAACGGCCCGCTAAAACGCGTTTCGCGCGGGCCAATCCATCTCCTAATTGTCATCCCCGGGCTTGAACATGTCCGGCGATAACACATGAGGTGGAGTTTGCTTCGGGGCCGGCGTTGCGTCGGCTCATTCAGCAAGCTTGCCGATCGCCGCGACGCATCATTGCCTTCATGTTTCGAATTTTCAAGATTGTTTTCACCTGTCGCGAAAGGCTTCGGTAACACCCGGCCGCTAACATGCTTCACAGTCGGTTAAATCGGGAAGGCGTGCACATGACTCTGCGGATGCTTTGGATACTTGCGGCTGCCGGTAAACTTGGCTGGATGGCCCTGGGCCTCGTGGTCTTGCGCACCCTGTGGCCGGCGCTGTCCGGCGATTTCGCCGGCATACTGGGCGTTGCCCGCGGCCTCTTCACCACGCATCTGGTGTGGGGCGTACTCTTGGCGGTGGGCGGCCTCGCCGTCTATTTCAGCCGCTATCCCGAGCTGCTCGAAACCGAAGGCCGGCCCTATCTCGCGATCATGTCGTCCTTCATCTGCACCGGTGGCTTGGGCGTCGCCGTCGGCTCGCCCACGCTTGCGGCGGGCGGCGTCGTGCTGTTCGCGGTCGTGGCTTATCTCTGGCTGCGCCGCGGCGACAGCCTGCGGCGCGAAAAGCGCATCGGCGCCACCGTGACCCCGGTCATCGTCCACGAAAGCCATGATCGCATCCGCGCCGTCCTCGGCGGCCGCCATCTGGTGTGACCAAACGGGACGCAGCGGCGTTTCCATAGTTCGATGCTCCCATCGTCTCTTCCCGCGGAGAGGATCGGTCCCATATAGTAGTGTCCTGGATGATTGGCACTATGGCTGGTTCAACGGCAATCGCAAACCCATCTATGACGTTCCGGAAGACTCGCGGATGCCGCCGATCATGGGTGGAACGCCGGAATTCCGCGCGCAGCGGGTGACGAATTGACGGAAGATCGTGCCAGGCTCAAATTGAACCCGGAACCGGACGCCGAATGACCCTCGTCAATCTCAAGCCTTCCGACGAATTCGCCTTCGCCGCCGGCCGGGGCGACGTGCTGCTTATCGCCTGCGGGGCGCTGGCCCGCGAGATCGTCGACCTGATCGAGCGCAACCGCTGGACCCATTTCGACCTCCAGTGCCTTCCGGCCAAGTGGCACAATACTCCGGAGAAGATCACCCCCGCCGTGCGCGAAAAGATCCGCGAAGCCAAATCGCGCTACAAATCGATCTTCGTGCTTTATGGCGATTGCGGCACCGGCGGTCTGCTCGACAAGGTGCTGGCGGAGGAAGGCGTTGAGCGCATCGCCGGGCCCCATTGCTATGCCTTCTTTTCCGGCAATGCCGCCTTCGCCGCCAAGGCCGAGGATGAGTTCAGCGCCTTCTATCTGACCGACTATCTCGCCCGCCATTTCGACAAGCTGATCTGGCAGGGCCTCGGCCTCGACCGCCATCCCGAACTCCTGCCCATGTATTTCGGCAATTACACCAAGATTGTCTATCTCGCCCAGACGCGCGACGAGGAGCTGGCCAAGAAGGCATTGGCGGCAGCGCGTAAACTCGGCCTTAACTATGAATACAGGTTCACCGGCTACGGCGAGCTGGAAGACGGTCTGCAAGCCCGTTCCGGGGCCAATCTGACAGTTGACTGACGGACCCTCTCACCCATTCATCAGCGTCACTCAGGCATTCTCGCGAGCATGGACATCTGAACTATCCTCGAGAGGAGATCACTTATGCGCCATTCTTCTTCAGTCATGGGTCTGATCCTGGGCTTCGGCATCTATTCCGTGGCGCCCGTCATTTCCGATTTCAAGCCGCCCAAGCCGCCAGCAGCCCCGGCGGCCCCGGCGGCCCCAGCGGCCTAAGACGGCGGCGGCTGCAAGAACGACGAGGCAATGGAGGCCGATCTCTCTGCGTCTCCGGCGCCAACGACAACCAAGAGGGATGCGGCTTCGAGCCGTTACTCAGTGCCCATCAAGCAGTAGTCCGGTGGCCCCGTTGAGCGGGCCATCGCCCTTCCAGAACAGGGCCGATCACATTCGCTGAAAATCCGAGCTTCGGCCTCCGCTTCCAGCCATGCGCCGTGCCTCGATGTGCGATCGCCGCCGGGAATGACCGGCCGCCATCCTGAACTCCTGCCCATGTATTTCAACAATTATACCAGGATCGTCCGTCTCGCCCAGACGCGCGCCGAGGCGCTGGCAAAGAAAGCAATGTCGGCATCGCGTAAACTCGGCTTTCACTATGAACCCGGATTCACCGGCTATGGCGAGCTGAAAGACGGTCTGCGGGCCCGTTCCGGGGACAATCTGATAGTTGGTTGACGGACCTTCTCACCCATTCATCAGCATCCCTCAGGCATTCTCACGGGTGTCGAGAAATGATTCACCCCCAAGAGGAGACCACAAATGCGTTATTCAACTTCAATCATGGCCCTGATGCTCGGCTTCGGCATTTATGCCGTGGCGCCCGTCGTATCCGATTTCGAGCCGCTCAAGGCGGCGGCGGCCTATGCCGATGAAGGCGGCGGCGATGACGACGGCGGCAACGACGACGGCGGCAACGACGACGGCGGCAATGACGACGGCGACACCAATGACGACGGCGGCAATGACAACGGCGACACCAATGACGACGGCGGCAATGACGACGGCGACACCAATGACGACGGCGACACCAATGACGACGGCGACACCAATGACGACAGCGGCACTGACGACAGCACTAACGACAGCACTGACGACAGCACTGACGACAGCACTGACAATACCCTCTGCATCTCCGACTGCAACGACAACTAAGAGGAATATGGCTTCGAGACGTTACTCAGCAAGCCAACGGGCGCGCCGGTAACCACCACCGGCAATGACATAATAATCACCGGCGCTGGCGCAGAAAATGTGCCCATCAAGCGTCAGCCCGGTGGCCCCGTTGACTGAGCCAGCGGCGATGGCCGTGTAATCGCGGCCATCGCCTTTCCAGAACAGCACCGATCCGCATTCGCCGCAGAATCCGCGCCGGGCCGTGTCGCTCGACCGGTACCATTTGAGCCCGCGCGCCTCGGTGACCCTCAAGTCCCCATCTTTGGCCGCCGTCGCCGACATATAGGTGCCGGTCTGCTTGCGGCATTGTTCGCAGTGGCAGGCGATCACATTGCGCAACGGTCCGTGCACTTCGTATTGTACCGCGCCGCACAGGCATGAACCGGTCTTCATCTTGCGAACTCCCTGGCCAATGCCGCGCCGGCGCGGATATAATCCTCGTGCACCGCCTTGACGATCTGCGGGTGCGTGACGTTCACCTCGGCGCACCATGTCTCGCCGCTCATCGGCGCGCCGCGCCGCTGGATATCGGTGCCGGTGCCGCCGTCAAGAATGACGTTCCGCCCCGCCGCCAATTTCTGCGCGATCGGCTCGTACATTCACTCGCCCGCCTTCTGCCGCGCCGCCACAAAGGCACGCATGTGGAATTGCGCCTGCGCCGGCGCATAGGTGAAGGCTTGTCCCACGGGACAGGCGCGGCGCGCAAGGCATCCGCCCGCCATGCAGTCCTCGCCCGCCGCCGATCCGATATGCGCGGTGCAGCCCGCCACATCGTAGCTTGCGCCGGAGAAGGCGCCAACCGGACAGGCCGAAAGACACGGCTTCCCCACACAGCTCTCGCACGGGTGGGCACCCGCCGAATGTGCCGGCAGGTCGAAAGCCACATTGAACAGCAGCGCCGCCCGATAGGCATGCCAAAGGCCATAGGTCGGGTGAATGTTCAATCCCAGCGGCGAGACATGGCCGGCGCCGGCTCTCCGCGCCCAGGTGAGAAAGGGCAGGGGTGGCTTGTCGAACGGGAAGACCGCCTCCGCATCGAGATCGCCCGCCAGCGCCGTAACCGCGCGGCGCGTCCACTCGTCCAGCGTTCCGCCGCCGCCTTCGCGCTGGAATCTCCGGAACATCGCCGGCCCCGCATTGCCGATCAGGATGACGAAGTGTGCGTTTTGCGGAACAATGTCTCCGGCTCGCGGCGCGAACCAGCCGAGCGGCGTGAAGCTCGCCCGTCCGATGGCCGTCAGAACCGGATGTTCCATCTATCGCCGCCAGCGCGGATCGCCGGACTCCATCACCTGCCGCGGCAGCTTGATGTCGTGCTTGGCCCGGATCGCATCGTCGATCGAGCGCGGCAGATAGTCGGGATAGTAGGTCGAGAGAATCTCGCGCTTGCGCGCCGCCGCCTTCTCGACCAGGTCGGGCTTGCCCGCCTCGTTCCACTCCTTGGGGCTCATCCGGTTGGCGATATGCGGATAGACATATTCCTTCTGCATCAGCGACAGGGTCTGGGCGTTGCCGAGATAATGGCCGGGGCCTTCCAGGCAGACATCGGCGATGACCTCGACAGACAGCGTCTCGTCAGTGACTTCGATGCCGCGAACATTGCGGTTGATCGAACCCAGCATGTCGTTGTCGATCAGCAGGCTTTCCAGGCAGAAACCGAGCAGCGAGGCGTGCATGCCGGCGGACTCATAGAGAAGGTTCACGCCGGTCATCGCCGAAATGCCGGCGGTCACACCTTTTTCATAGCCCGCCTGCATGTCCGGCATCTTGGAGTCGCACATGCCTGCCGCCGAGCCGACGGTGAGATTGTAAAAATGCCCCATCTGGGCGCAGCCCGACGTGATCAGCGCCTGTTCGCCCGAGCCGCCCGACATCGCACCAGTGCGCAGATCGGAGACAAAGGGCCACGGTCCCCAGATCGCCACGGCGCCCGGCACGATGCTGTTGATGTAGACGAGGCCGGCAAGACATTCCGCCACGGCCTGCACCACCGTTCCCGCCAGCGCCGCGGGCGATGTGGCCCCGGCCTGTGCCGCCGAAAGCAGCAGCACCGGCATGCCGCCGCGCGCCGCCACTTCCAGGCAGCGGCAGGCATCCTCGGCGAATTTCATCGGCGGTACGACGAAGCAGTTGGATTGCGACACAAAGGGCCGCTCGCGCCATTGTGCCTCGCCGCCGGCGATGAAGTGCAGCATCTGCAGACACTCATCGACGTGCTCGGGCGCCACCATGCTGGTGCCGACATGCTTCTGCGTGCCGGCGAGGCAAGCATACATGGTGTTGATGTCGAGATCGTGCCCGGTGATCATGTCGCGCGCCGTGATCGGGCGCTGGAAGAAATGAATATGCTCGCACGTGTCGACGATGCGTCCCGCGTCATAGAGATCGACGAGCAGCGACTCGCGATAGGTCCTGGTCTCCGGCTCGACGATATGCACGGCCGCACCCGCCGTGCCGAAATAAACCCGGTTGCCCGAAGGCTGCATGTCGTATTTGGGGTCGCGGCCGTGCAACACGAAATTGCGGGCGCAATTGGCCAGCGTGTCTTCCACCAGGGCGCGCGGAATGCACAAGCGGTCCTTGGCGTTCATGGAGCAGCCGCGCGCCGTCATCGCTTCGATGCAACTGGGAATGGCCTGTCCGAAGCCCACCGTTTCCAGAAGCCCAAGTGCTGCCTCGTGAATGCGTTCCATGTCGCGCTGGCTGAGCGGCTTGTACTGGCCGCCTTCCATGCCGGGGCGGACGGCCGCCTCGTCCATGGGAATGGGTCTGGCCCGCAAGGCACGCCGTGCCTCGCGGCCGCCGCGGCGGCGGGAAAGCTCTTCGACTGCGCTCATCTCCGGCTCCTTGATTTGCGCCAATTTGCGCCTTCCGGCGGCCCTCTGCAAAGCCCTTGGTTTTTCGCTAGCTAGTGAATTAATATCACCAGACAAACAGTAAATGCAGTTCTTTTTGCCTTAGCTCAGCAAATTTCATGGTGATAAGAGTGCGGCAACGGCAATGATGGTGAATTATTTTGGCCAAGCGTGACTTGCCCCCCTTGCGCGCCCTCACCGCTTTCGAGGCGGCCGCCCGGCTTGGCAGCTTCCGCTTGGCGGCGGGCGAGCTTGGCATTACCCGCTCCGCCATCAGCCATCAGGTCAAGGGCCTCGAACAGCGCCTCGGCGTGCAACTGTTCCGCCGCGATGCCCGCCGCGCCGAACTGACCCAGACCGGTCATGCCTATTACCCGGCGATCCGCGATGCCTTCGACCAGATCGAGACCCAGACCCGGGCACTGCGCCCGCCCGTGGCCGACAATGAGCTGACCATCCAGGTCTATGTCACCGTCGCCCTCAAATGGCTGATCCCGCGGCTCTATGATTTCGAGCGCCGCTATCCCGACATGAAGGTGAGGCTTTCGACCTCCTATTTCGACTGGGACTTCGACGAGAAGAACGTCGATGCCGGACTGATCCTCGCCCGCAACCGCTCGCCCGATCACTATTACCGGCCGCTGTTCCGGTCCCTGCTGGCGCCCGTCTGTTCGCCGGATCTGCTGAAAGGCCCGAATGCCCTGCGCAGCCCGCAGGATCTGAAGAAGCACAAGCTTCTCTATGTCTATACCGCGGAAGAGGATTGGCACCTGTGGCTGGCGGCCGCCGGCGTCAAGGGCATCGAACTCTCCGACCGGCTTGCCTTTGACAGCTACATCCTGGCCCAGGAAGCGGCCATCGAGGGCCGTGGACTTGCCATGACCATCGGCCCCTTCGCCACCGAGGAAATCAAGACGGGGCGGCTTGTCATGCCCTTCCCGCTGCTGGTGCCGCACCGCCACAACTGGCTCTTCGCCTGCAATGCCGAGCACCGGATGAAACCCAAGATCAAGCGCTTCGAGGACTGGCTGGTGAAACAGGTGGCCGCCGACCCGTCCCTCGATGCCTATCGCGAAAAAGGATGATGACGATGACCGATGCCGCATTGCCAACCTCATCGGCGGAGACCGGCCGCCGTCCCCGCCGTGAGGGCGCCAGGCGCGGCGCTGGAGACGGCAAGGCCAAGCTCCAGCAATTGCCGCGCCGCGCCACCGTCCGCCACTTCCCGCCGATGCAGATCGTCTCGGCCGACGAGATCGAATCGATTCATCGCACGTCGCTCAAGGTGCTTGCCGAAATCGGCATGGATTTCGCCCTGCCGGAGGCCCGCGATCTTCTGAAGCAGGCCGGCGCCCGCGTCGATGGCGAGCGAGTGCGCTTCGATCCCGCCATGGTCGAGGAGCTGATCAAGACCGCGCCGCAGGAATTCACCTTTCATGCCCGCAACCCGGTCAACAACGCCACAATCGGCGGCAACAACATGCTGTTCGGCACCGTCGGCAGCCCGCCCAACTGTTCCGACATGGAAGGCGGGCGGCGCACCGGTACCCATGCCGATTACCGCAAGTTCCTTAAGCTGGCGCAGTACTTCAATTGCATCGGCTTCATTGCCGGCTATCCGGTGGAGCCCGTCGACCTGCACGCCTCGATCCGCCATCTCGAGGCGCTGCGCGATGCCGCCGTCCTCACCGACAAGCCGTTTCACGCCTATTCGCTTGGGATCGAGCGCATCCGTGACGGCATCGAGATCGCCCGCATCGCCCGCGGCATACCGGCCGAGCAAATGGAGCGCGAGCCGTCGCTGTTCACCATCGTCAACACCAATTCGCCCTTGAAGCTCGACACGCCGATGCTGCGCGGCATTATAGAGATGTCGTCGCTGAACCAGATCGTCTGTGTGACGCCCTTCACCCTTGCCGGCGCCATGGCCCCGGTGACGGTGGCGGGCGCGCTGGTCGAACAGAACGCCGAGGCATTGGCCGGCATGGTCTTCACCCAGGTGGTGCGCAAGGGCGCGCCCTTCATCTATGGCGGCTTCACTTCCAATGTCGACATGAAGTCGGGCGCTCCCGCTTTCGGCACGCCGGAATACATGAAAGCCTGCATCGTCGGCGGCCAACTGGCGCGGCGCTACAAGGTGCCGTATCGCACCTCGAACACTTGTGCCGCCAATACGGTCGATGCCCAGGCGGCCTATGAAAGCGTCTTCTCGCTATGGGGTGTGACCATGGGTGGCGGCAACCTCATCATGCATGGCGCCGGCTGGCTGGAGGGCGGACTTGTCGCCAGTTTCGAAAAATTCGTCCTCGATTGCGATCTCATCCAGATGGTGATGGAATTCCTGACGCCACTTGAGACCAACCAGGATGCGCTCGGCATCGAGGCGATCCGCGAGGTGGGCCCCGGCGGTCATTTCTTCGGCGCGGCGCATACGCTGGCGCGCTACACCGATGCCTTCTATGCGCCGATGATTTCCGATTGGCGCAACAACCAGCAATGGCTGGTGGCCGGCAAGCCGGAGGCTTGGCAGAAGGCCAATGCCGTCTACAAGCAGGCACTCGTCGAGTATCAAGAGCCTCCCCTCGATCCGGCGATCCGCGAGGAACTCGATGCCTTCGTCGAACGCCGCAAGCGCGAGGGCGGCGCACCCACGGATTTCTGAGGACTCGCCATGGCCAGGGTGATTGTCGCCGGCGGCGCCAACGTCGATATCAAAGGCAAATCGGCCCGCAACTTTATCTCCGCCACCTCGAACCCCGGTAGCGTCGCGACCGCTGCCGGCGGCGTTGGCCGCAACATCGCCCACAATCTGGCGCAGCTCGGCATCGAGACGGCATTGATTTCCGCCATCGGCAGCGATGCCAGCGGCCGCTTCATCGGCGAGGCGACCGCCAAGGCCGGTGTCGATCTCTCGATGATGCTGACGGCGCCCGGCGCTTCCGGCACCTATCTCGCCATGCTTGACGCCGCAGGTGAACTCATCGGTGCCATCAATGACATGAGCTGCATCGAGAGTCTGCGGCCATTGCATCTGGAGCGGCACCGGAGCCGGTTGCTCAAGGCGGAGCTGATCGCGGCCGACTGCAACCTCGAGGTCGAGTGCCTCGACTGGCTCTTCGCCTTCGCAAACCAAAACCGTATCCGGCTGTTGATCGAGCCGGTTTCGGTGCCCAAGTCGCGGAAGCTGAAACTACTGAAATCCGGCCACGGGGCCTTTGCCATCACGCCGAACGCCGATCAATTCGCAGGCCTCACCGGCGGCACGGTGGACGATCCCGGCGCCATCGCGGCGCTGCATGCCATGGGCTATGCCAATATCGTCGTTCATCGCGGTGCCGCCGGTGCGATCGTGTCGGATGGCGCGGCAAGGCCCATTGCCATCCCGGCGCAAGCCGGTGGACCCGTCGCCGATGTCACCGGGGCGGGCGACGCGGCGGTGGCGGGCCTCATCTGCGGGTTTCTGGAAGGATACGATCTCGTCCGGTCGGCAAGACTCGGCCAGGCGGCGGCGGCGATCAAGATCGGCTCGGCCGCATCTGTTTCGCCGGGCCTGAACCGTGTTAGCCTGTTTTCTCTCGCCGGAAATCCATAGCGGAGCAATGCTTGCCCTTCGAGATTCACCAGTCCGATGAAGTTGCCGCCGCGCTCAAGGCCGGCCGGCCCGTCGTCGCTCTTGAATCGACCATCATCGCCCATGGCATGCCCTATCCGCGGAATGTTGCGACGGCGCGCGAAGTCGAGGACATCGTCCGCAAGAATGGCGCGGTTCCCGCCACCATCGCCATTCTTGCCGGCCGCGTGAATGTCGGTCTCGCCGGTACCGAGCTCGAATATCTGGGGCGCGAGGGCGCCAAGATCCGCAAGGTCTCGACCCGCGACTTGCCCTATGTCGTTGCGCGAAAGCTCGATGGCGCCACGACGGTCGCCTCCACCATGCGTATTGCCGCCATGGCGGGCATCAAGGTCTTCGCCACCGGCGGCATCGGCGGCGTGCATCGCGGCGCCGAGAAGACCTTCGATATTTCCGCAGACCTCACGGAATTCGCCGCCAGCGACGTCGCCGTGGTGACGGCGGGCGCCAAGGCCATTCTCGATCTCGGCCTGACGCTCGAGACCCTGGAAAGCCTCGGCGTGCCGGTGATCGGCCTCGCCACCGATCGCTTCCCGGCTTTCTATTCGCGCGCCAGCGGTCATGCCGTTCCCATGTGTTGCGACACGCCGAAGGAGATTGCTGCCGTCATGCGTACCAAATGGGCGATGGGGCTTAAGGGCGGCATCGTCGTCGCCAATCCGATTCCGGCCGAATTCGAAATTCCCGCGTCCGAGATAGCACCCGCCATTGACGCGGCGATCGCGGCGGCGGCCGCCGCTGGCATTGCCGGCAAGGAGGTGACGCCCTTCCTGCTGGCGTGGCTTGCCGAAATCACCGGTGGCCGTTCGCTTGCCGCCAACATCGCCTTGGTCAAGCACAACGCCACCGTCGCCGCGGAGATCGCGGTGGAATTTTCACGGAGCGACCAATGACTGTCGAAAGGCACGGAAGGCGCAAGAGCATAGCCCAGCAACCGCTCGACCAATTGCCCTGGTCGCAACCGCGGCTCACCTTCGAGCCGTCGCGCATACTCTCCGAAGATCAGATCGAAATCATTCATCGCCAGTCGCTGCGTGTGTTGCAGGAAATCGGCATGGACGTTCTCCTGCCCGAGGCGCGCCACATTCTGGCCGGCGCCGGGGCGATGGTCGAAGGCGAGCGGGTGCGGATCGGCGGCGACATCGTCGAAGCGGCGCTGAAGACGCCGCCGGCCGAATTCACCTTTCACGCCCGCAACCCGGCGCACGATATCAGGATCGGCGGCAACTGGATCGCCTTCGCGCCGGTCGGCGGCCCGCCCAATTGTTCCGATCTCGAACGCGGCCGCCGGCCCGGAACGCTCGAGGACAACGCCAATTTCGTGCGCTTGTCGCAATTCTTCAATTGCGTGCACACGGCCGGCGGTGGCTCGGTCGATGCCCTCGACGTCCATGCCTCGATCCGCCATCTGCACATCATGCGCAACAAGGTGCGGCTTTCCGACAAGGTGCCCTTCGTCGTCTCGACCGGGCGCCACCGGCTTTTCGACAGTCTCGAAATCGCCCGCCTGGCGCGCGGCGTCTCCAGGGAGCAGTTCCTTCGCGAGCCGTCCGCCTATACGGTGATCAACACCAATTCGCCGCTCAAGCTCGACACGCCCATGGCCATGGGCATTATCGAAATGGCGCGCCTCAACCAGATCTGCGTCTTGACACCCTTCACGCTGGCCGGCGCCATGGCGCCGGTCACTCTTGCCGGCGCGCTCGTCGAACAGAATGCCGAGGCGCTGGCGGGGCTCGCGCTGTCGCAATTCGCCAATCCCGGCGCGCCCTTCGTCTATGGCGGCTTCACCTCGAATGTCGACATGAAGTCGGGCGCTCCCGCCTTCGGCACGCCGGAATACATGAAGGCCTGCATCGCCGGCGGACAAATGGCGCGGCGCTACAAGCTGCCCTACCGCACCTCGAGCACCAATGCCGCCAACAGCGTCGATGCCCAGGCGGCCTATGAAACGGTGTTCTCGCTGTGGGGTGCGATCATGGGCGGCGGCAACGTCATCCAGCATGCGGCGGGCTGGCTGGAAGGCGGCCTCGTTGCATCCTACGAGAAATTCGCCCTCGACGCCGATCTCTTGCAGATGGTGATGCAATATCTCGAGCCGCTGGAAGTGAGCGAGGCCACCATGGCGCTCGACGCCATGAAGGAAGTGGGTCCCGGCGGGCATTTCTTCGGCGCCGCGCATACGCTGGAACGCTATGCGACCGCCTTCTACAAGCCGATGATTTCCGATTGGCGGAACTTCCTGCAATGGCAAGCGGCGGGATCGCCAAAGGCCCATGAGAAGGCCAATACGCTGTGGAAGCGCGCGCTGGCGGAATATGTGGAACCGAAACTCGATTCCGCAATCGCCGAAGAAATCGACGCATTCGTGGCGCGGCGGGTACGCGAAGGCGGCGAGCCGACCGACTTCTAGAGCGGGATGATTCTACATTGACCCATATCCGGCGTTGACGAAGTAGTTTC
>CAYOZR010000061.1:0-18222 GCA_964408555.1 uncultured Aestuariivirga sp.
GGCCTGCAGGCGCTGCAGGCGGAAGGCCAGTTGCGCGGCGAGATCGGTCGCGGGTTCATCCTCGGAGCCCGGCGGCATGGGGATCAGCATGCGCGACTTCAGATAGGCGAGCCAGGCGGCCATCACCAGATAATCCGCCGCCAGTTCGAGTTGCAGTTTGCGCGCCCGCTCGATGAAGGCGAGATATTGTTCGGCCAGCGCCAGAATGGAAATTTGCGACAGATCGACCCGGTGGTGGCGGGCGAGTTCGAGCAGCAGGTCGAGCGGCCCCTCGAAACCGCGCACGTCGACGATCAGCGTATCGCCAAGCTCCGCCGCGGGATCGCGCCGCAACGGACCTTCGCCATCGGGCCACTGGCCTGCCGTCTCATCGTTGATTTGGGCGCTCAAAGCTGTCTCCACTCCCACCGCCCGAAGTCTACCAAGTTCGGGCCGTTGATTCGACTGCTGCAACCGAGTTTATCCCCAGATTCACCCGGTTGCGAGGGCGTCGAGGTCGGCCAGCGCGGCCCGCGCGTCGTAGGCGTGCGGCTTGCGCGCCGATTTGAGCGCCGCCCTGGCGCGGCGCAGCGCTTTGCCCTTGAGCACACCCGCCGCCGCCGCCACCTGTTCCATCTCGCCCAGATCGCCATTACAGTGCAAGACGATATCGCAGCCTGCCGCGAGCGCCAGCCCGCATTTCTCGGCGATGCCGCCGGTGAGCGCCTTCATCGACAGATCGTCGGTCATCAGCAAGCCGCGAAATCCGATTTCACCGCGGATCACCGATTTGACGATCGTGCGCGACAGGGTCGCCGGAAATTTCTTGTCGAGCGCGGTGTAGACCACATGGGCCGTCATCGCCATGGGCGCATCGGCGAAGGCGGCAAATGGCGGAAAGTCGGATTGCCGCAAGTCTTCGCGGCTGGCATCGACCACTGGCAAAGCCAGATGGCTGTCGGCCATGGCGCGGCCGTGACCGGGAATATGTTTGACCACCGGCAGCACGCCGCCGTCCATCAATCCGGCCGCATGGGCGCGCGCCAGCACCATGACATGCTCGCGGTTCAGGCTGTAGGCCCGGTCGCCAATCGCGTCATGGCTGCCTGGCTGCGGCAGATCGAGCACCGGCAAGCAGTTCGCGGTAATGCCGGCGGCAATCAGATCGTCCGCCATCAGGCGGCCCACATGGCGCGCCGACCGCAAGGCTGCGACCGGGTCTCGCTGATAGAGATCGCCATAGGCGCGCGCCTTCGGATATTTCCGCCAGAAATTGGACGGTGGGCCCAGCCGCTGCACCCGCCCGCCCTCTTGATCGACGAAGACCGGCGCATCGCGCCGCCCCACCGCTTTGCGGAAGGACGCCGTCAAGGCCTTCAATTGTTCGGGTGTCTGGCAGTTCCGCTTGAACAGGATCAGGCCCCACGGATTGGAGCGCTGGAGAAACTCCGTCTCCTGCACCGACAGGGCGGGTCCGGCACAGCCGGTGATGAAGGCGCCGATGCGCTGCATGAGGATCAGCGCGTGCCGCTACTGCTTGCGCACCAGGCAGTCGCGCTCGCCGGCAGCGACCAGGGAGTTGCACAATTTCGACGCGGAATCGCGCGAGGCCATGGGCCCAAGGCCCAAGCGGTAGCGGGTGCTTCCCGAAACCGTCGCCTTGGTGACGAGCGGTGGCATTCCGCCGATGATGCTGGGATACTTGGCTTTGAGCCGGCCATATTCGGTCTGCGCTTCCGTCTCGCTACGAAACGAGGCAAGCTGCACCACATAGCCGCCGGCCGCCGCGGAATTGGCCGAACCTTGTTGTTGCGACGGCGCCGGTTCGGGAAGCGAAGCGACCTGCTGACCGGGTTCGCTTGTGGCAGTGTCCGCGCCGGATGTACCGGAATGGCTGGCCGCCGTTTCCGTGGAGCCACCGCTCTTGCCGGCATTCTGCAAGAGATCGAACAGAGTCTTCTTCTTTTTCGTCTCGGGCGGCGTATTGGCCGCAGTGGTGTCCTGCGCTGCGCCGGTCGTGGACGCGGGCGGAACATACTCTGCTGGAGGCACGAGAACGACGGGCGCGGCACCAAGTGCCACCGGTTCACTCGTTTGATTTTTCTCCGTTGTCTTCTTCGTCGTTGTCGCTGTGTTCTTCGCGACGGGCTCGGTCGGCGGGCTTTCCGGCTCGGCGATGGTATCGGCCGGCGCGACAGGAGCGGGCTCGGGTTCCGTCGCCGCAGGTTCCGCCGGAGCGGGCAGCGGTACTGCCTCGGCGCCCGTATCGGAGGCGGTCGCAGGCTGCGCCACGACCGCATCCGTCTCGGTGGTTTTCATCGCCATGGTCTGCCGATCCGGCGTCTGCGGTATCGCACCTTGGGTATTGCCGTCACCGGTTCCACCCTCACCCGGCGGCGGCGGCAGCGCCAGAGGTTCGGACTCGCCGTCCGGCGCGGCTCCTGCAGGCGGCTGCGGGATTTGTTCGCTGCCGGAGGCGGCGGGCTGCTGTGGCTCGGGCGCAATCGGCGGCTCCTCCGCCGGCACGATCTTTTCGCCGCCGACTTCCTGGTCGCCGACAATACGGTCGTAAATCTGCTTCTTGTTCGCGGCGCCGCCTGTTGCGGTGCTATCTACGGGTTGCTCGGCCGCGGTCTTGGCCGGCTGCTCGGGCGCGGCGACCACGGGCACGTTGTCGGAAGTTGTCGTTGCCCCTGTGTTCTTGATGTGGGTTTGGTAGTACCAGATGATGCCGAAGGTCGCGACGGCGGCGATCAGCAAGGCGAGCAACAGCAGCCACGGCCCGCTCGAGCGGCGGCGATCTTCATCATAGCCGTCCTCCACCTCGCGATAGGCCGAATTGTACTCGCTGGCGCTCGCCCGGCGGCGCGGCGGCCGCAGCGCTTCATCCTCGAACACATCGCCATAATCGTCGGCGGGAACGCTCTGGCGTGCCCGCGCCAGCATGTTCCGGGCCAGACGCGGATCGCTTTCGAGACTATCGTCGCCATAGCCGGCGCCAGCCTCCGGACTGCGCCGGCCCGTCTCCTGCCCGAGGCGTCCGCTGCCATATCTCGGATCGCCATAACCGGGGGGTACATTTCCGGGCATATAGGAGCGGGCCGGAGATCCACCGGCCCTGAACGGCGGCGGCGGTTGACCCGCGCCCGGATCGATCGGCCGATAAGAACTGGGCACCTGCGGCCGGTATTGCGGCTGGCCCGGTGGCACTGGTGGACGCACTGGTGGCGGCAGGCGGTCGCCGCCCAAAGCCGGACGCGGCGGCACCAATGGCGGCGGCGCGGTTGCGGCGGAACGGGGTTTTGGCGTCGGCGGCAAGCCGCGCTGTGGTGTGGGCGCGAGATCGGCCTTTGCCGCACCCAGTTCCTCGTCGGCGAATGTGAATTTCGGCTTGCCCGGCTCGGGCCTCGCCTGATAGGACGGCTCCGAGGCCGGGGCGGGCGGCGGCGCAAATTTCGCTTCGGCACGTTCACGCGCCGCGCTCACGCGCTGCTCGGCGAGCCGCTCGGCTGCCGCCCTCTGACTCCGCAGTTTTTCGGCCAGAGCATCGGCGCTGGGGGCGGCGGAAATCTTGGGCGCGGCGGCGCGCGGCGCCATCGGTGCCGGCTTGGCGACCGGTTGCGGAGCCCTGATCGCCGGCGGCGGCGCGGCCTCTTTGAATTCATCCGAAATCTTCGGCATGTCCTTGCCGCCGATGCCGAGGCGTTCCCGCCAGTTGCGCTTGTCCGCACCGGAGCCGTTGGAGGAATTCTGATCCATTACAAGCCGTTCCGTTCTACATCTCGTCCGCCGGCCTGACGCCGAGGACTTGCAGGCCACTAGCCAAAACATAGCGAATCGCGCGCAAGAAGGCGAGCCGCGTTACCGTGGTGTTAACGCTATCTTTCAAAATAAATCTTAATTGAGGCGACTCTTTGCCCTTATTCCACAATGAGTGGAAATCGCTGGCCAAATCATAGAGATAGAAAGCGATCCTGTGGGGCTCATGGGCCTGCGCCGCGGCTTCCAGGAGACGCGGATATTCACCAATCCGGCGCGTGATGGCCAGTTCGCCGGGATCGGTTAGCAAACTGAAATCGGGCTCGCCCGCCGGGACACCTTCGGCTTCGGCATTACGCAGCACCGAGCAGGTTCGCGCATGGGCATACTGCACGTAGAAGACCGGATTGTCCTTGGATTGCTCTGTCACCTTGGCAAAATCGAAATCGAGCGGCGCTTCATTCTTGCGGTAGAGCATCATGAAGCGGACGACATCGGGGCCCACCTCTTCGACCACCTCCCGGAGGGTAACGAATTCACCCGCCCGCTTCGACATGCGCACCGGCTCGCCGGCGCGATAAAGCTTCACCAGCTGGCAGAGCCGGACGACGACTTTGACGGCATCCTTGCCGGCTATCGCCGCGGCGACCGCTTCTAGCCGTTTCACATAACCGCCGTGATCGGCGCCAAGCACATAGATGAGTTCGTTGAAACCGCGGCGGATCTTGTTGCGGCTGTAGGCCACGTCGGAAGCAAAATAAGTATACGAACCGTCGGACTTGAGCAGCGGCCGGTCGATATCGTCGCCGAAGGCCGTGGCCCTGAACAGGGTCTGCTCGCGGTCTTCCCAATCCTCCGGCACCTCGCCTTTCGGTGGCGGCAACCGGCCTTCATAAACATGTCCGGCGCCGCGCAGCGCCTCCACGGTCTCCCGCACCTCACCGGAATCGTGCAACGATTTTTCCGAGAAGAACACTTCCTGGCGGATATTGAGCGTCGCGAGATCTTCGCGGATCAGCTCCATCATCATGGCCATCGCTTTGGCCCGCACCACCGGCAACCACTGAGACTCGTCGTGGCCGAGCAGACTGCGGGCGTGCTCTGCGGCCAGGGCGGTGCCGACGGGTTTCAGATATTCGCCGGGATAGAGTCCGGCCGGTATTTCGCCGATCGTTTCACCAAGCGCTTCGCGATAGCGCAGGAAGGCGGAGCGGGCCAATGTATCGACCTGGGCGCCGGCATCGTTGATGTAATATTCCTCGGAAACGGCATATCCCGCCGCCGCCAGCAGCTTGGCCAAGGCATCGCCGAACACCGCGCCGCGGCAATGACCGACATGCAGCGGTCCGGTGGGATTGGCCGAGACATATTCGACATTCGCCTTGATACCGCTGCCGATGTTCGAGCGGCCATAGGCTTCGCCGAGCGCCAGCGCGGACTGCAGCACCTTGGGCCAGAACGATGGCTTGAGACGCAGGTTGATGAAGCCGGGGCCGGCGACCTCGGCCGATGCGACGTCCTCGTGTGCGGCGATGCGCGCGACAAGCATTTCGGCCAGCGCCCGCGGCGGCTTACCGAAAGCCTTGGCCAGAACCATGGCCGCATTGGTGGCGATATCGCCGTGCCCGGGATCGCGCGGCGGCTCAACGGTCACCCGTTCGAGATCAAGCTGCTGCGCTGCGCCGCTCACGGCCGCCAGGGCCGCCGCTTCCTTCCGGACGATGCCGAGAAAATCTGCAAAAAGGTTCATCTTGCCTCTGTAAGTCTTTGAATTACGCAGATTAGTGCGGCCCTAGCGGAAAAGCGGATCGAGGTCAAACAACCGCTTGTGCTGATCGAGTGCATAGCGGTCGGTCATGCCGGCTATGAAGTCGCAAACCTGGCGGGCGAAGCGGCCGCGGTCGTCGGTGACGGAGTCTTCCCGCCAATCCTCAGGCAGCAGTTTTGGATCGTCCCGATATGCCGTGAACAGATCGCGGATCACCCGCTGCGCCCGCGTCATGACTTCGAGCACGCGCGCGTGGCGATACATGCGTTGTGACAGGAAGGATTGCAGCGTCCGGTTCCTCTCCGCCATTTGCGCACCGAAGCCGATCAGCGGTTCGCCGAGACCGCGCACCTCTCTCGCCGACTTTGGCGCCAGACGCAGAATGCGCTTTCCGGATTCTTCGAAAATATCCGCAACCATGGCCGAAATCACCCGCCGCACGGTTTCATGCACAAGCCGCTGCGTCTCGAGTTTCGGATAGGACTTGAGAACGGCGGCTAGGCATTCCCCGGCGAGCGGCACGTCGCCCAGATCGATAACCCCGAAAAGACCGGCACGAAGGCCATCGTCGATGTCATGGGCGTTGTAGGCGATATCATCGGAAAGGGCTGCAACCTGTGCTTCCGCGGAGGCGAAGGAGGAAAGCTCCAGATCGTGCGCCTGGGCATAGTCGATGATCGCCTCCGGAAGTCCGGTATCGCGGTAGTGGCCGAGCGCATGACCGCCGTGATCGGTGAGCGGGCCATTGTGTTTTACCAGACCCTCGAGTGCCTCCCAGGTGAGATTGAGCCCGTCGAACTGGGCATACCGGCGTTCGAGCCGTGTGACGATGCGGAGCGACTGGGCATTATGGTCGAAGCCACCATAGGGTTTCATCAGGGCGTCGAGTTCCCGTTCTCCGGCATGGCCGAAGGGCGTGTGGCCGAGATCGTGAGCCAGTGCCAGCGCCTCGGTCAGGTCTTCGTCGAGCCCGAGGACGCGGGCGATCGAGCGCGCGATCTGCGCCACTTCGATCGAATGGGTAAGCCGGGTCCGGTAGTGGTCGCCCTCATGGTAAACGAAGACTTGGGTCTTGTGCTTGAGCCGGCGGAAGGCGGTGGAATGAACGATGCGGTCGCGGTCGCGCGCGAAGGGACTTCGCCACGGGCTCTCGGCCTCCGCATGGAGCCTGCCCCTGCTCTCTTCCGGGATCAGGCGGAACGCCGCCGTCTTTCGCATCATGGCATTTATCCGTTGACAAGCCCTGGCCGAAAACCAACATACACGAACATGACGATGCAGATCACCTTAACAGGCCGGGCCGCCGGCCGGATCAAGGAAATCCTCCTGGCCGATCCGGCCAAGACCGCCTTGCGGGTCGCCGTCAATGGCGGCGGGTGCTCAGGTTTTCAATACGAATTCGCGCTGACCGCGGAGCGCAATGACGACGATCTGGCCATCGAGCGCGATGGCGCGGTGGTGCTGATCGATTCGGTGTCGCAGGCCTATGTCGAAGGATCGGAAATCGATTTCGTCGACGATCTGATCGGACAGTCCTTCAAGATCAAAAACCCCAATGCCAAGGCCTCCTGCGGCTGTGGCACGAGCTTCTCGATCTGACGGCCGGCGCGCTGCCGATGCGCATCGCCACCTGGAACATCAATTCGATCAAGGCCCGCATCGAACCGGCGGTGGCGTGGCTGAAGGAAGCCTCGCCCGACGTGGTTTGCCTGCAGGAGATCAAGTGCGAAGACGCGGGCTTTCCGGCAGGGGCGTTCGAGGATCTTGGCTACAATGCCGCCGTTCACGGCCAGAAGACCTATAATGGCGTAGCCATCCTGTCGAAGCGGCCTCTCAGCGATATCCGCCGGGGCTTGCCGGACGATGATGGCGATCAGCAATCCCGCTATCTCGAGGCCGTGGTCGAGGGGGACAAGGGTCCGGTCCGTGTCGCATCGATCTATCTTCCCAACGGCAATCCTCCGGGCACGGATAAATATCCCTACAAGCTGGCCTGGATGGACCGCCTGATCGGCCATGCCCGGGCCCTTCTCACGCTCGAGGAGCCGCTGGTCATGGCCGGCGACTATAACGTCATCCCCAAGGCCATCGATGCCAGGGACCCGCAAGCCTGGGTTTCCGATGCCCTATTCCTGCCGCGGAGCCGGGCCAAGTTCCGCGAACTGGAAAATTTGGGACTAACGGACGCCGTCCGGCTGCATCACCCCGATGTTCCCGGACTTTACAGTTTCTGGGATTATCAGGCGGGCGCCTGGCAAAAAGACAATGGCATCCGCATCGATCATCACCTGCTGTCGCCGCAGGCGGCCGACCGCCTCGCTGGCGTGCGGTTCGATCGTCATGTGCGCGGCTGGGAGCGGCCCTCGGACCACGTTCCCGTCGTCATCGACCTGCAATGAAAAAGCCCGCGGCCTGACGGCCGCGGGCAAAACACTTGCAGATACCGGGTAACTTTACTTGGGAGCCTTGACGCCGAATGCGGCCAGGCTCGCTTCGAAGGGCTTATAGGCCTCCTTCGCGGTCGCCATATAGAGCTCGCCGAGCTTGCTCCATTCGCCGACGAAAGCCTCGTAGGCTTCCTTGGCAAAGCCCTGCTGAACTTCAAGGGCCTTGTCGAAGGACTTGGTGGCAACGGCCCGCTCCATCACTTCCGAGCCACGCTCGAAAGACTTACGGGAGAAATCGGCGGTTTCCTGGGCGATAGCCTGGAAGCCCTTGGTCAGCGCAGTGGCTGAAGCGGCATAAGCCTCAAACCCGTCCTTGCCGAGATTTTGGAACTCTTCAAAAGACTTGACCATCAGCTCCTCCTTTTGGTGACATAGTCATTCAACACGTCTAATAATCTCTAATATATGCACCGCACCATGAATGTCAAGAATTTTGTTGCAGTGCAACAATACACGGGAATCGGACCGTGGGGCCGGCAGCATGAGACCGCTGGCCTAAGGCATTTACGCCGTAGTAAGCCTGCCTGTTCAGAATGGAACACGGGATTGGAGAGTGGCCGGATGCAAGATCAAACACATTGTTTCGGCCTGAAGGGTGTGTGCAAAAACGGCTGGTTAAGGGCCGCACAGGCGGGGTTGGCATGTTCGTGAGTAAAATGGGGCGGATGGGCGTAACCCGGCGCGACGTCTACAAGCCGTTTCTCAGTGCGGTCGTGGCGCTCGCCGTGCTGATTTTGACGCTGTCGTTGTCCGTGCCGGCCCAGGCCAAGCCGCGGTTTTCCGCCATCGCCATCGATGCGCGCACCGGCAAGGTACTGTTCGCCAAGGATGCCGATAGCTCGCGCTATCCGGCCTCGCTGACCAAAGTCATGACGCTCTACCTGGTCTTCCAGGATCTGGAAGCGGGCAAGATCAAGCTCACCACGAAATTGCAGGTCTCGCAACGGGCCGCCGCCATGGACCCGTCCAAGCTCGGCCTCACGCCGGGAAGCACGATTTCTCTAGAGGACGCCATCAAGGCGCTGGTCACCAAGTCCGCCAACGATGTCGCGGCCGCGGTGGGCGAGAACCTGGCCGCATCCGAATCGGCCTTCGCGGCCCGCATGACCAAGACCGCCAAGGACCTTGGCATGACCAGGACGGTGTTCCGCAACGCCTCGGGCCTTCCCGATCCTGCCCAAGTGACCACCGCCCGCGACATGGCGACCCTCGGCCTGCGCGTGCAGCGCGACTTTCCCCAATACTACCCGTATTTCCGCATCAGCTCCTTTGTCTATAGGGGCAAGACGATCCGGACCCACAACCGGCTGCTAGGCCGTTATGCCGGAACCGACGGCATTAAGACCGGCTATATCCGCGACTCGGGTTTCAATCTCACGACATCGGCACGGCGCGGCGACAAGCGCGTGGTCGGCGTCGTTTTGGGTGCCGCTTCCGGCAAGGCGCGCAACGCCTATATGGTCACCATGCTCGATCGTGTCTTTCCGAAGTGCAAGAACGGCAAGACCATCGCGGCCCTGGCCGGTTCGTCCAAGGGTGCCATCGAGCCGGCGGCGGCGCCATCTCCAAGACCTGACAGCAAACTTGCCGAGAAACCCTCGGCCATGGAGTTACTGGTCGCGTCGGCCGCCGAAGCCGACGAGGAAGCCGAAGCCTCCGGTGAGACGACAGGGTCCACCTTCAAGACCGTCGATGCCCCGCCCGGGCCGGTGCTGCCGCAAGTTCTTGAAGCGAAGATTTCCGAGCCGCCTTTGCCGTCGAAGTTGCCGTTCGAAATCAAGGTGGAAGTCCAGGATACTTCCTGGCATATCCAGATCGGCGCCTATCCCACCAAGAAGGATGCCCAGGCGGAGTTGAAACGGATCATCGCGGCGCCCGGTTCCAAACTTCTTAAGGACAAGCCCGCCTTCACCGTGACCGTGCAGAAGGGCAATGCGATCATCTATCGCGCCCGCTTTTCAGGTTTTTCCGAGAAGGCTGCGAAAGTCGCCTGCCAGCAGCTCTCGAAGCAGAAAGTCGACTGTCTGGCACTGCCGCCTCACTCCTGAAGCAGAACGTCCTTCGCCTGATTGATCTTGGCGGCGAGATAGTCCGAGCCTCCCTTGTCCGGGTGGAATTCCTTCATCAGGCGCCGGTGCGCGGCACGGATGTCGGCGGGACCGGCACCGGCCTTCAGGCCGAGAACGGCCAAGGCCTCCTCGCGCGGCATTGCCCCCCCGCCTGCAACCGCCCCGCCTCGACTGGCGGATTGCCCCCAATCGCCGCGCCAATCCGGCTTCGACCGGTCGAGCCAGGCTTCGAGCAGGGCAAGGCTCTGGTCCGCCGCATTTCGGCATAGCTCATGCAGGTTTCGCAATTCGGCTTCGCTCAAGGCCGAAAGCTGTTTGCCTTTCTGTAGACCGGCGAGGACTTCGCCATCCATGCGGCCTGTGTCGTGGTCGAGTTCCATCGCCAGCATGCCGGTCGCCACGCGGGAGCGTTGGCCCGGCGTCTTCTGGCTCCACGGAAATCCGTTCGGAAACATCGACGGCTGACCGAGGAAGCCGAGGCCGAGAAGAAAGAGCGGCGCCGCCACATTCATTGCCCCGCGCAGCGCCAGGAATCCCGCCACCACCATCATCGCGCCGCCCGCCGCCATCCGCATCAGGGTGCGAATTTTTGCCGGCTGGGTGGAGCCCAGTTTTCGCAACAGCCACCAGCCGCCGAAGACAATGACCAGGGCAAGAATGAGATTCTGCATGGCCGATGCTACTTCATCTGTTCGAGCAGCAGAACCGCCGCGCCGCCGCGGGATTTCGAGTGTTCCGTCAAGGCCGGCCGGCCACCCGCGGCGTAGACGGCAACCGCGGCCAAGAGCTCGCGCAACAGGCCGGGTGCCGAGGCATCGAGGCGGAAATAAGCGCCGCGCGTCAGCCGCGCGATCTCGCGGAAGCCGCGCTCGGCGGCGGGATCGCCGTTTTCCTGAAACATGAAGAGCGGCACGCCGGCGAGCCCGATCTCGCCGGCCTTCCTGCACAGCGTATCGATATTCTCCTCCATGGCGTCGCCGGCATAGACGGCGGCATTCACCTTGGCTTGCGAAGCTTCGCGCTTGATATGGGTCAGCACCCGTCCGATCTGGGTGTTGCCGCCCTGGCATTCGACCTTGATCATGATCCTCGCCAGTGATTCCGGATTGCTCACCCACTTCGAGGCGCGGCATTCGTTGAAGCCGCGGAAATAAACGAGTTGCACGTCGAGCCCGCCGATGCGGCCCGTCTCGGCGAACATCTGCGACTGGATCGCCAGCGCGCGGTCCCAGGTCGGCTGGCGGCTCATCGTGGCATCCATGGCGAAGATCAGCCGACCGCGGGCACCGGCTTCTCGCGTGCTGGGCGGCAGGCTTTGCACCTTCGCCAGAAACGACGCTACGTCTTCATCCTGCGGCGCAGGGACGGGCGCCTTGTTCTTGCTCATCTTTGGGCCTCCTGTTCAGGAAGCGGTGTCAAGCCGTCATTCGCAAGTCCCGGCATCCAGCAATTCGAGTTTCGCCAGCTTGCCGTCGAGGGCAAAATCGCCATAATCGAGCACCAGTCCGGTGGCCACGCCGTTCTCATACATGTCGAAGCCGATCTGATAAGTGGGGGTGTCCTGATTGCCCCCGGCCACATCATAATAGCTGATGGTCATCGGCCAGGACGGCAGGCCGGCCAGTGCCGCCGCTTCGCCGTTTTCCTTGTCGCGGGCATTGGCGCCCGCCGCCTTGCGTTTGCCGATGAAGCTGATGGCCCGGAACGTCTTCTCGCTGTCGGAGCCGTCATAGATGAGGCTCGTGTCGCGGGTTCCGTCGGCGAGAGCGGCATCCATCAACTTGAGCTGATGCCGCATCGGAAACAGCGCTTCGGCGGGCACCGTGAAATCCTTGACCGACGGGAGTTCGATCTTGCCCTTGCCCTTGCCCTCGCCTTGGACCTCCTGCCGCGAAACCTTGACCCGCGACTCCCGATCCAGCCGGTTGTCGATGAATTCCTTCTGGCTGTAGCGCAAATCGAGCCCGTCGCCCGACTCATAGGATGTCGTTTGCGTGTCGATCAGCTTCGCGGCGCCATCCGTCGGCCGGAACTGGTTCACCATCCGGAAACTCACGGTCCAGCCGTCGCAAGCCGAGCCCAGGATCTCGAAGACCATGCGGCCGTCCACATTGGACAGGTCTGCCCCCTCCTTCGCCCGGGTCAGGCGCAGATCGTAGACTGCCCGGTGCGGCACGATGGTCGCGGCGTCGGCGGCCGTGGTGGCGAGGCAGAGCGTGGCGGCAAGCGTCGTCAACTTCATGGTCCTTGAATCTCCTGGCATCCGGTGGTCCATTGCCGCAAGAGGGGCGGTTCCAAGCTCGCATTGCAGTGGTTAAAGCATAGCAAACATGACAACAATGGCGAAGCCGCGGCCACGCGTTCTGGTGACCAGGCGTCTCACCGCTGACGTGGAGGCGAGGCTTGCCCGCGGCTTCGAGGCAACCCTCAATGCCGAGGACCGGCCGATGCCGCGCGAGGAAATCCTGCGCAAGGCGGAAGCCCACGATGCCCTGCTGGTGACGTCGATCGACCGGCTGGGGCCGGGCTTCGTCGAGGCCGTACCGCCTTGTATCAAGATCATTGCAACCTTTTCGGTGGGCTACGATCACCTCGACATTCCCGCCGCCGGGGCCCGCGGCATCGCCGTCACCAATACGCCGGATGTGCTCACCGATGCCACCGCCGATATCGCCATGCTGCTGATCCTGGGCGCGGCGCGCGGCGCCCACTGGGGCGAGCGGATGATTCGCGAGAACCGCTGGGGCGAGCCCTCGCCCACCTCGCCGCTCGGCCTCGACGTTTCGGGCCGCAGACTCGGCATTCTCGGCATGGGCCGCATCGGCCAGGCGGTGGCCCGCCGCGCCCAGGGCTTCGGCATGGAGTTGCACTATCACAACCGCTCGCGGGTGGCGGCCGGGAGGGAACATGGCGCGCGTTATCACGCCCGTTTCGAGGACCTGCTGCCGCACTGCGATTTCCTGTCGATCCATTGCGCCTCGACGCCCGAAACCCGTAAGCTCGTCAACGCCGGCACGCTGGCCCGTCTTCCCGAAGGTGCCATTGTGGTGAATACGGCGCGCGGCGACATCGTCGACGACGACGCCCTGATTGCGGCTCTCATCTCCGGCAAGCCTGCCGCGGCGGGGCTCGATGTCTTCCGCAACGAACCAAATATCGATCCGCGTTACCGCGAGTTGCAGAACGTTTTCTTGCTGCCGCATCTCGGCAGCGCCACACTTGGCACCCGCAGCGCCATGGGCATGCGCGCGGTGGATAATCTCGAGGCTTTCTTCCGGGGCGAGAAGCCCCGCGATCTCTTAACAGGAGCATGACATGGGAAATATCGACAAGCGCCTCGCCGAACTCGGCATCACCGTGCCCACACCCGCCAAGCCCGTTGCCAACTATGTGGGCTGGGTGCGGACCGGCAATCTCGTCTTCACGGCCGGGCAAGTGACGCTCGCCGACGGCAAGTTCCACTATCCGGGCAAAGTGGGCAAGGACGTATCGCTCGAGGACGCCGCCAAGGGAGCGCGGCTTTGCGCCATCAACATCCTGGCGCAATTGCGCGAGGCCTGCGGCGGCGATCTCGACCGGGTGAAGCGCATCGTCAAACTTGTGGGCTTCGTCAACGGCGTGCCGGAATTCACCGACCATCCTAAAGTGGTAAATGGTGCCTCCGACCTGATGGTCGAAGTTTTCGGCGACAAGGGCAAGCACGCCCGCTCGGCCGTCGGCGCAGGCTCGCTGCCGCTCAACGTGGCGGTCGAAGTCGAGGCCGTGGCGGAGATTGAATAGGCATGCCCCGCGCCCTCGATTGGCTGGTGGCGCGGCCCATCGCTCACCGCGGATTGCATGACATGGCGAAGGGCGTGATCGAAAATACCGAAAGCGCCTTTGCCGCCGCCATCCGCCATGACTATCCGATCGAGTGCGACCTGCAGATTACGAGCGACGGCGAGGCCGTGGTGTTTCACGACGAAACCCTCGACCGCCTCACCCGGGAGTCGGGACCGGTCAGAGACCGCGGCACCGCCGCGCTTAAGCGCGTGGCGTTCACCGGGGCTCAGGACCGCATCCAGACACTTGCCGAGCTTCTGGAACAGGTGGACGGCAGGGTGCCGCTGGTCATCGAACTCAAGTCTCACTGGGACGGCGACGATGCGCTGGCGGCGCGCGCCCTGGCGGTGCTCGAAACCTATCGCGGCCCCTTTGGCCTCATGTCCTTCGACCCCGATCTGGTGGAGGCGTTGCGGCGGCGCGCGCCCGCCACAGTGCGCGGCATCGTGGCCGACCGGGCGGTCGACCCCTATTACGACTTTCTGCCGCCGGAGCGGCGGCTGGAGTTGCGCGGCTTCTCGCATCTGGCGCGCACCCAGCCGCATTTCATCTCCTTCGACTATCGCGAATTGCCTTTCGCGCCGGTGACCGAATTCCGCCATGCCGGCAATCCGGTCATCACCTGGACGATCCGCTCGCCCGACGCCGCCGCCATGGCGCGGCGCTATTGCGACCAGATCACCTTCGAAGGCTTTCTTCCCTGAATGCCGAAGAGCCTCGCCAGTGTGCTCGATGTCAAGAAGCAGGACTGGGACCGGCTCGCCAATCCTGCCGGCGCCGAATTCAATCCCTTCGCGACCCACGATTTCTTCCGGGCGCTGGAGCAGTCGGGCTCGGCCACCCACCGGACGGGATGGGCCGGGCGGCATCTGGTGCTGGAGGATGGCAAGGGCGGCATCGCCGGGATCGCGCCCTGCTATCTCAAATCCCATTCCCAGGGCGAATATGTCTTCGACCATGGCTGGGCCGAGGCCTTTCACCGGGTGGGCGGGCGCTATTACCCCAAGCTGCAGGTGGCCGTGCCCTTCACGCCGGTCACCGGTCCCCGGCTTTTCGCGCCCAATCAAGAGGCGAAGCGGCAACTCATGGGCGGCCTCGCCGAACTCTGCCGGGAAACCACGGCCTCGTCGGTTCATCTCACCTTTCTGCCGGAGGCGGACTGGCAGGAGTTTGGAACCGAACCCTGGCTCAGGCGCACCGATATCCAGTTCCACTGGCACAATGCCGGCTACGGGAGTTTCGAGGATTTTCTTGGCAGCCTTTCGGCACAAAAGCGCAAGAATATCCGCAAGGAGCGCGAGGCGGTGCGCCGGGCTGGAATTTCCGTGGAACAACTGACGGGCAAGGAGCTGCGCGAGGAACACTGGGACGCCTTTTTCGATTTCTACATGGAGACGGGCTCGCGCAAATGGGGCCAGCCCTTTCTGACGCGGGCCTTCTTCAGCCTGATCGGCGGGGCGATGCGCCAGCATATCCTGCTGGTGATCGCCAGGCGGGCCGGACGCATGATCGCCGGGGCGCTGAATTTCTTAGGATCGCACGCGATATTCGGCCGCAACTGGGGCGCCATCGAGCAGCATCCGTTTCTGCATTTCGAACTCTGCTATTATCAGGCGATCGACTTCGCCATCGCCCGCGGGCTGGTCCGCGTCGAGGCGGGCGCCCAGGGGCCGCACAAGCTGGCGCGCGGCTATCTTCCACAAGCGACCTGGAGCCTGCATTATCTGGCGCATCCGGGACTGGCGCGGGCGGTGGCGGAGTATCTGGCGCGGGAGCGCGAGGCCGTCGCCCACGACCGTGATATGCTTGCGCGGCATTCGCCGTTCCGGCAGGAACGGGATTTCTGAAGGGGCCGATCCCATGAGCTACGATCCGAACAACATCTTCGCCAAGATCCTGCGCGGCGAAATTCCAGCCCACAAGGTCCATGAGGACGAGGCGACGCTGGCCTTCATGGATGTGATGCCGCAAGTGGACGGGCATGTGCTGGTGGTGTCCAAGGCGGCCTCGCGCAATCTGCTCGATGCCGATCCGGAAATCTTCGGTTCCCTGATGCGGACCGTGCAGAAGGTGGCGATCGCCGCCAAGGCGGCCTTCGCCGCCGATGGCGTGCTGATCAAGCAGTTCAACGAGGCCGCCTCCGGCCAGACGGTGTTTCACCTGCATGTCCACGTGCTGCCGCGCCACGCCGGCATCGATCTCCGCCCGCATACGGGCGGGATGGCCGATCATGCCGTGCTGGCCAAGCATGCGGAGATGATCCGCAACAAGCTGTAGGGATGCGGCGATGCGATTTGCCACGGTGGATCGCTTCGGGCCCTCCCACTCCTCCTCATGCTGAGGTGCGCCCCCCGGTCTTGAGCCGGGGGGAGTCTCGAAGCACGGGCCGCGAGCGAACCTGTGACAACCAGACCCTTCGAGGCCCGGCTGCGCCGGGCGCCTCAGGGTGAGGGGGTGGTGAAGATTCACAATTGTCAAACAGCGTCGGGCTTCGGGCATAGCTTCGCCCTTTGTGGAAGTGGCATCCGGGCGAGCTTTATCCCCGCGCCGGCTTCATCGTCACCAACCTGTCGAGACCTCCTGAGAACACTGTCGCCTTCTACAATCAGCGGGGCACGGCGGAGCAATGGATCAAAGAGGGGAAGGGCGCGATCAGGTGGACGCGGTTGTCGTGTCGTTCGTTCGCCGCCAATGCCGTGCGGCTTCAGCTTCACGCGCTCGCCTACAATCTCGGCAACTTCCTGCGGCTGATCGACGGACTGCGACTGTTGCCCGATGCATCACCGGCGTGAACGGTTCGGTTGTCATGAGTTCCAGCAAAATAACGGGAGAGCCATGTCCTGATGAAGACGAAACCCGGATTCTTGGCGTGAAAGGTGCCAAAGTCACCGGCTTTGATGTCTGGCAGCCCTCGTGGGCAAGGTTCGGCCTTGCTAGCAATGCTCATTTGCGCAAATCTCGGTTTCAACAAACCCGTCATTGGGTGGCTGTCGATTAAGAGGAGACCGTCATGAATCGTCGTCTATATAGCCATCTGACCAGATTTGCCTCTTTGTTGCTCATTCTTGCACCCACCGCCGGCTTTGCGGCCGACGGTGTCGTCCTCATCAACCAGAGCAATGCGCTCGCAGGAAACGTCACTCCAGGCGACGCAGCCGGCTTTCCGGTCACGATTAGCAGGGCGGGCAGCTACCGATTGTCGAGCAGACTGACTGCCCCCCAAAGTACAAAAGGCATTGAAATAACCGCCAACAATGTCAGTCTTGACTTGAATGGCTTCTTGCTTGTGGGCGATGCATTGGGTGGAGGTATTTCAGGAATTTCCGCAGGCACAAAAACCCGAATTTCCATACGCAACGGATTTGTGGCTGGCTTCAGCTTTGGGATCAATCTGTTTAACGTCACTGCGGCAACGGTTGAAAATATGAATGTGGAAACGACCGGAAATGGGGCCGTCTATACAGGAACAGGGTCTCTTGTTCGGGGCAATATTTTTGGCGGGACGATATCCTTTCAGATAACTTGTCCGTGCGTGGTTGTAGATAACGTTTTTCCAAGTCCCGGCGGCAACAATGGTTTTCCTACCGCTACTTGTACCAAGGCCAACAATCTTAACTTCTAGGCCTCTTCAGCAGAATCTATGGGTAGATTCCGGATAATAGGTAGCGGTGATAATGGAGTATAGCGATTGAAACACCCGTAGGGTGGAAGATTACTGCGTCATCCGGCGAATGCCGGGTAAACAGCGACGCCTACTTCGCCTTCGCCGGATTACGTGGGGCGGGTTTGGCCCTGGCACGTGGCAGGGCCTTGCGCTCGGGCGGCCTGGGCAGGGCCTTTTCCTCGTCGCGGCCGAGATACTGGAAGGTGAGCGCATCGTCCTTGAGCAGAATGCGCACCGTGCCGCCCTTGGTGAGCTTGCCGAACAGCACTTCCTCCGCCAGCGGCTTCTTCACCTGCTCCTGGATCAGCCGCGCCAGCGGCCTGGCCCCCATCTGCGTGTCGTAGCCCTTCACCGCGAGCCAGTCGGCGGCCTCGCCCGACAGCTCGATATTGATCTGGCGCTCGGAAAGCTGGGCCTCGAGCTGGAGGATGAATTTCTCCACCACCTTGCGCACGATGTCGGGCGCCAGATGGCTGAAGCCGATGGTCGCATCGAGGCGGTTGCGGAATTCCGGCGTGAACAGGCGCTTGATGGCTTCCTGATCGTCGCCCTCGCGCACATTTTGGGTGAAACCCATGGCCTCGCGCGCCATGTCCTGGGCCCCGGCATTGGTGGTCATGATCAGGATCACATTGCGGAAATCGACCGACTTGCCGTTGTGATCGGTGAGCTTGCCGTGATCCATCACCTGGAGAAGGATGTTGAAGAGATCGG
>CAYOZR010000062.1:0-17898 GCA_964408555.1 uncultured Aestuariivirga sp.
CATCGCCGCCCACAAGCCCGAGGCTTGCGTGATCTTCCAGCGCCCGCAGGCGGAAGCGGAGCTGTTGTCCGGCCGCGACCACGACTGGGCCAAAATCGTTGCCATCGCCCGCTCGCACGGCCGCCGCGCCGATTGCGTGACGGTGAAGGCCACCGATCCGCTTTACATCCTCTACACTTCCGGCACCACCGGCCAGCCCAAGGGCGTGGTCCGTGACAATGGCGGCCACATGGTGGCGCTCGCCTGGTCCATGGCGAATATCTACGGCATAGCCCCCGGCGAAGTGTACTGGGCGGCCTCCGATGTCGGCTGGGTGGTGGGCCATTCCTACATCGTCTATGCGCCGCTTCTGCATGGCGCCACGACAGTCTTGTTCGAAGGCAAACCCGTCGGCACGCCCGATGCCGGCACCTTCTGGCGCGTCGTCTCGGAATATGGCGTCGCCGCCCTGTTCACCGCGCCCACCGCCTTCCGCGCCATCAAGAAGGAAGACCCGGACGGAAACTTCATCCGCAAATACGATCTGAAATCGCTGCGCACTTTGTTCCTCGCCGGCGAACGCGCCGATCCCGACACGGTGAAATGGGCGGAAGCGCAATTGCACGTGCCCGTCGTCGATCACTGGTGGCAGACCGAAACCGGTTGGGCGATTGCCGCCAATCCGGTGGGACTTGGAATGCTCACCGTAAAATACGGCTCGCCCACCGTGGCGATGCCCGGCTACGATATCCGCGTTCTCGACGAAGCCGGCCATGAAGTGCAGCACGGGCAACTGGGCGCCATCTGCGTGAAGCTGCCGCTGCCGCCTTCCTGCCTGCCGACACTGTGGGGCAACGACGAGCGCTTCAGGTCCAGCTACCTTTCGCATTTCCCCGGCTACTACGAGACGGCGGACGCGGGCTTCATGGACGCGGACGGCTATCTCTACATCATGGCCCGCACCGACGACATCATCAATGTGGCGGGCCACAGGCTTTCGACTGGCGGCATGGAGGAAGTTCTCGCCGGCCATCCCAATGTCGCCGAATGCGCGGTGATCGGCATCGCCGATCGACTGAAAGGCCAGGTGCCGGTGGGCTTCGTCGTGCTGAAGGCTGGTGTTGCGCGCCCCGCCGCCGAGATCGAAAGGGAATGCGTCGGGCTTGTCCGCGACAGGATCGGCGCCGTGGCAAGCTTCAAGACCGCCATGGTGGTGCCGCGCCTGCCCAAGACGCGCTCGGGCAAGATCCTTCGCGCCACCATGCGCAAGATCGCCGACAAGGAGGAGTGGAAAATGCCGGCCACCGTCGACGATCCCGCCATCCTCGGCGAAATCGCCGCGGCCCTGAAGGCGAAGGGGATCGGGGTTTAGAGAATTGTCGTGACATTGTCGGGCAAACGTGATAATAATATTCTATGAACATCCATCGCCCGGCACGTACGCAGAAACTCGACTTGCGGCTCACACCCGAAGCCAAGAAAACATTGCAGGCCGCCGCCCAAGCGGCGTGCAAGTCGGTGAGTGAATTCGTTATCGAAAGCGCCCTCGGCCGGGCCGAGGAACAACTGCCGGACCGGACACGCTTCCGGCTCAGTGCCAAAGATTGGCGTGCCTTTCTTGCTGCCCTCGACCGGCCGCCGCGCAAGATTGAGCGTCTGAAGCGCCTATTCGCCGAGCCCTCGCCCTTCGAGTCCGGCGGCAGGACTTGACGGCTCCGGCAATCGAAAAAATCCGGCGCGATCACCCGATCGATGATTTTGATTGCGGCGTCGAGGCGCTCAACCGCTTCTTGGTCAAATACGCCCTCCAGTCCCAACAGTCCGACGTGTCACAAAGCTACGTGGGACTGATCGGCGGCGTTGTCGTCGGATACTACACGCTCACCGTTGGCGAGACCGTTCACGAAGGTGCGCCCAGCCGGGTAACCAAGGGCCTGCCCCGGCACCCGATACCGCTCTTGATCCTTGCGCGCCTCGCCGTCGGCGGCAAATGGCAGGGCCGGGGACTGGGTGCCGGTCTTCTCAAAGATGCCCTGCTGCGGACCGCACAAGCCGCGGACATTGCCGGCATTCGCGCCATGGCCGTCCACGCCAAGGACGAGACTGCCAGCGCCTTCTACGCACGATTTGGATTCGAGCCATCGCCCACGGACAGCCGGCACCTGTTCCTGCTGATGAAAGACATCCGTGCCGCCCTCCGGTAAAGCGACCAAACCGCGGCAGCTGGCAAGCGATCCGCATCTCGGCTATTCAGCGCCTCCCTTCCGCAACACCGATTCCGATGACCGGTAAATCTCCCCAACGCGCCCGCTGGGCGGTCGCCATGATCTTTCTCCTGCACGGCGTCATCTGGGGCTCCTGGGTGCCGCATATTCCGCTGGCCAAGGAGCGCCTGGATGTCGGAACCGGTGTCTTCGGCCTGGCACTCCTGGCGATCGCGGTGGGTGCCGTCGCCGCCATGCCGCTGGCCGGCGCGCTGATCAACCGCCTGGGCAGCGCCCGCATGACGGCGATCACCGGTATGTTGTGCTTCACGGCCTTCCTCGGGCCGGTGCTGGCGCCAACGCTTGTCGCTTTCATGGTCATCGCCGTCTGCTATGGCGCCGCCATCGGCAGCATGGATGTGTCGATGAATGCCCATGGCATCGCCGTCGAGAAGGCATTGCGCCTGCCCACCATGTCGCTGTTCCACGGCGCCTACAGCATCGGCGGCATGCTCGGCGCGTTTCTCGGTGCCGCCGCCCTCGGCGTCATGGGCGAATGGACCCATGCCTTCGTCGTGACCATCCTGCTCATCGCCATCTTCTTGGCCTGCCTGCCCTTCCTGTTGCCGGCCGCCGTCGACCGGGGATTGTCCGGAACCGGTTTTGCCTGGCCGACCGGCGCCACCGTCGGCTTGGGGCTTCTGTGTTTTCTCGCTTTGATGGCCGAGGGCTCGGTGATCGACTGGTCGGCCATCATGCTGCGCCAGAGCTTCGCCCTCGAGGCTGGAGCGGCGGCGCTGGGATATGGGTTGTTTTCCGCCGGCATGGCGCTGTCGCGCGTCATCGGCGATGGTTTACGGGTGAAATTCGGAGCCGTGCTCCTGGTGCGCGGCAGTGCCGTCATGACGGCCCTGGCCATGGCGGCGACGGTCAGCTTGCCCAACCCGTGGGCGGCCATCGCCGCTCTCGCCTTTGCCGGATTCGGCATCGGCAATATCGCGCCGGTGCTGTTTGCCGGCGGCGGCAGGCTCGAACCGGAAGCCCCGGGGCGCGGCATCGCCGCGGTGACGACGCTGGGCTATTCCGGCTTTCTGGCGGGGCCGCCGCTCATCGGCTTTGTCGCGGAAGTCACCGGCCTGCCCGCAGCGCTTGGCCTGATGGCGGCCACCGCGCTGGTGATTGCCGTTTTCGCCCGCGCCGTTCAAGCCGCCGACACTTACTGAATCACCGAAGCTGGGTTAAGATGATGCCATGAGCTTCAAGGACAAGCATGTGATCGTCACCGGCGCCGGCCGCGGCCTCGGCGCCGCCTTTGCCGTGGTCCTCGCCGACCAGGGCGCCGGCGTCGTCATGTGCGGCCGCAACATGGAGAACCTCGCCTCGCTCGCCGAGTCGATAAGGCTGCGCACCGGAAGGCGGCCCGAGACCCTGCACATCGATCTCTCCGATGTAAGTCAGGTGACGCTCGCCGCCAAGAAGATGCGCGACGAGGGCAGGCCGCTCGACATTCTCATCAACAACGGGGCGCAGTGGCTGCCCGGCCGCATGGACGAGCACGACGCATTCGCCATTGCCTCGACCATCGCCGGTGCCGTCACCGGCACGCTGCTGTTCACCCGCGGCCTCATTCCGCTTTTGGAGAAATCCGGCGCCGGCGATATTCTCAATATCGTATCGATTGCCGGCCTGCCCAATGCGCCGCTGCATGACGCTTCCGTCGCCTTCTACGCGGCCAAGCACGGCCAGACCGGCATGACCGACGGTCTGCGCCAGGAACTGCGGGGAAAGCCGGTGCGGGTCAGCGCCATTTATCCGCCGGCGCTCGAGGATATATCGCCGCTCGATCCCACCGCCTGGAACGCCGGCCGCGCCATGGGCTCGCTTGCCACCAACCGCGACGTGGTCGAAGCCGCGCTCTTCGCCCTGTCGCGCCCGCGCCATGTGACATTGGCGTCGATCGTCATCGACCCGGACCGGGGTGGGCTTTATTCAAGCTAGATTGGAAGGCAGTGCGGCTGCCCGACTGCTGTTTCGTCCGTTACCGTCTCCAACTCCCAGTTTTGTCATCGCCGGATTTATTCCGGCGACCCATTTCTCCGCTTACGGATGAATCGTGCGTGTTGAAAAATGAGTCCCCGGAATAAATCCGGGGATGACAGGTGTGGGAAGGGCCGCGTCGCGTCTCGGAGATAAGCAACCGCACTCTAGCCGACGCAGATCACTTGCCCGGTCAGCGCGCCTTCGACACTCTTGGCATAGGCGAGGCCGACGCGGGCCGAAGAAACCGGCTCATGGCCGGGAAAGAAGCCTTCGTATTTCTTTGCCGACTCTTCGAGCAGCGCCGGGCTCACCACATTGATGCGCAAGCCCCGCGGCAGCTCGATCGCCGCCGACTTGACGAAGCCGCCGAGCCCGCCGTTGACGGCGGCCGCATTGGCGCCCTGGCGGACCGGATCGCGGTCGGGAATGCCGCTGGTCAGGGTGAAGGAGCCGCCGTCGGTGACGAAGGCCTGGCCGATCAGCACCAGATTGACCTGGCCGAGGAGTTTGTCGAGCAGCCCGCTCTTGAACTGTTCGCCGGTCATGCTGGCCAGCGGGCCGTAGTGCACATGTCCCGCCGTTGAGACGACCGCATCGACTTTGCCCAGCTTGGCATACATGGCACGGATCGAATTTTCGTCGGTGATGTCGACATGCAGATCGCCCGACTTGCGTCTCGCCTTGACGATGTCGTGGCGGCGGCCGAGCTCGTTGACCACCGTCTTGCCGACGGTGCCTTCGGCACCGATCACCACAATACGCATCATTCGCTCTCTTGCGGCACTTTCAGCGACTTGAGCTTGGCGAACACCGAGTCCGCATCATATTCCTTGCCATTGTCCTTGATTTGCTCGGCGGTGACCGCCTTCTCCGCCTCGGCGGCGGCGGCGGCGGTTGCAGCGAGATTGGCGGCGGTGCCGAGGACTTCGGCGGCGGGGATCAGGGTGCGGGCCGGGGTCGCTTCGACCACCTGGCCCTTGCCCGCCTTGCGCGCCGCCTTCTGCACGGCGAAGTCGAGCTCAAGCTGCGAGCACAGCCCGAGCGACACGGGATCGACCGGCTTGATGTTGGCGGCATTCCAGTGCGTGCGGTCCTTGATCGCCGCGATAGTCGATTTGGTGGTGCCGACCAGCTTCATGACCGCCGAATCCGGCAGCTCCGGATGATAGCGCAGCAGCCAGACAATGGCGTCCGGCCGGTCGCTGCGCCGGGAGACCGGCGTATAGCGCGGGCCGCCGGTCGATTTCTGCACCGGGATATTGACCTTGGATTCGAGGATTTTCAGGCGATAATTGGCATCCGCCTCGCCCTTCTCGATCTCCTCGCGGGTGAGCTGGCCCCCGGTCACCGGATCGAGGCCCTTGATGCCGGCGGCCACGTCGCCGTCGGCGATGCCTTTCACTTCGAGCTCGTGCAGGCCGCAGTAATCGGCGATCTGCCGGAAGGTTAGCGCGGTGTTCTCGACCAGCCAGACGGCGGTGGCCTTGGGCATCAACGGTGCGCGGGACATGGTTTTTTCGCTCCTTGAGAACCGCCTGGGGCTCTCCGACAGACACAACAACTTGTTGGGAATGGCGGGGTATATAGTGCGGCAAGCGTCCGGATGCAACGCGAATTCGGCAACGATTGCCGGACTTGGCTCCGATCATGAATTCGACGCAATTTCCGACTGGCCGGCGGCTCATCGCCATTCTGTAGCGTCCAATCGTAATTCAATCGCATTTTACGCCTAACGTGTAAATTCATGAAATGCGAAGTACCCGGCATGGCGCCTGCTGCCACAGCAAGACTGATGCTGACTTTGGGCCTCATGGCCTGCCTGATAACTTCGGTAACGGCCGGAACCCTGATCGAACCACGACTCACCATCCCGCGCGGCGGCGCTGATGGACCAAAGGTTGCGCTAACCTTGGATGCCTGCGGCGGCCTCGCCGACGAGCGCGTCCTGTCGGCGCTTATTCGCAACCGCATACCGGCAACGATTTTCGTGACGGCCCGCTGGCTGCGCCGCAACCCCGCAGCGCTGGCCAAACTGGAGGCGCATCCGCAACTCTTCGAAATTGAAAATCACGGCATGCGTCATGTGCCGGCCGTCGACCTGCCGATCAGGGTCTATGGACTTCCTGCCGCCGGGTCGCTGGCGGCAGTCCGCGCCGAAATCGAGGGCGGTGCTGCGGCCGTCACTGCGGCAACTGGAAAAAGCCCGCATTGGTTCAGGGGCGCTACCGGCAAGTACACAGCCACCGCGATCGGACTCATCCACCGGATGAATTACGAACTCGCCGGCTATTCACTGGCCGCCGACGGCGGCGCGCTGTTGAGTGCGGCGACCACAGCCAGGAGAATCGGGAAGGCCCGTGACGGCGACGTGATTCTTGCCCATATCAACCAGCCGGGCCGCATGGCCGGAAAGGGCGTGATCGAGGGCGTACTGGCGCTCAAGGCGCGGGGCTTTCGTTTTGTGCGGCTGGACGATGCCGGGGCTCCGGTCACTGCGACGACGGTGCCCATCGCCGTTCCGCTCAAACCCGCAGGCTGACCCCCCTCACGCTCTGAGCACGATCTTGCCGATATGCTCGCCCGACTCCATCAGCGCGTGGGCTAGGGCCGCCTCGGCCAGCGGGAAGACCTTGTGAACGAGCGGCCGGCACTGTTCCGCCGCGAACAGCGGCCAGACATTCTCTTCCAGCGCCCGGGCGATTTCGGCCTTTTCGGCAACGCTGCGCGGCCGCAGCGTCGAGCCGGTGAGCGTCAGGCGCTTGAGCATAATCGGCATCAGATCGATTTCGATCTTCGCGCCCTTCTGGAAGGCGATATTGACGACGCGGCCGTGCATGGCGGCCGCTTTGAAATTGCGCGCCACATAGTCGCCGCCCACCATGTCGAGGATCACATCGGCGGCAAGCTTCTCCGCCTTCATGACCTCGACGAAATCCTGGGCGCGGTAGTTGATGGCAAGATCGGCGCCAAGCGCGCGGCAGGCCTTGCACTTCGCCTCCGACCCGGCGGTGGCGATGACGGTCGACCCCAGCGCCTTGGCCAACATGATGGCGGTGGTGCCGATGCCGCTCGATCCGCCATGGACCAGGAGCGTCTCGCCGGGCTGCAGCCGCCCGCGCTCGAAGACATTGGTCCACACCGTGAAGAAGGTCTCGGGGATGCCGGCCGCCTCTTCCATGCTGAAGCCGGGCGGCACCGGCAGCGCATTGTCTTCGGCGGCGAGGCAGTATTCGGCATAGCCGCCGCCCGGAACCAGGGCGCAGACATGGTCGCCCGCCTCGTAGCGCTTCACCCCCTCGCCGAGACCCACGACCTCGCCGGCAATTTCCAACCCCGGCGTCTCCGGCGCCCCCGGCGGCGGCGGATAGGCGCCCTGGCGCTGCAGGACATCCGGCCGGTTGACGCCCGCCGCCTTGACCCTGACCAGCACTTGGCCCTGTTCCGGCACCGGCACCGGCAGCTTGACCGGCTTGAGAACCTCCGGCCCGCCGGGCCTCGTAATGGCAATGGCGGTCATCTCGCTCATGGACGCTCCCCTCTTCACAGACCTCTCAGAATGGGTTGCCGGACTGGGCACGGCAATGACAAAATACAGCCAAGCACTGGATGGAGCCCCGCCATGGACCTCGACGACCTGCCCAAGAAGAAGCCCGAGCCGGTGATCGGCGAGAATCTCGAGTTGATGTCGGTTGCCGAATTGGAACACCGGATTACGGTTCTGGAGTCGGAAATCGCCCGGGTAAAGGCGGCGATCGCCCGGAAACAGGCCTCCAAGAGCGCCGCGGATGCATTTTTCCGGTCTTGAGACGGAAGTTTCAGACTATTTTGGCCTTACCCTGCTGTAACGTTAACCATTCGGTAACGAATTCGGTATAATTTTAACTATCGTAATCCAGTCTTCTGGATTCTCGAGTGGCTCCTGTCCACTCTGTTTGACGCCTCCCTGTTAGAACTTAAAGCCGCGCTTTTGCGCGGCTTTTTTTCGTTTGGCCCCGGTCTTGCTCGGAGAAAAGTCCATGAGGGTTCGGTACGGGATATTGACCGGAAATGAAGCAGGCTTCATGATCCGCCACCCGGTCCGTGCAATTTTAGGTAACCGAGTAAGGGGTGAGTAAGCATGTCCGGCATTCACGACAACCCGACGACCATCGATTTCTTCGCCAAGTTCACCGGCTCGGAAACCTTCGAGAAGGTGTTCAAGGAGGGCATGGGCCTGGTCGAGGAGACCGCCAATTATCTCGACGGCCCCGGCCGCCAGGATGCCCGTCTGCTCGACCGCCACGGCGCCATCGCCTATGCCACCGAAAGCATGCGCCTCACCACGCGGCTCATGCAACTCGCCTCCTGGCTCCTCCTGCAGCGGGCGATCACCGCGGGCGAGATGAGTACCGACGAGGCGCGCAAGGAAAAGCACCGGATCAGTCTCTCCGACATTGGCCGCGGCAACCCGCTGGCCGGCTCCGAACAACTGCCCGAGGCGCTCAAGGCTCTGGTGGAACGTTCCCTCCGCCTGCACCTGCGCGTGCAGAAGCTCGACGCCATGCTCAACGTCCAGGCCAAGAATGCCGAGGCCTCGGCAAGCCCGGTCAATCAGCAATTCGACCGGCTGGCCTCCGCCCTCAAGGTGGCGAGGGGTTAACTGTCGCCGCATCTAAACGTCTGAACCATAGCCCGGCGACGGCGGCACCCAGTGCAGGCGCCACAAAGAACAGCCACAGTTGACCGAGTGCTTTGCCGCCAACAAAGACGGCAGGGCCAAGGCTTCTTGCTGGGTTGAGCGAAACGCCCGTCACGTTGATCATGACGAAGATGATGACTGTCAATGTGGATCCGATTGCGACCGGTGCCATGACGATGTTTGCATTCTTCGAAGTCGCCTGGAGAATGACGGTCATGAATATGAATGTCGCGACCGCTTCCATGACAAACGCCGAAATCAAGCCATAACCGCCGAGATAACCGTCGCCCCAACCATTCTGGCCAAGGCCCGCAGCCACGGCATCATACCCCTGAAGCTTGCCGCTAAGAATCAGCAGCAAGAGTCCCGCGCCGCAAACACCGCCGAGCAATTGGGCACAGATATAAGGTAGAACGGATGTTGCGGGAAAACGGCCCGCAAGGCAAAGGCCAACGGTCGCCGCTGGATTGATATGACATCCCGATATGGGGCCAATCGCGTAAGCCAGGCCGGTAACCGTCAACCCAAACGCCAATGCGATGGGAAGCGCTCCCATCGGCAATGCTGCACCGAACCCGCCAATCGCCACGGAGCCACAGCCCAAGAATACCAGAACAGCGGTGCCGAAAAATTCGGAACCCAGCTTTGTCGCCGCCACATTCATCCGTTCACCACATCGATTTCGAGGTTGAGTAAAAACCCCCTTGGCAACGATGCGCCAAGGGGGGGTCCGGGGTTCGCATGCAGGAGGAAAGCTGGAGGCCTGCGAGCCGGAGGTTCGGGCTGTCTTCGGCCTAGGCCACTTTCTCCGTCGCTTTGACGCCATTGAGATTGGCAAAAACCCATGCCGCGACAATCACGCCGGCGGCGATCCAGGGATACAAATTGAAAGGAAAGACCTGACCGGGTTGCAGCGCTCCCCACAGGGGAATGAGCCAAATCGCGGCTCCCAATACTGGAACGACGAGGTGGACGAACGGCCGCATCAGAATTTGTTTTTGCTTTTGGATATAGGCGGGGAGCGCAAGCGCCGCCGCCATGTAAATCAACAAAGCCAGCAGTGCGCCGAAGCCTGCGATGTTTCCAAATGACGTGAGATAGTCCCATCCGCCCAGCCATCCCAGCAACGCCGGCAGGAGAGTTAGCCCCATGAACGCCATGATGGCGCGATGCGGCGTCTGGTTGATCTCGTGTACTCCCGCGAGAGACCGCGGAAGCATGCCTTCACGCGCCATGTTGAACAATATGCGGGCATTTGCGTTTCCCGCCGCCATCAAGTTGGCGACAATGCTTGTCCAGATAGCGAGTTCGAGAAATGGCTTCAGCGGACCGGCATACATGCCTGCCAATGTGGCGATCGGTTCCGAATCTTTCGCCACCGCTTCCATTTGGCCGACGCCAAACCCCATCACCACCGCATAAGTCGCAAACACGTAGAGCAACGCGATGACGCCGATCCCGCCCACAACGGCGACGGGCATGGCCTTCTGCGGGTTGGGTGTTTCCTCCGCGAAGGAAATCGCGCCTTCGAAACCGACGAACGAGAATGTCGCGAAGACCAACGCCATGCCGATGGAAGCCATGGGAAGCGCGGAAAACGCGCCCAAGCTGAACGGTTCGGACGATAGGCCCTGTGCGCCGCCTGTCATCACCACGGCAAGTGCAATCAAGAGGACGAGCACGAATTCTATGATGAAGAGAATCCATGTTGTCTTGATCGAAAGCCCGACACCACGAACCATGAACCCGGTGCAGACCGCAACCCCGAGCACTGTCAGCAACGGCCATGGAACCGCCAGGCCAAAATAGTTGTTCAGCAACTGCGCGGTCCAACCGCCAAACAACGCCGCGACGGCGGACTGCAAACACAAGTAGCCGATCAACAGCACGATGCCACCGGCAATCGATGCCGTATTGCCAAAGCCGCGCTTCAGGAAGACCTGCAGCGATCCAGCACTTGGCGCGAGTTTGGAAAACTCGGCAAGTGCGGCGCCGGTGCAAAGAACGCCGAGCCCGGCGAAGAAGTAAACGATGGGGATGGAACTTCCGGCAGCCCCGGCAATCAATGCTGTTGTAAAGAACAGACTGAAGCCAGGCGCCATATACGACATGCCCGCAATAAGAAGATCGAGTGTTGACAGCGCTTTTGCGTCCAGCCGCCGGCTGCTTGCCAGCGATGTTGAATCAACATTGCTCATGACGTCCTCCCATGACACCCCACTTTGAAGTGTTATAGGTATAACATCAAACCTTATACCTTATCAAGTAATTTCTATGCGGATCGGCTAGGGGTTTTCTTGCGGTAGCAGCCCCATGAGCAATTGACGTGTCCCTTCCAGATGTTCGGTCATTGCGTCCCGCGCGGCTCGCCCGTCGCCCTGCGCCAGGCACGCTACAATACGCGCGTGCTGGAGATTCGAATGAAGCAATGCTTCCCCGCTCCTCGGGATGAGACCGATCAAATCGCCAAGCTCGGCCTCGATCTCCGCCACCTGGCGGGTGAGCCTCGGACTGCCGGTTGCTCCGGCAATCGCAATATGAAGCTGTGCATCGACGGTCCGGAAAGCTCCAAGGTCGCCGACGAGTTCCGCCAATCTGCCAACGGTTTCGCGCAATGAGGCAATCTGGGGCTTCGAAATTCTTGCGGCGGCCAGTTCGGCCACACCGGCGCCGATAACGAGGCGTTGATCGAGCAATTCCATTGCCGTTTTGGCGTCTCGCACCGCCAGTCCCGGCTTCCCTATGGGCCAGCTGGGCGGGTTGTTGACGACGAAGGTTCCGCCATTGCGGCCGCGCCTCGCGCTCAAGAACCCGCCCGCGATCAACACCCGGATCGCGGATCGCACGGTCACACGACTGACACCGGCGATTTGTGCAAGCTCGCGCTCCGGCGGCAATTGCTGCCCGGGCTTGAACAATCCCAGCTTTATCGATTGTCCCAGCCGTTCTACCGTCGCTTCGAAAACATTGGTGGTGGGCGCGGCACCTTGCAGTAGTGCTACTGCCATGATCGAGCGCCGGTCTTCATGCGCGCGAGCAGCCGACGCGCTCGCTACAGACGGTTTGATTTTGCCAGACAAACAGCTTCATCCTGTTGACGGATGTCATTTGGTATGATTATATACCATATAGCGAGTCATTAGATCAAATACCAGGGATAAATGCAAATGGACTTGGAGCAGCTCACCGCACAGGTGCACTCGGGGGAGATCGATACCGTATTGCTCGTCAGTCCTGACATGCAAGGCAGGCTTGTCGGAAAGCGGCTGACGGCCCGGCATTTTCTAAAGTCGGGCATCAACGGCGTGGGCACGTGTTCCGTCGTTCTCGGTTGGGGGCATGATCACGCGCTCGATCCAGGGTATGAGTTGACGGGTTGGGAAACCGGTTATCCCGATCTTGTCGTCAAACCCGATCTCGTCAAAATTTACCCGGTTGGCTGGAACGACCGAGCGGTCATGGTTGTCGGCGATTGCGCCGATCTCGACGGCAATCTGCTTGGCGTGGCACCCCGGTCGCTGTTGAAGAGGATGATCGCCCAGTGTGCCGAGCGCGGCCTGTTTCCCGTGTTTGCTTCCGAGTTGGAGTGTTACCTGTTGGCGGAAACGCCGGAGTCTGTTTTTGACAAGGGGTTCGTCAATCTGCGGCCGAAGCACCGGACCCTGCATCCTGAAACATTGATGCGAACGTCCGAGGATGAGTCATTTCTCGGGCCATTGCGCCGACACATGGAAGCGGCCGGAATCGAAATTGAAATGGTCAAGGCCGAGTACGCGCCCGGTCAAATCGAGGTCAATCTCGGCTACACTGACGCGCTCGCCGCCGCCGACCGCCATGTCATTTTCAAGTCAGGTGTAAAAGAGATCGCGCTGCAAAACGGCCTCGTTGCCACGTTCATGGCAAAGCTCGCTCACGACCTTGGGGGTAGCAGCTGTCACATTCACATGTCGATGCTCGACAAACAGGGCACGAATGTCTTTGCCGCAGGTGGAAATCCGAAGGCCGCTTCAGAACTGATGCGGCACTTTCTCGGCGGGCTTGTCGCCTATGCCCACGACTTCTTTCTGTTCTTCGCGCCCACGATCAATTCCTACAAGCGGCTAAAGCCCGGCACATTCGCACCCGCGACGTGTACTTGGGGCGAAGATAATCGCACCGTCGCCTTGCGCATGGTGGGACGGGGCCAGGCACGGCGGATCGAAAACCGCATCCCCGGCGCCGATGTAAACCCCTATCTCGCTTATTCCGCGATGCTGGCGGCGGGGCTTTGCGGCATTGACGAAAAAATCGAACCGGCGGGTGAATCCGCAACGGGAAATGCCTATGCGCTCGCATCGCAGCCCAAGCTTCCGTCATCCCTTGACGAGGCCACCGATGCGTTCGAGCAATCGAATGTCGTGAAGCGTTTCTTTGGCGAAGCTGTCCAGAAACACTATGCAAATTTCGGAAAACAAAGCATCGCGGCGGCGGCAGGCCGGGTGACCGACTATGAACGTCAAATGCTTCTCCTCGATATCTGATCAAACCGCATCAACAAACGGAGTCCGTCATGCCAAATTCACTGTCACCCAGCCATCTGCCGCCCGATCCGGTCAAGTGGGTCCGCGATCTCGAGGCCGTCTGGCAGGCCAAGGATGCCAAGCGGGCCGCCGAGGGATTCACCGACGATGCCGTACAAGTATGGGGAGCGGATCAAAAACAATCGGGACCCGAACTCTTGCAGCGTCCCGCCCAGTGGTTCGCCTATGCCAAGGATCTCAAGATCAACAAAGAGTATGTCGCGCATAGTGGCAATTGCATCGTAACAACCTGGAACAGCTCTTACACCCATCCGGAAAGTGGCAAGAAGATGCGTGAACGCGGCATCGAGTGTTTCTATTTCCGTCATGGCAAAGTGCACGAACAACGGGTTTGGCAGCATAGCTGGGCCGATGACGAGAATGGCGCCGCCAAATCTTTCAGCACCGATTGAGTGATGTCCGAAAGTGCAACAAAGCTATCGCGTATGGAAATTCAGGCGCTCGGCAGCGAGATCGCCCGGCTTATTTCCTTGGCTTACGAAGAACAACGGCCGTTGCCGCTGGAGCGGATCGAGCTTCCGGTAGTGCCGGAGATCGGCACCGGCATCTCCGGCCTTCCCGGCCTTTGGAAGCTGATTGCCGATCAATCGGCCCGGCTCGCCAGCCCATGGATGACCGGGAACATGGATACAGCCCCACATCCCGTTGCAGTCTTGACCCAAGCCCTGGTGTCGGCGCTCAACAACAACCTGCTGTTCCGGGAACTTTCACCTCTGGCAAGTGACGTGGAAGAACAACTGATCTCCTTCTTCATCGAGAAGTTCGGTTTGCCGGGTGGCGCGAACGGTGTTTTTACGAGTGGCGGAACCATCGCCAATCTGACCGCGCTCTTTGCGGCCGTCGGCGGTTTCGAGACCCTGACGCCACGCGATGCATTTCATCTTTATATCCCGGCCTCCGCCCACATTTCGCTTGCCAAATCCGCGGCCATACTTGGCATTCCGGCGCATCAGATTCACGATATCGATTGCGATTCAGCCGGGCGCATGGACCCTGGCAGCTTGCACGCTGCGCTGGCATCGGCGCCACGACAATCGCGTGCGATTGTCGTCTGTGTGCTTGGAACCACCATCCACGGCTCCGTCGACTCGATCCCCGCCATTTCCGGGATCGCCAAGAAATTCGAGGCTTGGCTCCATATCGACGCCGTTTACGGCACGGCGTTGGCGTTGAGTTCGGCATACCGGCATTTTCTGGATGGGGTCCGATCCGCGGACTCTGTAGCACTTGGTCCGCAGAAATGGCTATATGTTCCACGCCTTTCGTCACTGGTGTTGTTTCGCGACGGCAGTGTCTTCGAACGCCGTTTGGAGACAACATTGCCATATTCCCTCACGGGCCTGCCGCATCGTGGCCAGTGGGGCCTACAGGGATCACGGCCGGCCGATGCTCTGGTTTTATGGGTCGTTCTGCAAATCCTGGGAACACAAGCCTTGGGTTCGATCATCGACAGATCGATTGAAATGGCACAACGGTTCCATGCGCTTCTGGTTCAAACGGAAACATTGGTGCCCTCCCATAGACCCGATCTCAATATCCAGACCATTCGCTTGGCCAAGCCCGATCCCGATGGCGAGCTGACGCGCATGGTGCAGGCCAGGCTGACCCAGCGCGGCCGGACCTGGTTGAGCACGTCGCGATGGCAGAGCCAGATACTGCTCCGCGCCGTCCTCCTCTCGCCCTCAATAACGGACGATCACCTTCGCAGCTACGTGGATGATATCGTTGGCGCCCTTGAGCACTAGGAGCGCTATGGAAACTTCTCCTCAAACGCAAAAAACCCGGCATAGTGGCCGGGTTTTTGAATGCCGGGAACGGCTTACTTGTTGAGGAAGCCGAATTTCTGCTTGAACTTGGATATGCGGCCACCGCGGTCGAGCAGCGTCTGCTGGCCGCCGGTCCAGGCCGGATGCGACTTGGGATCGATATCGAGGGACAGCGTGTCGCCCGGCTTGCCATAGGTCGAGCGGGTGACGAACTTGGTGCCGTCGGTCATCACCACATTGATGGTGTGATAATCGGGATGGATGCCTTGCTTCATGGCGAAATCTCTCGTTCTGGCGCCAAGCGCCACATACTGGGATGACGGTATTGTCTGGTTTCGGCGGAGCCTATACAGGAAGCCCAAAATGGAGGCAAGTAGCCCGCAATGGCCGATAATTTCGAAGACGAAGCCCGCCGCCGCCCGAAAGGCAAGAACCTCGGGCCGCTGGCCCGGCTCACCCCCTTTCTGCGGCGCTACCGGGGACGGGTCGCGGTGGCGCTCGTCGCCCTGCTCGTGGCCGCCGGCGCCACCTTGATCGTCCCCATCGCCGTGCGCCGGGTGATCGACAACGGCTTCACGGCGGAAAATGCGATACTGGTCAACCAGTATTTCGTGGCGATGCTCGCCATCGTCGCCGCACTCGCGGCGGGCTCGGCGGTACGCTTCTACTATGTCATGTGGCTGGGCGAGCGGGTTGTGGCGGATGTCCGCGATGCCCTCTTCGGCCATCTCCTGACCTTGAGCCCCGGATTCTACGAGACCCAGAAGACCGGCGAGGTGGTCTCGCGCCTCACCGCCGATACCACCCAGATCAAGGCCGCCTTTTCGTCCACCGCCTCGATAGCGCTGCGCAATCTGGTGCTGTTTCTCGGCGCCATGATCATGATGGTGGTGACCAGTCCCAAGCTTTCCGGCCTCGCCTTGCTCGCCATTCCCCTGGTGGTTCTGCCGCTTGTCATTTACGGGCGCAGGGTCAGGTCTCTGTCGCGGCTGGCCCAGGATACGCTGGCCAATTCCGCCGCCTTCGCCCAGGAGCGGCTTTCGGCAGTCACCACGGTGCAATCCAATCTGCAGGAAGGCTTCACCCGCCAGGCATTCGGCAAGGCCACCGAGATCGCTTTCGGCGCCGCTGCCCATCGTACCATGGCCCGCGCCGTGCTCACCGCGGCAATCATTTCCGTCGCCCTTGGCGCCATCGTCGGCCTGCTCTGGTATGGCGCGCGCGAAGTGATGACCGGCAACATGAGCGGCGGCACCCTTGGCCAGTTCGTGATCTATGCGGTCCTGGCGGCGAGTTCGCTCGGACAGTTGTCGGAAGTATGGGGCGAAGTTCAGCTTGCCGCCGGCGCCGCGGAACGGATTTCGGAGCTGCTTGATGAAGCACCCGGTATCGCGGCTCCCGCCCATCCCACACCGCTTCCAACCCCCGCCAAGGGCGAAGTCGCCTTCGCCAAGGTGACTTTCAATTACCCGGCGCGGCCCCAAATCTCGGCGCTGCAGGCAGTGAGCTTCAAAGTGGCGCCGGGCGAGACGGTGGCGATCGTCGGACCCTCGGGCGCCGGCAAGACCACGATTTTCGCGCTCATTCAGCGCTTCTTCGATCCGCAAACCGGGGCGGTGAAGGTGGACGGCATCGATGTGCGTGAGGCCGATCCGCTGGCGGTGCGGGCCCGCATCGCCGTCGTGCCGCAGGAGACGGTGATCTTTTCCGGCAGTGTGCTCGACAACATCCGCTTCGGCCGGCCGGAAGCATCGGAGGAAGACGTCAAGGCCGCGGCCAAGGCGGCGCGCGTCGATGAATTCGCGGCAAAGCTGCCGCAGGCCTATGACACGGAAGTGGGCGAGCGCGGTGTATCGCTCTCCGGCGGCCAGCGCCAGCGCATCGCCATCGCCCGCGCCATCCTGCGCGATACGCCGATCCTGCTGCTCGACGAGGCGACCAGCGCGCTTGACGCCGAAAGCGAAGCGCTCATTCAGGAGGCGCTGGAAAAGCTCACCGCCAACCGCACCACCTTGGTGATCGCCCACCGGCTCGCCACGGTGCGCAATGCCGACCGCATTCTGCTGCTCGACGGCGGCCGCCTGGTGGCCGAGGGCAGCCACCGCGATCTGATCAAGCAGAGCCCGCTCTACGCCAAGCTCGCCAAGCTGCAGTTCACCGTTCCGTCAGCTTGAGCTCGATGCGGCGGTTGCGCGATTTGGCCTCTTCGCTCGTACCCGGATCGAGCGGCTGGAATTCGCCGAACCCGGCGGCCACCAGATGCTTCGGCGTCACCCCGTCGGCGATAAGAAAATTGACCACCGCGATGGAGCGGCCGGCGGAAAGTTCCCAGTTCGACTTGAACTGAACCGACTGGATGGGGTCCACGTCGGTGTGGCCGTCGACCCGCAGCACCCAGGCGATATCGCCGGGAATCTCGGTTTCAAGCTGCTTCACCGCCTCGGCGAGCGTCAGCATCTCGAGCTGGCCCTCCTTGTTGAGAACCGCCGAACCCTTGTCGAACAGGACTTCCGACTGGAACACGAAGCGGTCGCCCACCACCAGAATGTCGGAGCGCTGCGACAGGATCTGCCGCAAGCGCCCGAAGAACTCGGACCGGTAGCGCGACAGTTCCTGCACCCGTTGGGCCAGCGCCGAATTGAGCCGCTTGC
>CAYOZR010000063.1:0-17284 GCA_964408555.1 uncultured Aestuariivirga sp.
TCACCGTGGTGTAGCGGCCTTCCGGCACGAAGCAGATGTCCTGGCTGTCGGGCTTCTCCGCCACCGCCAGACCGAGCCCGGCGGCGATCTGGCGCGTTTCGGTCTTGGTCAGCAGGCCGAGCGGAAAGCGCAAGTAATCGATCTGCTCCTGGGTCGTGGCGAAGAGAAAATAGCTCTGGTCGCGGGTGATGTCGGCGGGCGTAAAGAGGTCGCGGTGCGGCGAGCCGTGCCCACGCGGCCGGCTTTCGATATAATGCCCGGTCGCCAGCGCCGCCGCGTCGAGATCGCGCGCCCGTCTCAAGAGATCGGCGAACTTGACCGTCCGGTTGCAGGTGACGCACGGAATCGGCGTCTCGCCGGCGAGATAGCCCGCGACGAATTCATCGATCACCGTTTCCTTGAAGCGCTGCTCGAAATCGAGAACATAGTGCGGGATGCCGAGCCCCGCCGCCACCCGCCGCGCATCGTGAATGTCCTGGCCGGCGCAGCAGGCACCCTTGCGCCTGACCGCCTCGCCATGATCGTAGAGCTGCAGCGTGATGCCGACGACATCGAAGCCCGCGAGTTTCAGCAGTGCCGCCACGACGGAACTGTCCACGCCACCCGACATGGCGCAGACGATGCGGATGGCCGCCGGATCGCCGGCAATGCCGACGCCGGCGCGGACCCGGTCGAGGATGGCCTGGGATACGCTCATGGCGGCCTAGATGGGCCGGACCGGCCAAAAAGTAAACCGGCGGGCCCCGCCTGTGCTGAAATGAGGCACGGTGGAGGGGCAAATTTGCCATTTGTTCATCAGTGTTTAGGTCATTCTTAAGCGCCCTGCCCTAGCTTCGCCGGTGAGTGAGTGCCTGCGTTTTGGATTGAGTTGCGGAAATGAACGGTCAGTTGCGTCCACGCGTAAACTACGTCATCGGGCCCGATGGCAGTCCGCTTACGATCGCCGATCTGCCGCCTGCCGGGAATCACCGCTGGGTGATCCGCCGCAAGGCCGAGGTGGTGGCGGCCGTGCGCGGCGGTTTGTTGAGTTTGGAGGAGGCCTGCGAACGCTACGTGCTCACCGTCGAGGAGTATCTGAGCTGGCAGCGTTCCATCGACCGTCACGGCCTCGCGGGCCTGCGTACCACCCGCATCCAGCAGTACCGGCAATAGCGTTAAGTCAGGCGTCAAATGAGTTTCAGGGGCCGGAAACGCGAGTTTCCGGTCCTTCTCGTTTCTTGCGTGCCCTCAAGCCGGCCGGAATATGGCGGCCTTGACCGGTTGATCGAGGATCAGCCGTCCCTCGGGGCTGCCGAGCGCCGCAAGTGCCCTCCTCTCCCTATCCTTCCCCGCGCCACCGCCAATATGTCCGCGTGGGCCACGCCGAAATATTCAAGTTTCTCTCGGTCGACCGCACCGAAGCAACCCTGCCCGCCGGCCACGCCTGGGAAGCGCCGGATCGGACGCGGGAGTAGGTCGCTCCGGCAACCCATTGGCTTTGTACTACAAATGTGATACATTGGCCATACATTCTGGAAAGATAGGCAACCATGAGCAAGACAGCTACAATTACCGCCCGCGTCGAACCAAAATTGAAGCGGAACGCCGAAGGCGTGCTTGAAAAGCTCGGCGTCAACACCACCGACGCCATTACCATGTTCCTCAGCCAGGTCGTGCTGCGGCGCGGCCTGCCTTTCGAGGTCCGCATCCCCAATGCAGCGAGCCGCGCCGCCATCGCCGAACTCGAAGCGGGCGGCGGCGAAAAATTTGCTGCCGGCACCGGCGAAGCGTTCCGCCGCATTCTCGGCAAACGCAAGAAACCGGTCAAGTGAAAGCGCTTCGCGTCTCGAGCGCCTTCAAGAAGGACTTGAAGCGCATCGGCCGCCGAGGGCTTGGCCTGTCGAAACTCGAAACCATCGTCGGCCTGTTGCGGGCTGAGAAGACGCTTCCCCCGTCAGCCCATGCCCACCCGCTGAAAGGCGCCTGGAAGAACTATTGGGACTGCCACATCGAACCCGACTGGCTCTTGATCTACCGGGTGACGGACGAGGAAGTTGTCCTCGCGCGCACCGGAACCCATGCGGACCTCTTCGGCCGCTGACGCCCGGCGGATTGAGGCGCGGCGGCAATGGACAACCGTCCCCCTTTATCTTTCCCCGCCGTCCCGCCAATATGACCCCATGCCCGGCACCCTCCACGACATCGCCATCGATCCGCGCAACCGCGACATCCTGATCTCGGTCAACGGCGAGCTATTCCATCGCGACAAGGCCGTGGTCTCGGTCTTCGATTCCGGCTTCATTCTCGGCGACGGCGTCTGGGAGGGGCTGCGGCTGGTCAAGGGCGGCGTGCCCTTCCTGCGCCAGCACATCGAGCGGCTCTATGAAGGGGCCAAAGCTATTTTCATGGATGTGGGCGTGACACCGCAAGAACTGGTCGCCCGCCTCTTCGCTTGCCTCGCCGCCAACAAGATGCAAGACGGCGTCCACATCCGCCTGATGGTGACGAGGGGTGTCAAGGCCACCCCCTATCAGGACCCGAGGGTGACCATCTCGCCCGCCACCATCGTCATCATTCCCGAATACAAGACGCCCAATCCGGAGAAATTCGACAAGGGCCTGCGCCTTTATACCGTCACTGTGCGGCGCGGCGCCCCCGACGTGCAGGACCAGAAGCTCAACTCCCATTCCAAGCTCAACTGCATCGCGGCCTGCGTGCAGGCGATGAATGCCGGCGCCGACGAGGCGCTGATGCTCGATCCCCTGGGTTTCGTCGCCACCTGCAACTCGACCCACTTCTTCATCGTGCGGCGCGGCGAGGTGTGGACCTCGACCGGCCAATACTGCATCCCCGGCATCACCCGGGCCAACCTGATCCGCCTGTGCCGGGAGAACGCCATCCCGGTCTTCGAAAAGCAGTTTTCGCTTTACGACGTCTACGGCGCCGACGAGGCCTTCGTCACCGGCACTTTCGCGGGGCTCATCCCGGTGCGCGAAGTCGATGGCCGCCCCATGCGCAATCCTCTGTCCACGGAGGAATGGAACGGTGCCGGCCCGATCTCCCGCCGCCTCTCGGCCCTCTACAAGGAGCTTTGCCTCCGCGAGGCCGGGAGAACGCTTTGATGACCGCCATCGCCATGTGGTCGGGGCCGCGCAATATCTCGACGGCGATGATGTATGCCTTCGGCAACCGCGCCGACTGCACCGCCTGGGACGAGCCCTTCTATGCCTTCTCGCTGGTCCATCATGGCAACGATCATCCGATGCGCGAGGCGATCATCGCCGCCAATGAGTCCGATTGGGACAGGCTGGTGGCGAAATGCACAGGCCCGGCTGAAAGACCGTTCTTCTACCAGAAGCACATGACCCACCACATGCTGGCGGGCTACGACCGCTCCTGGATCCTCAATCTCACCAACGCCTTTCTGATCCGCGCGCCCGAGCGGGTGCTCGCCAGCTACACAAGAAAATGGTCCGAGGTTTCCTTGCGCGATATCGGCTTCGTCGAGCAGGCGGAGATTTTCGAGTCGGTGGCCCAGAAACTCGGCCACGCCCCGCCGGTCATCGACGCCGAAGATGTGCTGGCCGATCCGCGCCGCATTCTCGAGGCCCTGTGCCAAACCTGCGGCATTGCCTTCGACGCAGCCATGCTGTCATGGCCGAAGGGGCCGAAGCCCTTCGACGGCGTCTGGGCGCCGCATTGGTACAATGCCGTGTGGGAATCGACCGGCTTCGCGAAACCGGAGGCGCCAGTCCAACCTCTTCCGGACAAACTCGCCCGCATCGCCGATGCGGCCCGCCCCCTATACGAGCGCCTGGCTCGCCACCGCATTTCCGCCTGATGCGGCGCCGGCCACCCACTCATGCCCGGGCTTCTTGTGGAAAAAGCCGTTGGCATAGGCAATTTCGGGCCGCAGTTCCGCCAGCCCGGACCCGGCTTCCGCCGGGCTGAGCTGCCCGTCGAGTACATCGCGGAACAGGCGCGCCGTCCGCACCATGTCGCGGCTGTCGGGCGAAAGCCGGAACCGGCCGACCCCCATCGCCGCGAGCCGGTCCATCTCCGGCAGGAGATTGAGATACTTGTACGACAGGGTCTGAATGCCGTTGATGGCGAGAAACGGCGCGCCATCGAGCGTCTTGAGAACCATGCCGTCCGGGTCCTTGTCGCAGACGAATTGACAGCCGTCCTTGCTCAGCCCGTGGGCGCGGGCGTGATAGCAGCGCGCCGACAGCGCCAATGGAATACGTCCGAACACGCTCATTTCGACGGCCGCGCCGTGCTTTGCCGCGGCCTCGCCCATGACGGCCACCGATTGCGCCGGAAGCTCGGCCGGCAGGCAGAAGATCTCGGCCCCCCGATGCGCCAGAAAGCACAGCGTGTCTTCGTTGTAGACATTAAGGAATGGTCCGGCCGCATGGCGCTTGCCGGCGACCGCCGCCAGCGCCGAGGCATCGTTCACTTCGAACATCACGCCTTCCATGGCGGCCATTCCGCTCACCAGGCGGCGGTCGACCCGGCTCATCACCTGCGCCAGCAGCGACACGATCGCCTGCTTGCCGCCGCTCCGCAGCCGCTCGATCACCGCCTCGAAATGCGGCTCGAAGAACGGCGCGCGCTTGGCGCAGACCGTTTCGCCGACATAGACGGCACCGACCGGCGCTTCGTCGGCCATGCGAAAATAGAAATCGCGCCAGACGTCCGGCGCCCAATTGAACAGCACCGGCCCGATGGTGAGTTCGGCCGCGTTCGCCATGTCTACCGCCACTTCTTGCTGGCAAAGGCGCCTTCGGTCTGGCGGTGGCCCTCGGTCAGCGCGATCAGATCGGCGAGCCTGGGCTCGCCACCCGCCAGGCAGGTATCGACGGCCTCCCGGTAGGCGCTGACCACGGCCCGCACATAGGCGCGGCTCCTTTGCCGGCCCTCGATCTTGAAGGCCGTGACCCCCGCCCGGATCAGTTCGGGCAGCAGCGCCGAGAGATTGAGGCTCACCGGCTCCTCGAAGGCATAATAGGGTTTGCCGGCCGGAGCGGTGTAGCGGCCCTTGCAAATCGTCGGATAACCGGCCGCCTCGCCGCAGGCGAAACAGTCCATGGTGAAGCCGCCCATGCTGGCCGTCAGATTGCGGGCGCCGTCCTCGTGGAAGACGACCTGGCTGGCGGGCGAACACACGCCGTCCATGTTGGTCGAGATGCCGGTCACATAATTGGTCAGGCTGCAGCGCCCCTCCGCCATCATGCCGATATTGCCGAACACGAAGGCTTCGATCTCGCAGGGCACCTCGTCCTTGACCTCCTTGATCTCGGCCACCGTCAGCATGCGCGGCAGGACGACGCGGCGCACCCCGAATTCGCTGCAATAGAAGCGGATCGCTTCCGGCGACGAGGCGCCGGCCTGCACCGAGAGATGCAATCTGAGATCGGGGTGGCGCTTGGCGGCATAGCGGGCGACACCGATGTCGGCGACGATAATGGCGTCGGCGCCGGATTTCGCGGCGTCGTCGACCGCCGTCTTCCATAGCGCCATCGCTCCCGCCGGCGGAAACGTGTTGAGTGCGACGAGCACTTTGGCGCCGCGGCCATGCGCATGGGCGATGCTCTCTTCCATTTCCCGGCGGGTAAAATTGAGCCCGGGGAAATTGCGCGCGTTGGTGGCATCCTGGAAGCCGCAATAGACGGCATCGGCTCCGGCCTCGATCGCCGTGCGCAACCCGCCGGGCGTGCCGGCGGGACAAACCAGTTCGGGACGGTTGGGCGCTTCAGCCGGCATTGCGCACCTCGGGGCCATCGAAGGACCGCAGGAACCGCAGCGCCGCTTGCAGGGGTCCGCGCAGCGGGCCCGACGCCGCGACGATATCCTGGACCAGCGTCGTGTCGAGATCGTCGAGTGCGTTGCGCAGCGTCACCACCGCGTCGATATCGCCTTCGACGGTCAGATCGCGGGAGAAGAACAGCGCATCCCCGTCGCGCCGGCCGTCGATCAGGGCCAGCAGCGTCAGGAAACTGCCGGCGATGCGGCAATCGGCCTTTTCGGCGGCGGCGCGCCAGGCAACCCGCAACTGCGGTGCCCGCGGATCGGGCTTGAGCACCAATACCACCGGCAGATTGACCGGATCGATCAGATAGACGCTGTGGCTATGGCCTCCCAGCCGCTCGAACAGCGGCGCCTGCCGCGCCGCCACGCCGCGGACGATGCGGTCGAGCACGAGCTGCAAGGGCAGCAGAATGAGGCCGGACATGACAGCTTGACTAGCCGCCGCGGGTCCTTGGCGACTTGATCGAGGTCAAATCGGCCCGCCAAGAATCGCCGCTTCAGCGCGCCGGCGCGCCGGCCAGATGGCTGGCCACGCTTGCGGGCGCGGTGCCGCCGCCACCGCCTTCCTTCTCGACCAGGAGCTCGACCTTGCGCAATTCCGCGTCTTCGTCCTTGAGCCCGGCCTGGGCGTCGGTCAACTGGTCCTTGAGTTCGCCGATCGACTTCAAGAGGTTGTCGCGGCGCGAGCCAGCCGCCCGCGCGGCCAGCGAATAGTTGAAGTGGGCGGGATCGCCCACCCCGTTGCGGGCTTCCTCGGCGCGCACATGGGCGTCGAGGTCGTCGTATTTGCGCATGAGGTCCTGAATCATGGCCTCGATGTCGGCGACCTGACGGCGCTTGTCCTCGGCCCGGAAGCGGTGCAGCCGGAGAAGCGTATCGCGTGAACGCATGGGGTTCCTCACTCACTCGTACAAAGTCTTTTCACCCGCGTCCGAATCAACTACGCAGGAGATTCCGGACATCGTGGGCGCGATGATGAACCGGTAAGCTTAAAGGCGGGTAAAGCGGCGGAAAATGCCACGGCCAGTCGAAAAAACCGGGAGTTTCCGTGGCCTAAGGCAAAATCTGGTATGCAATTCCGGCCATCCACCACATCTTGCGTTCCGGTCAGGTGATTTCGAGTCAGGCGCATTAGGTTTTGTTAACCTTTCCCGGCTTATCTTCCATGTGAGCGTTAACGGTTAGTTGCACCCATCCCGATTGTGCGGGGCGCGGGCTGCAACGAGAGAGGGCTCCACGGCGGAGCCGGCGGCGATAGGGGATTCGAGATGAGGGTACTGCTGATCGAGGACGATACCGCGACGGCCCAAAGCATCGAGCTGATGCTGAAGTCGGAAGGGTTCAACGTCTACACCACCGATCTGGGCGAAGAGGGCGTCGATCTCGGCAAGCTCTACGATTACGACATCATCCTCCTCGATCTCAATCTGCCCGACATGTCGGGCTATGAAGTGCTGAAGACGCTGCGCGTCTCCAAGGTCAACACCCCCATTCTCATTCTCTCCGGCCTGGCCGGCATCGAGGACAAGGTGCGAGGGCTCGGCTTCGGCGCCGACGATTACATGACCAAGCCCTTCCACAAGGACGAGCTCGTCGCCCGCATCCATGCGGTGGTGCGCCGCTCCAAGGGCCATGCCCAGTCGGTCATTCTCACCGGCGAATTGCTGGTCAATCTCGACACCAAGACCGTCGAGGTGGCGGGAAGCCGCGTCCACCTGACCGGCAAGGAATACCAGATGCTCGAGCTGCTCTCGCTCCGGAAGGGAACCACGCTCACCAAGGAAATGTTCTTGAACCACCTCTATGGCGGCATGGACGAGCCCGAGCTCAAGATCATCGACGTGTTCATCTGCAAGCTGCGCAAGAAGCTGGCGAGTGCCGCGGGCGGCAAGAATTTCATCGAAACCGTGTGGGGCCGCGGCTATGTGCTGCGCGAAGGCGCTCCCCCCATGCACGGCCAAGAAATGCGCGAGATCGCCTGATCACTTCCCCAGGAACACGCTCAGCCCCGGCTTTTGCGGATCGGCCTTGATGTCGATGCTATCGCCGGGCTTGTAGCCCATCACCGTCTCGCCCGGCATGGCCCGGCTCTCGCCCTTGCGTTTCTGCCCCGGCGGATATTCGTAAGCATAGCACACATGCCAGCGCGTCTGCCGGTTGATGCTGATGTTGCTGCGGCGGATATCGGCGACGGTGGCCTTGAGCGCCACGCCCTCCTGCATCAGCCGCAAATCGCGCTGCCCGGCCGCGCGGGCGTAATAGACGATGGTGCCGCCGAAGCCCGAGAGCACCACCCCCGCCAGCGCGAACAGCCAGACGGGCGTTCCCTTGTTCAGCATGTCCGGATCGGCGAAGATATTGACGCCGAGGCTCAGGCCGAGAAAGCCCAGCCCCACCACCAGAAAGATGCCGCCGAAGAAATACCAGAATTTCTCGTCGCCCATGATGGGACGGGACCATAGCCGATCGCGCCGCCCCGCGCCAGACACCGCAATCGGCATGCCGAGAGTTTGATATGAATCAACGCTTTGCGAGGCGATATGATCCATCTTAATCGAACTTCACGCCGGAAGTTGCGACCGAAGGAATTGAAATGACTACTGTGCGGCAGTTGCTTGATCGAAAGAGCGGAATCGTTTGGTCCATCGGCCCGGACGCCACCGTGTACGATGCCGTGGCAAGGATGGCGGAGAAAGACATTGGATCCCTGGTGGTGCTCGGCGGCGATAAACTCGTCGGCATCGTTACCGAGAGACACTACGCGCGGAATGTCGTTCTTAAAGGCAAGACATCTCCCAAGACGCCGGTGCGCGACATCATGGAGAAACAAGTTGTTGTTGCGTGGCCGGACCAGACAATTGAGCAGTGCATGGCACTGATGACCGAGAAGCGCATCCGTCACCTGCCCGTGTTCGAAGGAGACAAGTTGATCGGCATTGTCTCCATCGGCGATCTTGTAAAAAGCATAATCGGCGATCAGAAATTCATCATCGATCAGCTTGAGCACTACATTCACGGCTAGCGGGGAAACTCGTTGAGCCTCAAGACCCTCTCGAAGGGCAAACCCCGCCACCGGCGATAACAAGTCGCGGCGGGGTGTCTTGTTTTCAGGCTTTCTTCCGTCGCTTCGGTTTCCGCGCCGCCCTCGCCGCGCGTCCGCAACCTACCCACCTGCGCCTTCATGAGCGCCGGCGCGGCTTGCGGGCTTTGGCGGCTTTTCGCGCTTTCTGGCGAGCCGCCAGCGCCTGGCGCTCGCCGTATTTCATGCCTTCAAGCTTCAGCCCGTCGGGATCGAGAAAAAACACCGCATAGTAGTCGTCGTAATACTCGCCCGCCGGGTCCACGATGGTGGCGCCGATTTCATCCAGAAACGCCTGCAGCGCGTCCACGTCCTTGCGGCTGCGAAGCTGGAACGCATAGTGATGAAAGCCGATGTTGCCGGCGCGATGCTTGTGCTTGCGGCCCTCGGCATCGGCCGGCCCGATCCATAGCCGCGTCTTGCCATTGGTCCATCCGATGGCGTCGTCATACTCGTCGGACACCTCGAATCCGAGAAACCCGAATAGCCGGCCGTAAAAGGCCTTCGACTTTTCGTAATCGCCGACCCTGATGACGAGATGGTCGACTCCCACGACCCGGACCATGTGGCTCCCCAATCATGCTGTAATTGCAGAGTTTAGCCTTTATCTCCCGGTGGCCGATACGTGATCGACGCGGCCTTTTGCATGGCCGCGAGCGTCTCCTCGACGGTCAGCAAGACAGTCGTCTGCACGGAGCTCAACGCTCCGCCGGCGCCGATCGCGATCGCCGTGGCTGCCATCGAGACGTTATCCGGAGCCTCCCACAAGTTGTATCCGTCGTGATCGCCGAAGGCATACCAGAAACCGTGCATCTTTCCGCCGACCGCTTCGATGTACTGCTTGGCCGCCGCCCGGCGGTCCTCGGGGTTCTTGATGAGCTTCGCCCATGTGGCCGGCGTGTAACTGAACCGGGTCAGATAGAGTGGCATCGGTCTTCCTCCTTGGCTTTCATTCCGCCGGCGTCAGGGCTCCGGCACCAGCTTGGTCGGCATTTCCAACAAGGTAAAGGCCGCGCCGTCGCAGCTCACATTGGGATTGGTGGGACTGAACATTCCCAGAGGGTTGTCCTTGAACAGCCAGGCATGCAGATCATAGTGATGGAACTCCTGTGGAATGAGCGGCTCGTGGCCTTCCATCGGACCCTGGAAGGGCTGGCCCAGGAGACTTGGCCGCCCCTTGGCGGCGGCCAGGGGCACCAGCCATTCGACCGCGACCAATTTGAGTTTTCCGTTATCGGGCTCATAGACCAGCACATTGGGCTTCATCGGATCGGGCGGCCCTTGCACGGTGAGGTTGACCAAGTGAACGCCCATGGCCCCTTTCGGATAATCCATATGCCCTTCGATCTTCGTGCCGTCGTAGTGGACGCAGCCCACCGTCGACAGATAGAGATCGCGGACGGCGACATAAGGATCTTCATATTTGGCGAGCGCCTGCCGCATGGCGTCGAGCTGGGCCTTGTCGACGTCATCGGCATTCGCGGCGCCAATCCCCGCGCCCATGCCGATCAGCGCAATCACGGCCGCGACGCCAAAACGGGCAACACCGGAACTAGTCATCGTGCTTCCTCCCTGAGTTTTCAACCTGACATCCACCCGATGACCGGCCTGACGGGGCCGAGACTTGCGCAAATTGGCGTCATTGGCAAGACGGGACCTTGGCGAATGGTGACGGCCATTTGCCATATCCTCGATGTTTGCGCGTGGCTCGCTCCTCGAGATGGTAACGCTCGAATGTTTGGAAGTCGCGGAGAAGAATATAGCGCGGCAGGTCCTTGCCCTTCCCCCTTCGCGGGGGGCGAGCTTGCGAGCGCGCGTAACGCCGGACAAGGGGCCTTCCTTAGCGCGCCGCGTCGAGCCGGGCCGCTTCGGCTTCGAGCTTGCGCCTCCACTCGGCGGCTTCGGTGGCATCGGGCAGCCGCTCATAGAGATAGGGCCAGACGCGCTGGCGATAGAATTCCACCTGGTTCTCGTCCCATGGCCATTTTTGGGCAGCCGTCATCTGGGCCAGAAAGTCGATGAAGCGGTTGCGCACATGCTGGGGCTTCGGCACATAGGGCTTCGGCGCGCCGCTCTTGGCGCCGGAAAGTTCGGGATCGTCGTCGCCGAAAAGACTGGGCTGGCTGAGGGACATGCGGTGTTTCCGATTCTGCCGCCATTATGGCGGAAGCGGGCGGCCAAGGCGAGCCGGGCGGTCAGCCCCTATCCGCCGCCAGGAAGCGCTGACGCATATACCCTGTCGATGGCCTGCTTTCGCCGCTTCGGCTTCCGCGCCGCCTTGCGGCACAACGGCCAAATCATTCTAGGCGTATAAACCTAACCCACCTTGACAATCGAGCGCCGGAGTTGTATATGAACAACATAAATGGAACGGGATTGCTCGTTCGGCGCTGGGCCTCGGTGTAACCGGGGCCCTTCGCTTATGGGAATATCTTGAGACCGTAACCCTCGATCTTTCCAGCAGGGCTGCGCCTGAATTTCTTCTCGATAATGCGATAAGCGCGATTGGGTTGTTCCGGTTTGATCACCTGCCGGCCGATCGGATGCGCCACAAGATCGGCAATCTGCAATCCGGTTGAATTGTGTTTCTTGTCCATGAATCGGATGGAGAGGTTGGGCATCTTTCCAGCGGCGTTGCGGCCATCCGTGATACGGCGGAACTCCAGCTCCAGAAGTTGATCCTCCATGCGGCCGCGCCGTTCGACGATCACATGGGTTAGTTTTTCCGTTTGTCCCGCGCCTTTCAGCCAATGATGGAGACGCTCCATGCAAAACGTAAGAGCCATTTCATAGGGATTTGCAGGATGGGCATATTGCTTAACGAGTCTCGACTTGTCGATGACCGCTGCAATCAGCGTGAATGGAATTGCTTCGATCAGTCCGCTCAACTCTTCGATGAAAGCAGCGCGGGTGTGCGGGTTCAATAGAATGTTGAAATTGCCGTGCTGCTTGCGGATATCGTGACCATGCAGGATGATATCGTCATGGCCCCAAAAGCGGAACTTCAACTGTTGAACGCCGGGAACGGCCAGCGTGGAATAATCCGATTTCTTGAAGATACAGAATGCCAATACGAATACCGGGCTTTCCGCATTGATGGAGGCGAGACCATGATCGCCGCTTTCATCGGCATAGACGATGAAATCTCCAAAGCTCACGGCCTTTTTCCCGCTTTTCGTTTCGGCTTTCGCGCCGCCAGCGCCAGTGCGGGCGCGGTCAGGGCCTCATAGCGCGCCAGCAGGAATTCGACGCGGGCGCGGTCGGAGGCGAAGGGCTCCTTGCGGTAGAGCCGGTCCACCGCGAGATCGAGCGCCTGATGCGCCTTGCGCAAGTCCGGCGGCATGGTCGTGGTGTCGTAGAGATCGGCGAGAGTGGATTGCGTATGTTTCGCCCGCGCATCGAGCACGGCCTGGCCGAGCTTGGCGAGTCTCACTTTCGCGTCGGCGGTGAGGTCGGGCCACGGGAAAGGGTTGTAGACGAGCCCGATGGAATAGCGATAGTCGCTTTTCAATCGGCCGCCAATATAGCGCAGCCATGCCATGTGCATGCGGGAGGTGAGAAGAGCGAAGAGATCAAGCGTGGCATTCTCCACTACAAATACGAGGTCACTGGGAATAGTTGGCGGCTTCAGAAAACCGATCGGCACATAGTCTCGGCGTTCGGAACTGACTTTTGGGATTACAAGGAAGTTCGACTTGGGGACAACATTCACATGATACATGGTCGGTGATTTTGCCAACTCTCGAGTTGGCGCACTCTTGCTCGCCAGACGGACTCTCCTCACCAGCTCCACTCGTTCTCGTATCGCGGGCATCGCCCGCAATTCGTCGGGCCTCACATCATGAAGCGCCAATATCCAACGATCACCGCCATTGATGAATTCTTCTGAACCAACGTACGGACGCAAAAATCGAATTGCAGATGGTTCAATACTTATGAACTCATCTCTCTCATCGCGCCGAAATATGAAGTGACCTCCATCAATCGGCTTTGATCCAATTATCATGCTCGGAAATCCGTCCATCGGTTTCGACCGTTCATACACAACCGTATGAGGGTCAGCCAGAAGCCCCGCATCAAACAAGTAAGGCGAAATCGCCCTCACTCCCGTTTCCGTCGGCGCGCCCTTGATGTCTTGATAGTCGAACAGCCGTTTCTCCTGTGGAGTGTCGGTCTTCTTCGTCAGTCCAATAATGACCACATGCACATTGGCCTTGCCGCGCGCCTCCGAGCCCCAGGCGAAGGTGCGGTGGGCATAGGCGATTTCCAGATGGTAACGGTTGAACAGGAGCGGCCAGAGCTCCGCCACCTGTTCGCCCTGGGTGATCGAATTCGTCGCCACAAAGCCGATCTTGGCATGGCCTCTTTGCACATAGGCCCCGGCCTTGAGGAACCAGCAGCACACATAGTCGAGAGTGCCTTTCTTCCTTCCGAGGTCGGCGATGCGGTGAACCTGTGCGCGTTGTTTCTCCGTCTGCAACTTGGCGCCGGAGAAAGGCGGATTGCCGAACACATAGGAGCACTCTTCCGGCGGCAGCACCATGGACCAATCGGTTTCCAGCGCGTCGGCGTTGACAATGGTCGGTGCCGCCTTCAGCGGAATGCGCAGCTTCACAAGCCCCAGCGCATCGGAGAGCCGCTGGTTCATGATGTGGTCCATCATCCACAGGGCCGTCTCGGCGATGCGCGCCGGAAATTCCTCGATCTCTAGCCCATAGAACTGGTTGACATCCACCTTCGACAATTGCTCGGTGAACAGATGCTTGATCTTGGTCAGATCAAGAATGACTTCGGTTTCGAGTGCCCGCAATTCACGATAGGCGATGACAAGAAAATTGCCGCAACCACAGGCGGGATCGAAGCATGTGATGTTCGCCAGCTTGTCCTGAAACGCCAGCAGCACCTTTTCGCGGCCCGTGTCTTTCCGCGCCTTCAGCCGCGCCAGTTCGGCCTTGAGGTCATCGAGAAACAGCGGTCCGATCACCTTCAGGATATTCTGCTCGTTGGTGTAATGTGCACCGATGGCGCGGCGTTTCTTCGCGTCCATGACCGATTGGAACAGCGCGCCGAAGATGGCGGGTGAGACAAGCGACCAGTTGAAGTCTGAAGCTTCGAGCAGCAGCCTGCGCATCGGCCCGGTGAAATCCGGCATGGGCAGGCGCTCGGCGAAGAGATCGCCGTTCACATAGGGAAACAGATTCAGGTCTTCGTCGAGAGTCTTGGCGCGGCTGTCTTCGTGGGTATTGAGAACTTCGAAAATCTTCGCAAGTTTCGGCCCAAGGTCGGAACCGTCTTCGGCCGACCGGTCGCGGATATAATCGTTGAGAATACTTCTCGGTGTGAAGATGCCCGTATCGTCCGCGAACAGACAGAAGACGAGGCGCACCAGAAAGCGTTCGAGATCGTGGCCCACATAGCCCGACGCTTTCAGGGCGTCATGCAGTTCACCCATCAGTTCCGAGGCCTTGATGTTGACCGGGTCTTCGTCCTTGAACTCGCGGGTGACGCCGCCGAAGATGAAGGAGAAGGCCTGGACCTTGTTCGGCAAATCGTAGAGGCCGAACTTCCAATCCTTGCGGTCCTCGAGATCGTAGAGCTCGAATGTCTGGAAGTCGCAGAGAAGAATGTAGTGCGGCAGGTCCTTGTCGGACTTGATGCCCGGCAGGTAATCGAAGGCTTGCTTCTTGGCGTCTTTCAGGTCGCGGCCGGCGCTCTTTTGCTCGACCAGCAGCACTCCCTTCCAGAACAGGTCGATGAAGCCGCGCTTGTTCTCGGCCAATCCTTTGACCGGCTCCTCGAAGATCGCGACCTTCTTGCGCGGCACGCCGAAGACTTCGAAGAACTCGTTGTAAAAGGTTTGGGTTTCGCCGCGCTCGTAGCCCTTGCCTTTCCAGTCTTCGGCAAAGCCCGACGCCCGCGCGCGGATCTCGTTCCAGGAAAGTCGCATTGAACCCTCAAGCCGGAGTGGAGTCTGACGCTACGCGATTTGGTTGCGGGCGAGAAGGCCGCGCCCCGATCCCGCTCCGCCCGTCTCCGCCCGCCGTGATCTGAAAATTCCAGGGACGGACTATTTATTCCATTTTTGACCCAAGCCGGCTGTCCCCGCCATCGCCACCGGCGCCTCCCGCCTCCCCCGCTTGCGCACCACGAAATGCGCGCCAAGTGCTCCAAAATGTCTCCAAAAACCTCGCTATTTTCTCGCCGTTTCGACGCCGAATCGCGCCTTATCCGGCGCTCACCACCACGTCGTCGCCATCCATCGCCAGGCTCAGCTTGAGCCCCGCCGAGCGGGCCAGCAGGCTGGCGTAATAGGGCTGCACCAGCCGGGCATCGAGGCTGGCGAGATCGGCCCGGCCCTCGATCACCTCGGCCAGCGCCTCGGGCAGCTTGGCGCGCTCGCCCCTCGCCCTCACCGTGAAGCCGCCGCCCGCCGCCTCGACCGTCACCGTGCCGCCGCGCGGAATTCCCGCCATGCCGATCAGCAGCATGTTGAGCAGGAGCTTGACCTGCTGCTTCGGCCGGTTCTCGCGCGGCGCCTGCCAGTCGAGCTTCACCTTCTCCTCGCCGACGAAGGCCTTGGCCGTCTCGCCCGCCTCGGCCATGTCGATCGAGGCCCCGGCCGAGCCCGCCGCGCCAAAGGCGATGCGGCAGAACTTGAGCTTGGCCGAAGCGGTCCTTGCGGAAGAGCGCACCATGGCCAGGGCGGTTTCCTTGGTCTCCGCGTCCATCTCCGGATCGTCGAACAATTCCATGCCGTTGGCGATGGCGCCCACCGGCGAGATGACATCGTGGCAGACGCGCGAGCACAGCAGCGCGGCCAGGTCGAGATCGGAAAGGCGGGGCTCGGTCATGGCGTCCTTGTGCAATGATTCGCGCCGATTGTTCTAGCAAAGACGGCGGCGGATTTCCGCATTGACGAGGCCCCGTCCTCCGGCCCATAGAGCCCGCCAACCAACAGAGATTCCGCCCCCATGACCTTGACCCCTTCCCGCCCCATGCGGGACCTGATCGCGCTTGCCGTCGATGCCGGCCGCGAGATCATGGGCGTTTACCGCGGCGATTTCTCCGCCCGCGCCAAGAGCGACCTGACCCCGGTGACGGAAGCCGACGAGGCCGCCGAACGCCTCATCCTCGAGGGCCTGGCGAAGCTCGATCCGGCAGCCCCGGTGATCTCCGAGGAGGCCGCCTCGGCCGGCCGCATTCCGCCAGTCGGGGGCCGCTTCTGGCTGGTCGATCCCCTTGATGGCACTAAGGAATTCATCTCGCGCAATGGCGAGTTCACGGTCAACATCGCATTGATCGAAGACGGCGCGCCGGTCCTCGGCGTGGTTCTTGCCCCGGCCCTTGCCCGCATCTTCTGGGGCGAGAAAGGCGTCGGCGCGGCCGAAGGCATGATCGGCCCCAGCGGCGATATCGTCTGGAAGGACCTGCATGTCCGTGCCTGCCCCGCCGATGGGGCGACCGTCGTTGCCAGCCGCTCGCACCGCGATGCCGCCACCGACGGCTTCCTCAAGACGCTGAAGGTCAAATCGCTGTGCCAAGCCGGCTCGTCGCTCAAATTTTGCCTGGTGGCGGCGGGCGAGGCCGATCTCTACCCGCGCTTCGGCCGCACCATGGAATGGGACACCGCGGCGGGCCATGCGGTGCTCGCGGCCGCCGGCGGCAAGGTCGTCACCGAGGACGGCCAGCCCCTCACCTACGGCAAGCGGGCGCGCGGTTACGACAATCCCGGCTTCATCGCATCCGCCTGAATTTTCAAAGTGTTAACCATCCGGCAAGCCGGCGCTGCTAGGAAAAGCGGGCCGCCACACCGCTGCCACAGGGGCTGCCGATAGTGGCCCTGGGATTTGAAGGATTCGAGGGGATGACATGAGAATCAAGACGCTGCTTGCCGCCCTGGGCGTAGGCCTTGCCGTGACGCTCGCCATGCCGGCCGTGGGCCAGACCACCGGCTCGATTTCCGACGCCAGCAAGACCGGCGAGAACCAGACCTATACCTCGGAAGAAATCGTTACCACCGGCCACCGCTTCTTCGGCAAGACCACGCGCGGCCTCGCCGAGGCGGTCGAATATGTCTTCCGGAGCCAGGGCGAACCCACCGCCTATATCGTCGGCGAAGAGGGTTCCGGCGCCATCATCGGCGGCCTGCGCTATGGCGAAGGCACCATCTATTACAAGAACGGCACCAAGCAGCGCATCTATTGGCAGGGCCCGTCGCTGGGCTGGGATTTCGGCGGCAACGGCTCGCGCTCCCTGGTGCTGGTCTATAATTCGACGAGCCCGCGCGATCTCTACCGGCGTTTCGGCGGGGTCGAGGGCTCGGCCTATTTCGTCGGCGGCGTCGGCGTGAATTTCCAGAAATACGGCGATCAGTCCGACGCGTTGGCCCGGATTGCCGCCAAGAACCACCGGAAC